>NZ_CP098806.1:2821500-3135000 GCF_023822005.2 Dyadobacter fanqingshengii
GTTGGGATCATAGGCACCTGATTCATTGGTTTTGATGGGGTCTTTCATCGTTTTCCAGCCGTCGTTTGCATTCAGCAACTCACGGTTTTGGTCGGTCAGACGCATCGTGCTCCATATCGCGCGCGAATCGTAGTTTCCGTCCAAAATGGCTCCATTTGCATCCTTATACAGGTTTCCTGTTCCGCGCGGACCTACGCCGCTGAGCAGCGAGGATGTGGTCACGCCATTCTTGATCGCTTCCACTACACCCATCCGCGTCCATTTGATATAATCTGCTGCGTTGAGATAGTCATAAGGAACATTCAGGAAGTTGATCCCGGTTTTGGATTTGAATGTAATGGATGACGATCCTGCTTTTCCTCTTTTTGAAGTGATCAGAACCACACCATTGCTGGCACGTGCCCCGTAAATGGCTGTGGCAGAGGCATCCTTCAACACTTCCATACTTTCAATATCATCCGGGTTAATGTCGCTTAATGAGCCTCTCACCTGCCCGTCCACCACGATGAGCGGGCTTCCGCTGCCGTCGAAGTTGGTTCCTCCTCGCAATGTAATGCTGGCCACCGATCCCGGGCGACCCGTTGACGTCGCTACGCGCACACCGGCAATCGTCCCGGCAAGCGCCTGAGCAGGATTGGAACGCATGCCCGTTTCCAACACTTTGGAATCCAGCTTGGCAATGGATGAGGTGATCTTGGCGCGACTGGCCGAACCGTAACCCGTTACAACAACTTCGTTGAGCGCCGACACATCCGGTTGCAGCACAATATCCAATGTTTCCGAAACGCCAACCGGCACTTCCTGGATCACGTAGCCAACCATTCTGAATTGGATTACATCACCGGCACCCGCCTGTATCGCATAGTCACCGTTGACAGATGTTTCTGCGGCGACATTTTTTCCTTTGAGTAACACGGTAACATTTGGAAGACCTTGCTTGTCGTCCCCGGATATCACCTTTCCGGTGAGCAACCTGGTCGACTGCGCCTGCAAACCCATCGCCAGGAGCATTCCAGCGAGGCTTAGCAACACTTTTAACCGCGTAATGTTCAATTTCATAAAGAGTTAAGTTTAAGAATATGTATTATGTATGACATAATAAAGGTAAAGCGATTAGGATGTTGATTGCAAGCATCTTGTGAAAATTATTTTTTATGATCTTAAATTGATAATAAAAAAACTGGTTGCAGTTTGAATGAAAACCGCCATTTTTGTCATACATAATACTTTAACCGTTTAATGAACGACATTTTTCAAAGCATCAAGAGCATCGATACAAGCTCGCTGGTGGACAAAGTAGAGAGTAACCTGATCGCACTATTTATCGAGAAGGATTTTAAAGTGGGCGACTCCATTCCGAAAGAACTGGAACTGGCACAATCGCTTGGGGTGAGCCGGACTGTCGTTCGGGAAGCTATGCTGCGGCTGCGGCTGATGGGTCTGGTGGAATCCAAAAAACATCGCGGGGCTGTGATCACGAGCCCGGACCTGGTTTCTATTCTTGAAAAAAGCATGAACCCGAAGATCCTGGATGATAATACATTGAAGGAAATTTTTGAAATGCGCCTGTCGCTTGAAATCGGGATGGCCGACTTCATTATGGAGCGGGTGACATCGGAAGACATTGCTGCTTTGAAGGTTTTGGTCGAAAACGAGCCGTCTTCCTCAGACCGGATGCTTTTCCAGATCGAGCATGAAATTGCGTTTCATGGCAAACTCTACGAGATTACCCGCAATGAGACAATGAAGAAATTTCAGCGGATGCTTTTGCCTGTGTTTGATTATGTGCACAAAAGCGGGCTGCTCCGCAAGTACTCGGCTAATGCAAACTTTGTTTCGCATAAAGGCCTTGTTGACATTATAGAAACCGGCAATTCGGAGCAGTTGAGGAATGCCATGCGCAGCCATCTGGAAAATCACTTTGCGCGACTTTTTGAGTAATACTTCGACAAATAATTGGCGCTAGCGACCGCTTCGTTCCTGACCCTGCACTTGTGTCCGCGTTTTTCTTATCGACCTGGCTTTACAAGGTTGCGAAAGAAACTTACCTGCTCACGGACAAGTTACTGATCTTCGGGGCGCCCGCAGTGGTCGCACTTGTTTGCATTGTGGCCATCGCCTACGCCGGCAATTATCAGCGGCATCAGCGTTTCGGTAATAAATACACTGCATTTGCATTGATTGTGATCTCGTCAGCAGTCGCGGTAGCCGCAACGTTCCTCCCCCAGCAACCAACCTCTGACCAGTTTTTCACAGAGGAGCAGTTCGAGAGTTATCGGAAATTGGGATATCATAGTTTGATGTGAGGTTAGTCAATCATCGCCTGTTTCAGATAAGGTGAAGCATAGGGCGATTTTATGACCTTCGACTTAAATTCGTCATTATTGATATGCGCAGCGCAACTGATTGGGTCTGTCAAGTTAATTACCGAATACAGACGGTAAAATTCCGGATCCGTTTGAAGGAGATCTACCAGTTCGGCCGTCAATGCTTCGACTGATGGCTTTACCGCTTCACTTCGGAACAACTTTCGGTTTTTAAAGAAAGCGCCTATTGTTTCACCAATGCCAAAAAGGCTGCTTTCTGCTTCTGGCGATGGTTGCAAATCGGCTGCATCCGGCACGCCAACCAGCAGCGCATCGAAAGCGCGGAGGATACCATTGCCATAATATTTCTGCCATTCGGTAAAAGTTTCACCCTTGGCAGCCGCGGTGTACAGCGCATTGCGAACGGCTTCCACTTTTTTCCATTGATGACCGGGTTTGTAATAACCCTTTTGTTCGAGCTCATCGCGGTGATATGCGATCCAGAGCGCCGCAGCCGAAGCGACCTGGGGTGTTGCCGAAGATGTTCCTCCCCCGCTTCGGAGAAATGGAATGGCTGTGGATGCCCACGGCGTGTTAGGCGTGTACGCGGCCAATGCGCGCGTCATGCGGGAAGCCGGGCCCCAGGAACCCTGCATATATTTAGTCCCAATGTTAAACCTGGCCTGCTGAATGAAATTGACATCGTAAGGTTGATGGTCATACATTGCGCCCGTGGCGGCAATTACCCGCTCATACGCAGCGGGAAACATAACGCATTTGGGCAGCAGCGCACCGGCGCCTTTGTACCAGCAGTTACTGGCGGCGGATACGATCACCAGTCCTGCATCATATGCATCATTAACTGCCCTTGCCATTTTCTTGCTGGGTTTGCCCGCCATAGACATCGTTACAACCTCGCAACCGATTTCAACGGCATACTCTAATGCATTGCAGAAGTTCTCACTGTTCATAATCACAACAGATTCGGAAATGCGGATTGGCACCACTTCCGCGAACGGTATCCCGCCAACAAAGCCTTCAAATTCATCGAATGTAGCTGATTTTGTCACATTATTTCCTGCAAGGAGCGTCATAGTTCCCAGTCCGTGCCCATCCTGGCCAGAGGCGCTTTTGTCGATGGCCTGATTTGGGTCTTCTCCGGAAACATAACTTCTGGCAAGGGTTGTGTTGAGATTTAAGGGTCTGGCGACGTGGCCTTCGATAAAGCCGGTGTCCAAATGGCCAACCCGGATATGCGCACCGGGCCTGTGCGTCTGTACAAATGCGTGGGCCTTGGCAAGCTGCGAATGTTTTTCGTCCAGATGCCAACCCATCCTTGCGTCAGGTTCACCCTGGTTTAGCGATGGCGGCCATTCCTTAATGTAATCGGGATTGTTGATATCCCCTTCCCGGCTGACCGCGCCATTTTGGGCCGGAGCCAAACTCAATACCGGCTCTACGATAGCATCATGCCCCAGCCTGTCCAGCTCCGTTTGGATGGCATGGACAACTGACCATGCATGTTCATTAGGAATCCCTGGAAATTCCAAAGTCGTTACCTGCCTGCTGCCTTTCACAACATTGCTGAGTACTACCGCATCCTTTCCAGGAAAATAATCGCCGGCCAGCGCAACAGGCAGGTCAATCGTGAGGACGGCCGGTTTTTTTAAGGTAAGCATATCCCAGGGTGCTTCACGCTCAAAACTAATCCTGGCTGTTTCCTTTTTTTGAAGACGTGGCTTTCGAAAACCTTTCACCTGATCGGCGTCGGGAATGTTGATGGTAAACGGGAAATAATGTTCAAATGCAGGGATAATGCCTCCATATTGAAAAAAGTTGGGCCGGGGCATGAAATAGCGCTGCTGAACGGCCGCAATGAGCATTTCACAATTGGCATCTTTGTAAGCAGGATCTTTAAAGATTTCTATGAATGCTTCGGTGAAAATACCGTTGTTTTCCCCATCCAGCGTTGTTTCGTCATCCTGGCATGCGGCGAGTAATTTTACCGAAGCTTTTACCTGTGATCCCTGGGCCTTAGTCTGATATTTCTTTTGGATTGGTTTATAAATGCTTTCTCCAAACTTGACATAGATCCTTTTTTTAACATTCGTATCTAATTTCCGGGATCTTGCTCCTCCCGTCATTGCAGCTCGTTCCATGCCATTGGCAAGTATTTTACTGAGGTCAAGTTCTCCGTCTCTTGTTATTGTGCCAGCGTGGCAACTGTCCGAAACGATCAGTATCCGCGTGCCTTCTGAGAATTTTTCAAAGGCTTCGTAAAGCTCATCATCCAGTAACTGACGGTCATATAAGCACCAGGTCTGATCATTTTGTTCATTATCAAAACCTGCTGGTTTATCATTGGCCAGTTCCCCGCCATGACCCGCGTAGGTTAATAGCAGAATATCGCCCGCAACCATCTGTGTCGCATAGGAGTTGAGCGCGTGCTTGACCGCGTCCGATGTGGCGTATTCGTCATGCAGTTTACTGGTGGTATAGCCAAGGCCTATGGCAAAGGACTCCCAGAACAAAGCGTCGTTGACAGCTGCCTTCAACTCCGGCATGTCTCCGTAATGTGCTACATCGGCCCTGTTAAGACCAATATGTAATGAATATCCTGTTGACATCGGAAATGAGTTGGTTTTGAATTAGAAAAACTTAATCGAACATCAGGAGCGTCTGCCCGTAATCAGGCGGGTTCCCTGAGAAAATCAAGCAACTGGCTTTGCGCCCGCTTTTCACGGAAATAGGCCAGATGCGTGCTGGCTATGGTGCGGGTGTGGGTTGTTGCATCGTAGCCGTCTATCGCGTTCATGCTTTCAATGGTCACCGCAAAGTCGTTCGGCTGGCCATCGTAAAGCGTGAATGTCAGTCCCGGGAAAAACACTTTTTTGACTAATGCCTCCTTTACCTTTTTCAAGAACGGGTCGTCTCCGTCATACGCAGATCCAATTAAAGCAGTATCTCCGGCCACCACATTATACCTGACACCGGCGGGCTGGCGGGAGGTCTTTAACCTGCCTATAAATTCGGAGTCAGGCTTGGTGTCCTTCAAGGTCCGGCCTGGATCGGCTTTGAGTGCTTTGAGCAAAAATGATAATCCGGAAATCGCAAACTTGATCGGGCCTGTCACATTAATGGCATGGGTAAGCATTCCAAAAACGGAAGAAACCAGTTTGGCCAGCTCTGATCCGGAACTTGCTGCTGCCACCAGAATAAGGTGATTTATGTAAATATTCCCCTGCTCCTTTTCAACCAGCCAGCGTGCCAGCAATCCGCCCTGGGAATGCGCTATAATGGTGATTTTGGGCATTTCTATCTTGCCAAATCCAGCACTTGAGAGGAGTTTATGTAATTCCTGGGCAGCTTTATCAATGGGCGTTGAGAGATTTTCGTAATCGTACGTCAGAACGAAGGAAGCCTCTTCGGATAATTCCTGCAAAGCTTCAAGGGCTGAAACCATATGGCGGGTGTCGCCGGTAAGGCCGTGAATCAGCAGCAACACCCGGGACCCGGCTTTCGCTTTTATGATCCGCTCCATTTTGGATGGGTTGTCTTCCAACCGCTCCCAGGTGCCATCTGCACGAAAGCCATACAATGTCAAGTTGTTGATCCCTGATTTCTTTCGGAATAATTTTCTAAAAAACATTTTGAATGATCCGCCCAGGCTCCGCTCCAATGGACCATCGCCCTGGATCAGGCCGTCGGTTTCAGAAGGCAAAAAATCGATATGAATATTGCCGTCGGCATCCGAGGAGCCCAATGGGAAGAATAACTGCGATGTTTCATCGAAACCGATTGGAATGATTACTTCTTCCAAAGCCTCGTCCACAGAACGCGTTAAATGCTGCGTTTTCGACGGTTTTATAATGATTGACTTACCGGCAGGAAGTTGCAGCGGCTCTCCGTTCAGTGAACGTAGTTCCAGGACCTGAACCTGACTATCGGTGGGTAAACCCAAGCCACTTGAAAAAGCATTTTCAGTAACATTTTCACCCCATACAATTTCGGGCAGCACCATACTGGATATGATCGCGTCTGCCTCCGCATTGATCCCGCGCATCCCGGCTTTTTTCAGTTTCCGCTGTATATCTTCTCCTGTCACGGCAAAGGCTTTGGCACTGAATCCTTCCGGAACATCGATAGAAAATGCAGGAAAATATGTCGTAATACCCGGATCCAGCGTCTGTTCCTTGCTGGATCCAACGATGCGGAATTTGAAATCGAAAACTGTCCAGTCGGTCTGCGCTGTTTCAAGTGCCTCCTCCTCGCCAATTTCCCTATGCCGGTCAACAAACTGCGTATCCAGTTGCAGCGATTCCTGCGCGTACCGGTCGAGATCAAGGATATTTGAAGACACCACTATTTTAAGATAATCAGTGACTTCATTGATATTATACTGATCAAACCGTTTGTCTCTTGTCAGAGGAATTGTAGTGCTGATGCGGTCCGCAATAACATATGAAAGCTGCAACGGATTCGCGTTTTTGAGAAGGCGGCTGTTATCACTTCGAATGAGCTTTGTATTAATGCCATATTTGCTTCCCAGGTACAATGCGCCCACATAGCATGAAGTCAGCGCTGAATCGGGTGCTATGGTTATATTCAGGCGAAATGCGGGTTGTCTGGCATTCTTATAGTTAAAGATAACTTCATCCCCGGGTTGAACCAGCAGTGGTTCTCCCGTCAAACTGTCGGGCGATGCGTTGCTTCCATATTCACCCTCAATGCGTTCCAGATTGAAAATGAAATCACTTTTTTTAATTCGGGTGTCTGCATTTTTCAGCTCCAGCGTCGCCGTCCATTTCCCGACTGCGTTTACGTGATCAAGAAAAGTTACTGCATTTAACTGCCGCTTGAACAACGGCGCAGCGCTGCTTGCTCTTACCAGCATCCATTCATGTCCGTCTGTGTTTTCGATCAAAAATTCTCTGGCACCCGCATTCTCAAAATCAATGTCAACATAAGGATATACGCCTGACCGGAAGGCCGCTTTAATTAGCTCCAACTGCGTATTCCGTCCGGCCAGATCTGGCGATATGCCCACCAAAAGCGCGGGTGCGGCCAGGCGTACGATCACTGCTTTCAGGTCTTCCCGCTCCAAATCAAAATTCGACATTGCGTTTTTATCCAGCACAGCGCTATCCGGTCCTACTTCGACCAAGTTAACCAATGCTTCAACTTCTCCGCCAATGACCCTTATTGCTGTAAATACCCCTGCTTTGCCGGGTGTAAGGCCATGCTGTGTTCCTCCATTTATCTCCCAATTCGAACGGGCAAAGTTATACCTGATCTCGAACGAAGGCCGGTAAGGTTCCATTCCGGCTCCAAGAAATAGCTGGTCCAAATCCATATCCTCCCGTGCATACGCGACAGGGTTTTGCTGCGGATTTCGATTTCTAACTGTTAGGCCTATACTTTGCATCAGATCCCTATAACTTTTGGCGGTTCCACCGCTTCTCAGTGCCGTGACCAGCTTGGCTGTAAATAAACCACCGTCATTCGTTTCCTGTGCTTTTTCCGAATCCTGCGCTGCCGCAAGGTGGACGTATCGTGCTATTTGTATCTGTGCCTTTCCATCTGAAATTTTATAAAAGCCGGGAGACTGGTAACCGATGTATTCTGTGAGCTTTATTTTGTTCCTGGACGAAGGAATAAACCGGTAGCGGCACCCGTCAATGCCGGTTACCATCTGCCTTGTATTATTGCCTGAGTGACAGCAATCCATGATGAGCAGCGCATGTACATCTTTATCCTGCAATGCATCCCAAATGAAGTAAGCCAGCTCTTTATCCAGAATATCGCGCGAAGCAGGGTTTAACGGGTCCCTGCTATCCACGCAAACAATGGTTTCATTTTGCTTATCGGGTTTGTTGTGCCAAAATTCCTCGGGTGCATCCACCTGCGAGCCGTGCCCGCTGAAATAGAACACGCAGATATCACCGTTCTTAGCTTGCTTCAAATGATTGAATGCTTTCTTTGAAACATTATCGAAGGTTGGCAATCCGTAAATTAGGTCAGTCCCCTGCTTTTCGTTATAGCCTTCGAGCCGCAAAAGGTCTGTTTCATCCGGTGCAAGCAAATAAAAGGGTTCGTATCGGAGTGCCCTGGTTTGCTGAGCGCACTGTTCTCTCAGCACCTGATCAATATCCAACACGTCCTTCACACAACCGCCTAACGGGGTTGTCGGATAGGCATTGATCCCAATAAGGGTAGCCCAAAGTGTACGGTTTTCAGACATAGCAATTCTGTTTTAGTTAGATGCCGCAACAATCTGTTCTATCATTTTTTTGACTTCGTCGGTACGAGGCAGGATATTTTCCTTAAAAAGCTTTTCAAAATCCATTTGAAGACGGGCGATCTGCCGGCGCGGGTTCCTAGAACTGCCTATAAACGAAATATAGGCATCCTTTGCCTCTTCCAATCTGTTCTGTCCAAGAAGCGCGTGAGCCAGGCTTATTTTCAGCTGGTTATCCAGAGGGTCTTTTTCCAGGCCTCCGGCCGCAGCCATTTCTGCCCTCCTGAAATCTTTTTTCAGCATGTATTGATCCGCAATGTTCTGGCATGCCTGGGCAATCCTGTAATTGAGTTCGGCATTATCCGGAATGTCGAGCTCGTAAAGATCCATAATGTCGCTTCTAAGCCGGGTGTTGAATGCAATGAGCGAATCTGCATCTTTTACTGTTCTTGTTTTGATCAGCACTTCGCCCCACCATACGTTTGCCTTGGCAACCGCGAGCGCAATATTGATTTCATCGTCTTCGGGAACTTCGCTGTGATATTTTTCCAGCGTATCCCGAAGCACGCGTTGCAAACTGATATACTTATTATTGTCGCTGTTACCGATCTGCCTGACCTGCGTAAGAATAGACTGCGGAAATTTCTGGTAGTCTTTAAAAAGAATGTCACAATCCTTTGGAAGCCATGACTTGATCTTTGCGACTTCCTGGGTAGAAATGCGATTACCCTCCAAATTGACATACCGTAAAGTGGTGAGCATTTTGACGTCTTCCGGCAAAGTCCTGAGCTGATTATTGGACAGATCCAGTTTGGCAATCTTCTGGAGGCGGCACATGCCATTCACCTGAAAAGAAGCAATTTCAGCTATCTGATTTCCTGACAAATTCACGGTTATCACATTATCCAGTTCTAAAAAACCCCTGGGAAAGCTAGTAAGGCCATTGTTTGTGAAACTCACCGATTCTAATTGCGGAAGCAGCCTTAACCGGCCGATCAACCTACGCGATAAGACACTATTATCCCTGTAATTGGGCTCAACAAAAAGAATCTTTAACTGTTTGTTCCCGATTATATTCTTGACATCGGCCCCATTTCGCAATGTCGTGATCAATGCTTCGCAGGTAGGATCGATGGTAAGCTGGCGGATGCTCCTGGCCAGCGGATACAGCGCTTTGGTTGTATCCAGCAAATATTCCTTTGCCTTTCCCGAAATATGATCGGCTTTAACCTGAGCGTAACCGTATTTCTGGCCAAATGGAGTCGCTTCACTGAATTTATAGCCAATAAGTGTATCACCCGCCATATTCACAAAGCCATAGCGGCCCTGCTTGAATGCCAGCGCATAACGGTTGTTGTAAAAGTAAAAGGCGTCTACAATCTTTTGTTTTAACAGGTTAACCATTTTGAGGCTATCCCTGCTCAGCTGGATTTTGATCGCTGCCTCTTTGGCTGCATTTTGGGAATCTATGGCGTCCTGCTTCTGCTTGTCAATCGCATTGTTTGTCCTTTTGAGCAATGCCTCGAAGGCTGTCGACTTTGCATTACAAATCAGGAGCGCAGCCTCACAATAATCCCTCGCGCGGGTATAATTGGAACTGTCAAAAGAAATCGTGGCTTCGGCCAGCATTTTCGCGCAGGTCGAATCTTCGTAGGGCTGATATTGCTGTCTTTTTTGACCAGCAGCGTCGTAAAAAGCCCATACAAATGTCAGAAGTAGGCAGTATTTCATAAATCTGATCGGGTTTCAAGCGTCGCATTGTCCTTTATTTTATTCCTTATCTCCTTATTGAGAGGATATTTCCTGGCCGCGTTAACCAGAATTGCCCTTTCCAGCTCATGGTTATCAAGGGCGTGCATCTTGTCGGCGGCACGCATGTACTTTTTCACTTCCTCACTGATACGCCGACTGTCTGACTGCGCTGCCCTGGCCTGTGCGCTCCTGACCAAATACAGTGTTCTCTCCAAACTATCCGCCGACGATAATGCCAGATCGTTCGCCACTTTCAGCTTCTGACTTATCTCTATTTGCTTATTATAGTTGTTTAGATTTTGCTGTTTTTCTTTTTCCAACAAGACGGTTATCTCCTTCTGCAAGGCAAGTGCTTCCTGCAAGTCCGCTTTGTTTTTGTAAAACTTCCCGCCGAAAATAATCGCGGCGATCAAGAAGCCAAGACAAAGCAGGCCGAGAATGTATGCGCGTTTTTTCCGCTTTTCAGAGCTTAGCAATGCTGTTTGGAGCTCGGTTACTTTCTTATCATTGTCATCCCGACTGAATTCAATGTAATCCAGAACAGGCTTTTCAAACTCCATCTTGCTTTTATACCTTTCATAGATCTCAATGAAGCCGGCTGACAAAAAACCGCTGTTGCTTTCCTGGAAGATCTGGTAGTTCGAAAGAATGCTTTGTTCTATGTTTCTGATCAGGACCTGCTCTGCTGTAAGGCCTTCCTGTACAATGGTGGCAAGAGAATCATGGGCAAGTTCCAGAAAAGAAGCCTCTTTTCTGATGATCCGCGCGCTTTCGAGCTCGTTCACATAATGGGATACCATTTCCAACTCCTCAAAATTCCCCATTTCCAACCTGATCATATTACCGTCGTTGACAGTATACTTCACAGGCTGCTTTGTTCCCTGTTGTGTTATGAAATTGCTGTAAAATTGCTGTTCAAAACCTTCCCAATCGGCATCGCTGAATTCTTGTGCAGGTCCATTCTGAAGCAGGGCCCTGATCTCAGCCTTTTTTTTGGTAAAATACCTTTTCAATACGTCCGAAACCTGGCCTACCTGGGTGAATATCCCCTCGCTGATCGTAACCTCAGGAATATTTCTTCCATACCACTCACCATTGCCGTGATCCACGGCGTAACTGTCCCTCCATAAATTATCCAGGTAAACCTGCAAGTATGCCAATTGTCTTTCAGCTCCCCCGGTAAGCAAATTTTCTATAATTTTTGAAACGGGAATTGCATTTCTGATATTGAATGCAAGGAATGTCTTCTCAACAACCTCCTCCACATCCTTCCGCGTCATAGGTTCTATTCTCAACCTGAAATCGAACAGATTGGGCAGATACGACTCATCTTCATAAGTGTATAGCTGCGCAATGTATTCCTCCCGGATGCAGAACAATATCTTGGTAGGAATATCCGTATCCAGGATCGTCTTGATCACTTTGAAGAACGCCGCGCGCTCTTCCTCTGCTTTCATCGCTAACTGACCGGATGATTCCTGGGCGGCAAGCGACTTGTTGGTAAAGATTTCTTCGAACTGGTCGAAAATCAGATAGATAGGACGCAGGTAATAATTATAAATGCGGTTCAGGCACTCCACCGGATCTTCCTCTATCTGACTGTCGCCGGGAATGAGATTTCTGAATTCGTTGCATAAGGACGTCAGTATGTGCTCATTTCTACGGATCGTAACCGGCAGCCAATCATGAAAAGTAAGCTTCTGCGAAAGCCCGCCTTTGATCAGACTTGTCTTACCCGTTCCCGATTTTCCGTAAATGAGAATGAGATTCGAGGAGTTTAGCAGTTCCCTGAGGACCGAAATTTCCGTGCTGCGTCCAAAGAACAGATCTTTATCTTCGGGCTGATAGGGGTCCAGAAATTTAAAAGGGCTCTTTAACATAATTCAAATGAATCTCTGTCTAACACTATTTTGGAAAGATCCAGGAACTGCTCTTCTAAGGCATAGTAGGCTTCATCGGATTTAATCAGTTTCAGCGTGGCATCGGCATTTGGCTGAATGAAGGTTCTGGGTTTAATGATGTAATTGGTTTCATCTGATTCGGAAATATCCCGGTAGACGATCTTCTGTTCGTTTTTGCTGAAAGCGATGGGATAAAACAGGGCTGTTGTCGTAGCTTTTTCGATAAAACAGTTCCAGTCGATCAGAAATGGATAAAGATTGAGGTAACCATTGTAATCCCTATTCAGGAATCGCTCTTTGTTCGTGAGTATCACCGTGTTACTCGTGTAGTAATCCAGGACGTTCCTCGGATAATCGTTGGCGGTCGGGCCCATGTACAGAAACAGCCTGTGCGCATACTTGGGCAATTTTTTTCGCCTGAACTGAATGAGGCTGATGTTACGAATTGATATAAGTCTGCACTTGCAGAAAATCAGAGAGAGCTTCACCCACAGCGCCAGCTTTTCCTCGATTTTCCCACAAATTTTCCGCGCTGTTCTCTCGTTTTGCAGATTGCTGAAATCGCTAAAAAACTGGATGGATTCCCGATAGGACTCTTCATCGCGTTGAATTTGACTATAAATATGATTGTTGATTTCGGCAGCAAATGAAAATTGTATTTCCGGCTGTTTCTCAACCAGTAATTTTAATGCAGATTTATAAAAGGTGAGCACATCCGAATCAAAAAGCAGCTTCGCACTGCTGACAATCTCCTCCATGAGCTGTTTATCGCCCGTTTCAGTATCCTGTTTATCAAAAACTTCCAGCAACTCAGCCACCAGCACGGCAGAAATAATCTTTCGGATCGTTTGATATGCCGAATGCATATGGTTTATCCTAAGCAGGAAAGGTGTTTTATTGAGAGAAATTCTGATCTCTTCTTCCGTTTCTTTTGTAAACAGCTTGCTGAGCTGCGACCCGATCGGCTGCGGAAAGGCGGAAAGAAATTTGTTTGCATGGAATTTGAACAGAACGTCATCATCGTGCGCCAGGTTATCACTGGGATACTCCTGAACCACATCAGGCAGCAACTGCAATAAAACACCGAATAACAAGATGTTAGGCTCGTAAGTTTTGGTTTCGTCCAGGGTGGCGGAGCTAAGCGCCGGGGCGCTTGAATCCTGGTAGGACACTATCCACTTGTTGTCTGAAATTTCTGGTTCGTCTGAACCCAAATCCCGGTTGACAGATTGCACACTAACAGCAGTAGTAGCATTAGCAGCTATCCTCGCTCTCTCGAATGACTCATTGAAAGCGCCATGATTTTGAAAAAAATGACGGTAAAATGTTATGGCAAAATCAGTGGCAGGCGTGTCGTTGATTTTCGAATTCGTCGCGACAATGCATGGTATATCCTGCTTTGTGTAAAATTGAAGCTGACCATCGGAATTGCAGCCGTTGAGTATCACCAATTTTAATGAATAGCAATAACTAAGTTGGTCTGCGATGCTTTCGGCTCGGGTATTGAACTGACGCGTTGCAAAATACTCATGATTGGAATGGCCACTGATGTGGAAAATGCAAAGGTCAGACTCATTTTCTGAAATTTCTTTCAGCACTTTATCCGGTGTGGGATCAATCACATCAATGTGCTTGAATTCACTGTGAAGATCCCGCATGATACGGGCAATCTCCTCCTTTTCCCGCACCAAGCTGGGAAGCAGCTCCTCAGTCTGGCTGAATGCAAATACAGTAATTAACACAGGTAGGCCCATATAGCATCAGATGAAGGTCTATGAATAGCAAGTGTATTAACCTGAACGGCTGGGTGGGGTTATTCGCAAACATTCCCGTTTTTGCAAGAATGCTTATCAACTTAAATTTAATAAACCTGCGTGTGGCGACCTATGTTTGCGCTTTTTACTTACTTAACGGTAGGATGTGTTGGGGGGACATTGGAGAAGGTTTACTTGATTCAAAGGCCCTCCGGAACTTCTTAGATAAACAAAGCTTTCTAGCTCTCTGTGAATCTGTCCTTTTAATCAATTGAGAATTGAGGGTATTCTTGATTGAAACTGCCTCCGGTTTTGTGAACGTTACAGATTGCACCAGCTTTACAGAGGCTGGGCTGGGATGCCGTGGAATATTGTAGAATTTTTAAGAGGGTATTGAGGATTGCTGATGTTTTTTCGAATAACATTCGCAGTCTATCTTTAGTAGCAACTTATTGACGTTTTGTAAACGTTTTGGGACTTGGTAGTTTTAGAGAGGGATTCGAACGGCTGACCTAAAACACTCACATCCAAGTATTTAGTATTTCCCTAAAAACTCATTCCATGATACACGAAACATCAAAAATCCCGCTCTACGCTAATTCAGTTAACCAGTTGGCTATCAAATGATTACAACTCCCTGCTTCTTAAAGTTAAAACTTTGATTTTAAAAGTCAAAAAAGTGATGCGTGATTCATGGAATTCTGAAACTAAAGCAAACGTTCTTACTATTGATCTTTTCATATTCTTGCTACATCCGGCGGTTTGACAAGCCCTATCACCAGGTCGCTTAAATGTTCGGTAGGCCGTCAGCAATAACTTTTTGACTTCCCCACTAGAAAGTGATAGTAATGGATGATTAAAATCGTATGCTCGGGAGTAAAGCTATCTCCTGGTTCCGCTAGCCAAGACGTTACTGCTGGTCAAAAACTTTGAGCTAACCGAATAACGAATTATATCCTTCATTTGACCTATTGCCCAAAGGCACGACTTGGCAAATAGGTTAAAAACAAAATCGAAAGCACTCTGTAACTTAAGACGCCAGCGCTCGAGAGCATGCTTTCGACGTAATACGGTTCTCCTGTGCTACGACATATGAATCACTTAGCATTAAACAATCGAAAAATCATTGACTGCCGGCGCTAGGAGCCTAAGAGTTACCTACACTGAGTTCCCGGAACTGATCGTTGCCAAGTATGTAAACATTTACAATCATCACGTATTGTCACGTTTTTCGAATGACTCAGGTAACAAAAGCATTCCAGTAGAAAGAGACGTCATGTACATATGATTCAACTAAATACCGTTAAATAAGAAAATAAAGTAATCCCGGTAAAATTGTGACAATTATATTACATTGTTGACAACTCGACCATACAATTAAAAGACGCCAGTTGAGAGCCATAATAAGGTCAATTAGAACCGATGTAATGCCTTTTCTCGAAATTCTTCCTGACAGGTATTTACTTTCTTGAATAACTCTGGTACTCCTGTTTGACGTTTTGTTATAAATCTGATTTTTTTAAACTGATATTTCTTACGCTCGATTTATAGAGACCCCAAATGACTGCAGTTTACACTATTACTAGACGTTATAACACAATGGGTCAACTATGTCAAAGGAAAAATTAGACTTTCTTTTTTCTGATTAAATAGATACAGCGAGTATATTGATCCAAATCTCGCTCAAAAATAAATGTAGTAGTCCAAATAATAGTAAAATTATTAACTATGTTGAGCCAGTTGATTATTTTTATTGCAATTATTCAAAATCCCTCAGCCAATCCGCAAATTGCAACTTTCCGAAATGCTGGATATGTTGTCAGATCTGAACAAAAACCTGTAATAGACACTCTAAAAAACGGAATAGAATCTACAAAACCCGTTGAGTACCTCGACTTTGTAAAAGACCATAATGTGGAGTTGAAAATATCAAAGGCCACGTTGATTGGAGTTTTATCAGAAAAGAAAAAGTACTATTTCTACATTAACAATGCGCCTCCTGCATTAGAAAAAATTGGAAATATAAAAAAAGACAGAAAAGAAAGCCGACGAAAAAAAAACTCCGCCTTTGACCTATCTCCACTGATCAGAGAAAAGTACAAGACAGATGCGGAATCGAGTTTAAAATTGACTATTTCAGTCAGTACTGATTCCTCAATGAAAATAATTATATCTCCATATTTAAAGAATACAATAGATTGGCAATAACTTCCCTCTAACTATAATTATCGTATGAAACAATCGTTTACATTATTACTACTACTGTTTATCTGCTCATCGGTTGTTCGAGGCCAAAAGGCTAAGGATATCTTAGAAGATGGAATACCTGTTCAAAGCGATGGAAGCATTTTTATTAAGTTTTCAGATAACTCAATCAAATATTATGCAGGTGACCTTCCAAAAAGAAGTTTATCAATTAAAGATTCGATAATATTTTTGCCAAAAAATAGCTCAATAAATGTTTTTATAAAGCCTCTAAATCCACTCAATTTTTCGTTTAATTCAGAAACAAAGATTGTGATTGATCAAATTGACGCGGACGCTGCCAATGCGCAAAAATCAATTCTAGAATTAAATTCAAAATTCAATGGTGCTGCGGCTAGATCGATGATTGCAACCGCAACTTGTCCCTTTGGAGGTTTAGAGTCTAGTTTAAAAAAGATTAAGGATTCGCTCGAGGTAGACACCAAACCGAAGATAGTAAAACTCTTCAAATCGCTGAAAGGTTTATCATTCAATTCTGAGGATCAAACAATTTCCACGTTGAATGATGTTGAAAAACAGATTGATGATCTGGATAAACATTATAAACGGATCGTTGCCGCAATAGCTACCTTTCGCGATGATGTAAAGAACTTCACATGCCCTGTTGCAACAGACAATCCATTCATCATTAAGTATATTTTTGATCAATTGGCCGCCGAAGCTGAGAGAGTTCAAGTAATGCAATATCGTCGAGTCAATAACCTAAAACGAGCCTATGATATCGTAAAAAAGGCTCAGGTCGATGCCAGTGAAGAAAAAGACGGATTGAGGTGGTGCACGTTCGTTAAAGAGGTTGAGATAGAAAAAGGTAAAATAAGTATATTTACTATAACAATTTATAAATCTGGTTTTAGATTATCGAATTCCGACGATGAATCTATCGAAGTCGACGAAATTATTGAAAATTCAAAAGTTGAAGTTACAAAAGCGACCATTAGGTTTAGAAGATTTCAAAGGTTTGTACCTGAAGTTTCCGCCGGAGTAGCCTATGTAGATTTAAGCTATCCTAAGTATGGTATCGATAAAGACGCAGCTTCTAACGAGCAAAGAGTCGTCAATTCAGGTAATGATAACATGAAAAGGATTAACATTACAGGCATGATAAACTACAATTATTTCATTCAAAATTCCCAGGTACACCCGTTTGTACAGTTGGGAGCAGGAGCAAATATTGATTTTCCAGTCTTATTAATAGGAGGAGGTCTTCGGTTTAATTTTGTTGGTGGAAGTCGATTGGCATTTGCTGGTGGAATCGCCTCCTCTTGGATAAAGTCGTTGGACAAACTCAAATTAGGCTCCGTTGTTAACAGTCAAGCGGATTTAGATAGTGATATAAGATATCAATTTGCCAAGCCAAAAGTATATTTTGGTGTTCAATTCGGGTTTTGAAGTTGGTTAGCGAAATGCAATTTTAAGTTTCGAAGGGTTACCAATAAAGCCGGGCGAGTAAAATATGGTAATGTTTGCAATAGATACTAACGAAAGAGTTATAATTTGATATACAAAGACCATTAGGTGATACATGAATTTTTAAATAGAGAAATTGCTCCGGTGCCGCCCCTATATGTAATGGAGCGATTTTGAATAGCCTCCATTGTAAACCGTATATCACAATCCAATCATAAAAGGTTTTTTTTCTTAACATAGTATACCCGAGGTGTTCCAGCTGATGATTTAAAGTTTAATATGCGTATTATTTTACTTCTGAATTTTTACCGATTTGGCAAATTTAAAGAAGGAGGTGTGGTCTTTGCAATTTATTGTTTGATTCAATGCAGATAACTCGAGCCGTTTCTTTACAATTCCTTCATTATTTTATAGAAATACTTTTGGATTTGAATTTTACTATATTTTTGTGTGAAGTCGGTTTAAAGGGAGGTGCAATGATGGGCGTTGCCGCGCCTTGCCATCTTATTTCTACCATGGAAGATGCGATTCAATACAGAAGAGAACTTGTGACTATTTTTTCATATTCAATATAGAGCCTAATGTTTTATAGCTATATAAACAGAAAGGGCAAGTTATATTCATCAAAGAGTTCTATAAATATAATTTATCAAAAATAAATCAGCGCAATGAAATTTTTAGAAAAAACGAACGTCGACGCAGCCCAGAGAGATCTCGGCAATGGGGGATACACTGTGCCGAATACTACAATTACCTGGTTGTCTATAATTTATATTGTCGTTAATATTACTGCCAATTCGTTAAACAGTTTTATATCAGGTATGCCTCAGAGAAATTATGAGAATAGAGCATTTGAGTTAAAACGGCAAAATTTCCAACTACAGGCGCTTCAAAGAGTCCTGGAGATAAGCGATGAAGAAGATAGAAGATTTTCTTTGGAGTTGCTTGTCAAAACAGGGATCCTTTCTGATAATAAGAATGGTATGTTGTTGGATTTTATTAAGCAAAGTAAAAAAATACCGCATTGGTCAGCTAGGTCACTTGAACTACTGAATAACTACTTGCCTAATCAAGGCAATACTTATCTGCCAACAGGATCTAATTTGCAGATTGGTGGAGCGGGAAACAATACCCCACCGGGGAATGTCAGTAACAACGGCACGGTAAACTCAGCGGGGAGCATGCCCAGATCTATCAATGATTCAGCAAATCGGGCAAGTAGGTGACAGATTGTTAATTACAAGATTTAATAAACTACAACAAAAAAACAGGTAAACTATGTGTAACAAACGAGGGTGTCAATGTGAAGAAAATTTCGATGCAGAAATTGCATTCAAAAGACTGAGTGAAAAATATAATGATCTTGCCGAAATTGTTGCCAACTATTTATCAGAAGCTGATATTGCTGACAGGTCTATTCGTGCGAAATCTGCACAGCGAATGGCAGAGTTGCTCATTAGAATAGTGGGCGGTTCAAGAGTCGCGGAGGGCGAATACCCTGAATGCTGCTTGGTTGGAACAAAAAATGTAAATGGAACTTCAGATTGGTTTTGTACAGGCATTTTGGTTCATCCAAGAATTGTTTTGACAGCGGCTCATTGTTTCCAGCCGGGGAGTTCCTATGTTGTCGCATTAAACACCGTGAATCAAAATGGATTGTCAAAAGCAGAAATTATTGATGTAAAGAAAGCGGTTCAACATGCAGGGTATCAACAAACAGGAAAATTCAATGATATTTCAGTTCTAGTATTGAGCAGAACAGCTGCTACCGTTCCAATCCAAATTGCATCCTCAGACGAAATAAATACTGCCCTGAATACAACGTTAGTAGGCTTTGGAAATGATGACGTAAATAGTACTGTTGGATTTGGCATCAAAAGAGTGGTGAGCGTTCCCATAAACAGTATCAGAAGAGCAATTCATGATAATTTGGACGCGGATGAAAACTATTACGATTATGAATCTGATTTGGAGTTCGTTGCAGGAGGAAACGGCTATGACTCATGCAATGGGGATAGTGGCGGACCTGCATACATAGTAGTTGATGGAGTGAGAAAGCTGGCTGGATTGACATCAAGATCAACGGCGAGGGCAAACACGCGCTGCGGTGATGGAGGCATTTACACACGCGTTGATGCGCACCTTAACTTCATAAGCGCGCTCACTCCTATTTCCTGATTTTGCCTGAAATATTTTGTGATGGTCAAATTGAATAAGCTGTTAATTCGGGTTGCAATCTTGTTCTCAACAAAACGGAAATTACTGAAATCGACATAGATGAAACCGATAGGTATTTTTCTTATTCTTCGGGAGCTAAGTTTAAAATCTCTCAAAGTATTCGAGAGTGACAGTATTGGCGAAAAGGCGAACTGGATTTTGTGTCTAATAGTACCCATACTCATGGGCCTAAAAAAAGCCATAAATGGCAGTTCGTGATTTCGAAAATTCGCAGAAGACTGAAGTTATGAATGACCAAAGGCTGATATAGAGATTTTCATAGCCTTGATTCGCGGCATTTAGTCAGCAAAATCTGCACTGAGCTAAAAGTTTTAAAGCTTACAATATTAGCAGCCAAGGATTAAAATGAAGTTAGCCGCTTCCTAGGCAATAAGATAAGCCTAGGAAGCGGCTACCAAACTTTGAGCAATTTAACATGTGATACTTACTGTGCAAGACTAGGTATTTAGGCTGACTATCAGAAGCGACGTAAGTGGCCGTAATATTATGATATGAAATTTGACATCTTAGGGCTAGTTGTTTTTTAATATCGTATTGATAGATAAAAGCCTCAGAAAAATTCTGAGGCTAAAATAATTCAAAATAATTTTACAGGTCTTAATGAAGCTGATATTTTTGTTCTGCACGTATATTGACACCGTCGATATGAGCTCGATGTATAAGATCAATATTACTTACAGATCCACTGATAGTGCCTGTGAATCTTCGAATCCGATCTATAACAAAACCCATATCTTCCATAGTTTCAGCAACTTTTTCAATTACTTCAATATGACGATCATCAACTACAGCAAAAAAAGGTATAACCTCATCCTCATTTGTTTTTGTTTGTTGCTTGAGCATGGTTAATATTAATAGTTACCCTCCAAGATAACAAAAATATTAACAACTTCCAAATTAATTTTAGATGGCTTGAACTAAACCGCACCCCGAATCATATGGGGATAAATTTAGTGACTTGGCATTTCTAGTAAGATAGTTACGAAACTCCATAGCTGGCATGTCGGGGTAGGCTTCGGCCACTAGCGCTGCAATACCAGAAACAAGAGGCGTAGCCATACTGGTTCCACTATCGACAAAGTAATTTTGAGGGCCGATATAGGAACTTCTGATATCAACGCCTGGTGCGACTAAATCTACTGAACTGCCGCAAGAGAACAGGTCCAGAGTACCACAAGAGAAATCCGCAATACGGCCGTCTCGACTTATCGCTCCGACAGATAGAATCGATGGACAATTTGCAGGAGAATTCACTGGTTTCACTATGTTACCAGGACGATCACTATCGTTTCCGGCAGCCGCAATGATGATCGTGCCATGCTGCAACGCTCTCCGCGCGATAGTCTCATACATTTCTTGAAAAGGGTCTGTAACCTCGACTGACCCACCCAAGGACATAGAAATAATCTTGCAATTATTACTAATCGCCCACTCAATCCCTTCAGTAAGTGACCCGTCTGTACCCTCTCCATTGTCATTCAGCACTTTACCAACGAATAGGTTAGCTTCAAACGCAACACCATATCTTTCACCAAGACTCGATGTTTTCGGGCCTGCAGCAATTCCGGCACAATGGGTACCATGGCCCAGCCGGTCGTCCGCTGAGGTAGCCCCTTCTGCGAAAAATGCACTTTGAATGGAACGATTGGCGAAATCAGGATGATCAAAATCAAAACCTGTGTCCAACACAGCCAAATTCACTCCTTTTCCAGAATATTTAGATGCCAAAACATTGGTCATTTCCAAATGCCAAGCTCCGCTCAGTGCTAGATCTGTCCGCTCTGTCTTCGAACTAGCTCCAATTGTAGCGCCACTCGGTTCTAACGACTTCTCATATAAATGCTTTACTGCGTCAAAATAACCCTGCATGTAGAAGGGATTAAGATTGTTTAGTGCATATACCTTCTGTTCTGGGCGCATCACCAATATATCTTTATCGTCTTCAATTCTCTTCATCAATTGTGCATCTTTTCCATCCAATACTATAACTCCTAGCTGTTGTAAATACAAGCCCTGAGCTCCTTCATTAAATGCTTGTACCGAAAACCCCTTCTTTTTGTTGTTATAATCATTTGACGATGCGATTCGAAGTGATGTCTTTCTCTCAATAGTGTTCTTAATTTTCTTGTCCTGAAAATTTTTTACGACTGCAATGTATCTACCCGTTGTTTTTGACCCATCAATCGAGGATCCCCTCTTTACGGGATTTATGGAAAACTGGCTCATATGTAAAATTGTTAATATGGGGAAAATTTGATGTTAGTAATATAAATTGAGTACAAATTTCTTTAATAACACAAAACACGTGATACTACACAATATATTTATCCATAATACCAAATTAGGTACTATATACGGAAGCGAGACGCTCACAAAGTAGAAGTTTACATGAGCGAATTTAGGACAAATCACTGCTGGTGAAATTAATAAAAAAAGTATAAAATAAATAAATATATCGTTTGTTATTTGATGACTCTGTTCACCAAATGTATGCTAGCGGGTGGATCAAAACGCACAAAGGATTTCAATCCAGTAGATGATGGATTGCTCTAAGTTTCCTTTGGCAGTTTCTTGCCAATTTAAATTCCGACTGAGGCGCTGTTTAATTTTCGAACCTTGGACCTCAGCCTACCTTGCCAGTGACAGGCCAGTGTTGTAACGGTTTACTCCTTGCACAGTGAGGTGTATATATATTGGTAATGCTAGTCAATTGCGGACGTCAAAAGCTATTGCGATATGCTAGGATATAAACTACCTGACCGTTTAGTAAGTTTTCTAGCAAGGTCAGCACTATGTACGAAAGAGTTTTTATATTGTACAATCACTTTTTTGGACCATTGGTATTCATTTACCTTCCTAACTTTATCTATTTGCAGTCATGGAATACAAGAAAGAAAAAGAGGAATCTGCTGACGTACAGGTTGGACCGTTTTTACTAAGTAGAAATACCTACCGTTTTATTATTCGATTCGGCGGACCCTTTTTTACAGTGTTAGGGCTAGTTCTATCAATCTTTCAAGTTTACCAGGCGACTGCAGATTCAAAAGAAAACCAGGACCGCATGGTTGAAATTCTTGCGAAGATGTCTACAAAGAACATCGGAGAGTTTCCAGCTAATTTGAATAAAATCAACATTTTACTTGAAAATGCAAAAGACAGCGTTCATATATTGGCTGATGTGCCTGCCTACGGGCAGTTCTCTAGCCCCGACGATTATCTGAAGTATAAAAGATTTCTCGATGGTATCAATGCGGGGTCTAAAAGGAAAATCGAGGTGAAGATGGTTACGTATGGAGCTGATAAGAGAATAGAAAAGATAAGAGAGCAATTCTCACAAGCTAAAATAATTTACACAGAATTAAATCCTAACGGCACCCTGAAAAAGAAAATTGACAACTACTTCGAAAAACTATTTACTCGTAGACAAAATGAAAAAATCGATATAAAAGAATACGACTTATATAGATATATTGAGGAAGTTAATAAGAATTTGGTTTACAGCATAAAGACAACGACAACTATTGACTATCTCGAGGAGAACAGGTCAAATTTTCCAATGTTTATTTGGGTTCGGGATGGAGAGGAAGCGATATTTTCTTTGATAAATTATCCAAATAACACGACGGAAGTTGCTTTCGAAACAGTTGATAAGCCCCTTGTGAGTATGCTAGAAAATATTTTTCAAGGAGCATATCTGCAAGCGAGTAATTCTCCCAAAGATTCCACCAAATAGCGTTTATTTTGGCCAATCCAGCGGCGACTATTGCCGTTAGATAACATTTATTTAAATGAATTTATGGTTTGGTAGTAGGTGTCGAGCAAAGATACTTAGAATAATCCCGTCATCCTAAAGCGCGACCTATATGCCTGACCTATCAAACTACATACGTGTTAATTACCGATCTTTGTTCATGTTTTGAGAATACCGATCGGAGATCTTTTATGATTGATAGTGGAGATGTGTAGCGGGGCATTTTCTAATCAATTGTGGGAGACAATGTTTTTTTTCCGATAGCAAAGAAGAGAAAAACAATGGCAGCGCGCTATGCACTTTCGTGCGGTCTTGGAGGAGATAGTTTGTGGACCCAGGACTAACGGGCGTATGGACTTTTCAGTTTGATTATTCCGACGCACTGAGCCCGGATCTTCAAGCACAAATTTGATCCGACAATGTTTTCTAGCAAATACGACTATTTTAGAAGTTCAAAATTTGACTTGTTAGCAGTACAATTCAAGATATTCATTTGATGAAAACTTTGTATTTCACGTATTTAATGCGATTTTTCGATGCGATTAAAGACGCACCTTTGACTTGTGCCTCGATCGGAAAACTTCTTCTTTCAAATTGTTGATCTACATCCTTTTCTTCAAAGATTACCATGGAAAGTTTGTGATCTATTAAAAGTCAGTTTGCCATTCTTTTACTTTTCTTAAGAAGTCCTAAGATTATAAGTCATTTACGGAAAGCAATTCTCACGAGGAACTTTACTAACTACTTTTCAACAATGAGATCCAATTATAAGCAAATAACCCTTAGAGAAATCGGGAGATAGAGCTATTTCACAATATTAGTGTCCTGGCTATTCAGAAATGCAGAATCGAGAGGTGCGGTGTCTCGGCGCTAGCTGTTAGAGAATTGTGAGAAGCGAGGGATTGGAACGAGCAAATCAATTAGCTGCTCTTCAACCAGTTCGAGTCCCAAACAACTTGTAATCCATGATTCACGTCTCGAGCTCGTTTTTCCACCCTGATAAAGCTTAAAGAGATTAATTTATAGCGATACAACCGGTCATAACCGGTTATATCGCTATTGAAAACTCAGTAGTCAGCAAACACGTACCCATCCACCTCAGTATACCCTTCCAGGAATAAATCCCGAGCAAAAGCGTCATAGTCAAAATACCGTTCAAGCACCGAAGGGGTATTAGCTAACATTCCTGTGTCCTCAACGTACTGATAAGCATACTCTATTTTCGCATCCTTCATCGATCCTCCGAAGTACCCGCGGTAGCTCTCTTGAAATGAGTCGACCTGCTCAGATAGTGCCTTTCCATTCGCCGGCCAGCTACTAATTTGTTCGCAGTAGACCTTGAAAGCTTCGGCTGTATCATCATCCATCTCGTCCAGTGCTTGGAAGTACTCAAACACCTTATCGTCCAAACTACACTCTGAAATCAAGAAATCAGGAATGTTTTCCCATTCCTGAAACATAAGCTCTGGGTCAAACTCATTCCGATGATATTCATAGCAATCCTGATAAAACTCCTTTGCATCAGCATAGTCTGTCAAATCAAACCATTTCCCAAAGAGTGAACCGCTGTTGTACATTCCATAAGTGCCTACATAAATCTTTGGAGCGTTTTCTGATGATTTCATGATTGAAAGTCTTTAAAGTTACGAGCCCCGGCTTTGTGCTCAGGGCAATCGCCTCCTTCAACCGAAGAAAAAGTGACGGGGCTTGCCCCTTGGGTGCAAAGTCGGGAGGCGGTTTAAGGAGCTGCGCCTAGCCGCGGTAAATAGCCGGAGACTTTGCTCCCGTCACTTTTCACTTCGTAACTTTCGTTGCACTGACTGACAAGTGTGCGTGGTTTTCAACTCTGGAAAACATATTATTAGCAGTTGCTCTGTTCTAATATTCGTTAGATACTTAATCCTTGTTGTTTCCGCCGAGACTTTTTCTTGCGTTTTACAGGCACAAAAGCTTGCGACATATCCATACCCATTCGCTGTTCAAGATTTTGCAATGAATAGTCTTTCCCCAGGTCAGAACCTTTCACTTTCATCCGATTTTGCATATTGAAAAAGGCTATACCTCTTCCTATATACGTCTTGAATCCGTGCGTTTGCATCTGCTTTTCAAACTCGTCGATTGAAGATGCTTTTGCTAAAACTTGATCTACCAAACTTCTAAGGTTGATGATTGCGGTATCCTGCCTTGGTGCTTGCTGCTTTCCTTTTTGATTCAAGCTCATGTCAGAAGTTATTGTGAGTCCAAGTTCTAATTCCATGCGTCTTGAAAATTCTCCCGTCCGCGCATAGTTTTTAAAATGATCGGCGGTGTTTTTGCCGTTGTAGTTGATCCGGTTTGCGACAATATGAATGTGCTTATGCTTCGTGTCGTTGTGCTTGAAGGCAAGCATTTGGTTCTCTGCAAAACCAAATTCTTTTGCAAACTCCACGGCCAAACTTGTAAGCTTCGCTGCGGGCGGATCTTCCCCTGGCGGAAAGCTGAACGATTGATGCCAAACATATTTGTTGAGATTTCTGTTTTTGTCCCTGTTATCCAGCATTTGCCTGGCGAGATAATCCAAGTCCAGCCTTCCATCCGGCATTGCATTTATGCCAAGATGCTGAATGTAAATAAGCTCTCCCCGCACATCGTCAATCGTAACTTCTTTCAATTGTTTTGCTGTCAATTCCTTTTCGTAATAACAATAGCTCAATATTCCCTTCGCGAAGTTTCCCAAACCCACTTTTCCAATCATAAGTCGAAACGTTTAAGTATTGCCGTGACCTTCTCTTCAATGATCCTATGCACTTGATCTGGATGATCCGCTACATCCGATTTCCATACCCGAAGTTGTCCAGCCAGCTCAGCTGGTTGATAGTAGCTGTCATACTTTGCCAGTAATTCTTGGGCATTACGAAAGATGTTTTTGGTCGTTTCAAGAATGCTGGTCTTGTTTTGAGATTCCGGAAGAATCCGCTGAATGTATAGCGTCAACTGGTGCATCCACTCCTGCACATTATTGAGGGTCTTATGGAATGTCCTGATCTCAAAATCTTCAAATATCCAGAGCGTGATGACCTGCGAAAGTAAGCGCAGGTGCTGACTGCTCTGCATCCATTGCCGACTTTGCATCTGATGATCCTTTGTTTTCAAAACCGCAAGCGACAAAATGCCACTAAGCTGTTCGAGCGTCCGGATCATCTCCGCCGTTCGGGCGGGCAATGTTTTCTTTTGTGGTCGTTTGATGGGTGTGTCAAGTGCCAGTGTCAAAAAGAATTGGCTTGCTGAAAGTCCGCTCTTTTCGATCAACTGTTTAATCCTCGCTTTTTCATCTTTGGTAACCCATACAGAAAAGTGATCCCTTCGCACAACCTTCTCCTCTTTCGGTGGTCTTCCTTTTCTTTTGCTTTCCATAATATCTACGATTTAAGCTATGAGCCGCGAGGCGAATAGCAGGGGTCCAGGGGTTTTCCCATGGCCAGCCGCCGGGGAGTCGCTTTTTGCGACGTACCGGCGATAGCTGGCTGTGGAAAAACCACCGTGGTTCCCGAAAATATTAGAGTTTGTTTGTCTTTGTTTGAAAATGTTCGAAATCTGATCTCAGACTTACCAGGCGTTACTACCGCCCAAGTGGAATGAGCATTTCCTTAGTCTTTTTGTCAAAAAAGTATTCTCGACCGATCAACACGTCACTTTTCTTTCCTTGAGGTCGAAGCTTCAAAAAATTCCCACGCTCATCTTGCACGATCTCACCATTCTGCATTAACAGACGATATTCCGGTGCATTTTTGTAAGCCTCGATAATCCTGCTGCGCTCTCGGTATTCCTCGTCAGTTGAGATAAGCCAAGAAAATAAAAACGATAAAACGATCGCAACAACAGACCATGGAAGACTCAGCGACAAGCCATAATAGAAGGCTTGCTTTTTGTTGGAAAAATGAACCGGTCGCTGGTTACTTTTTATCGCAGCTGCCGCTTTGTCAATTGTGTCTACGGATTGATCGACCTCGGCCTTAATTCGTTCAAAGTGTTCCTCAACCTCGGCTAGCAGCAAAGCGGACCAGTCATCGATTTCTTGGGCGTATTCGAACTGAGAGATAAATTCGAAATCCAACTTTTTTATATCGAAATCGTCTTCTTTATATTTCCACTTGATGAACTCACGGGTGTGTTTGAGCGAAGTCTCGTATCGTTCGAGTGTGCCTGGTGCAAAGTCGGTGCCGACAAGTTCTGCGACCTGCTCATTATGCTCCTTGAAGATTTTTAGGATTGTCATTTTGCTCTCTTCCTTTCCGAGCATCAAATTTTTGATCGCGTCCGCGGTCAACTCTTTATCTGCGTCTAATAATGCTTTCTTAGCTTGAAACACTTTCGTTGTCAGTGAGTCTAGATAAGCGTTGAGCTCCTTTGTATCTTCTTTATTCCCGGTTGCTCTCCCGGCTCTGACATTCCATTTGGATGGATGCCAGATTCGCCTTGTAGCAATGTCCCTGGCCTGATGATTCACTGTGACACGCATGTAGATTGCTCTTGTGCCATCTTCGTTTTCTGCCCTTGGGGTTTTCAAAAAGAAATTCAACCCGAAACTGTTTTCTAACATAATACAACCGGTTTTAGATGAACAAAAATCGAATTGTTACCATTGAAATGCAAGATGTTTACGTGGTGAACATCTTGCTAACCAGTTAGTTAAGTACCTGATCGTGGAAGTTTTTTTGCGATTATGTTACTTCCACGAATCGCTACATTTTTATCGGGATTTTTTGAATATTTTGGTATAACCCAAAAACGCAAAAACCCCGTTTAAAGCGTTTAAACGGGGTTTTTTAATGTTTTGACATCATGTCCTGCAGAGAGAGAGGGACATGAAATATGTCTATATCTAACTGAAAATCAATATTTTACAACTTCATAAAAAGTCTGCTCACCGAATTGCTCACCGAGATTTCTTTGGACTGCAACTACCCGCAAATTTAACAATGATTTGACCGAACGACAAACTGTTTGGGCAGCCGAAAACGGAATGTACCTGCAAAGTTCCACGTTGAAATACGATGAAGGTGGCAAGCCTTTTCATGTGCAGCAAGCTGAGCAGATGAGGTTGTACAAGGAAGCGGGGAAAAAAAGCAGGACATCAGCGCGAACCAAGAGTTTCCCTGATTCGGTCAATTTTTGCATTGGTAAACGATCGGACCACTATTATTTTGGACAGGAAAGCGATCGTCGTGATAAAATTGGAATGATTGAACAGGACAAACGAGTAATTTTTGGTAGAAGCTATGCTGCGGAACCAGATCAACTCATCAAAGAGTTGGCGCAAGACGAAGCTATTCAGGAAGCAGATACAGTTCTCTTGACGATCCCCAACACATTGGGAGTTGATTACAACGTACACGTACTGTCTTCAATTTTAGAGCATGTGGCGCCCGGATTGGGGTGGCGATAAAGCCTGGTCTGGTAGCTGTTAAAGATTCACTTGGGAAATGACATTTCAATAACAGTCTGAAAGGCTTGCAAATCAACGGTTTGCAAGCCTTTTAAATTCCCCGCCAATCGTTCAAATTTCTTAATTCTTAGTCTCACTAAAACTCAGCCACCCAATTGCACCGCCTTCTGCATGGCCTGATACCTTTGATCCCAACGGGCTAAATCCTGGTTCAGGTTATCATCGATATGGACAGGATCCTTGGCCTGGAAATTACCACCCCAGCGAAGATTGGGATCATCAATAATGGATTTGATAAACAGCCGCACTGGCTCCGGCACCTGCGGGTATTTTGCAAGTACTTTGGAGTCGGCCAGTTGCTTTTTGTTGTCATAGACTACGTTCATGTCGATAGCATGTCCAGCCATATGATTGGAACGGGTAGCGGGCTTTACAATTGCTCCGGCTACATTCGCGGAGGTTCGGAAGGAACTCGTGACATGAACAAACACATTGGCTCGCTCAGCATGCTGATTGATCATCTCCAGCGTCGGTACAAATAGTACATCGGCCCGGCACGGTTTACCCTGAAATCGGGAAGCTTCGAACAAAACGAGGGGTGAGTTGGCACTTGGCAGATTGTTTACAGCGAGGTCGCTCCAATTTTTACCGTAAAAAGCATTGATGTCCCTGAGCATCAGATCCATCAACGGCCTCGTCAGTAAATCGCCATCAGAGTCGATCTGATTATCCCGGGCATAGGCCTTCATAGCCTTGCGGGTACTGTCGCCATACATCCCGTCCGCTCCGAATTTTTGGAAATTCAGCTGTTCGGCATACCCTCTTTCAAATAACATAAGTTGAATGGCTGTGACGCTCATCCTGGTACCTCTGGAAATATATTTTTTTGCCCGCAAATCGGAATTGTAGATGGACCATAACAAGTACATTTCGGGCAAAAAGCTATGACGCTGCAGCATTAGTTTCGCTAAGGAATTTGACACCGAAGTTCCATCATCTGTCAGTTTGTTTTTTGTCGCAAAAGCCGCTACCGCGTCTGCAGTAGCGGGGCCGAAATCTCCATCGACCTCGTATTTATCCAATTTCAATTCCTTTTTGAAGCCCAATTCAAAAAGGACCTTTTGCAGATCTTCTATTAAAGCGAGATCCGCAGAACCTTTGAACAGAAAGGCACTAACATCTCCTTGCTTCAAAGCAGTGGCAATAAGGTTCGAGCATTCCATATTATGTTGTTTTCAAAACTGTGATTGTTTCTATTAAGAGCCTGTCGTTCATGGATCTTCCTGATCATTAAACTTAGGCAGAAACTTTTACGGCTGTGCTCAACTGTTATGCTTCGTAGCCCGCAAAAGTGAGCAAATACACTGTTTTGTTTAGAAGAATGACATCTTAAAAACGTATTCTAGATTGGCGATGAATTTGGAAAAAGGGAGTGTATGCCTGTTCAGAAAGTTTGTAGATTTTCAGGAATAAGTTGTTTCGATGAAGGTGCTTCTTATAGGTTGATGAACCAATAGGCAATTCAACTTTTGGCTTAATATTTCTTGACTAGCTCGCACCGATACAGTTCTAACCTATTCGTTGCCTGGTTTAATGCGTGGTGCACGTTCTTATCAGGCAGCCATCATTCCAAAAATCTTTAGACTTATAAATCGTATTTGAGACATATTATACTGGAAGCTAAGGCATTAATTTCTTTTCCATTTTCGACGTTGATTCCTCCTGGAAGCCTACGCTGCTCGTCTTAAAGTTAATCCACTAGACAAGCTCAGACATTACTGAAAATTTATTATCGACTAATCCGCCCTAAGCTAAATCATTGCCGGACAAAGTTTGTGATGTCTGCTCCCGGCCTTTTGTTATTGAGTTATTCGTAGTCCAGGATTTCTTCTTTCCAATGTCTTTTTGGAAATTCCAATCTGATCGTAGTAATTGGTAATTCTCTGATTATTTTTTATTCTTTCTACAATGTATCCGGCTATTGTATCACCTACTCCATTTAGCGATTTTAATGAACGAATGGCTGCCGCATCATCTGCCGCACTATTCACTGTCGTTGTTAAGTTAAAAGCAGTTTTTGGAGACGCCCCTGTTTTATAGTCTGCGAAAGAACTTGAAATACTTGTAGGATAAGAAATATCATTTGCAATTGGAGCAGGCACTGATCGGGTGCTTCCATCGGTATTTACTAACTCAGCAAAGCAGGAAAGCCTGGTCGGAACCGAAACCTCTGCTTGAAGGATTGCTCCGATTTTGTCTAGATTTTCGGAGGAATCTAAACCGGTTGGCCAATCATCATCGTTGGGATCTTGGATTTTTGCCACCCAAGGGGAAATACTTCTACCATAAATAGCTTCCACGGAGAAATTGCTAACATTTTTTCCACTTTCAATATGATCCTTGACATGAGATTCGAACCCCCTTTCATGATCTCCATTGGCATTTTGAAAGAGAGGGGTAAGGTTTTGCCAGTCATTACCCGGCCCCCCTATATGCCAACTGAGTAAATGGCCCCTGACATAGAATGCTCTTGCTCCTTGTTTGCGATCATTGAGAATAGAATAATTGGTATTAAACAAACTGCTGTTAGCTTCACTTCCACCTGTGCGACTCGGCGCTAGCGATGCTACCTGAGCATGAGTACCAAACCCCCCAACCATTGGTCCGTACAATGTAGGTGTATTATTTGCCGAAGCTGGAATAGCTGCATTTTGGGTCAGTGTCACCAATTCAGTAAAAAGCTGAGCAATTCGAGAATTCTTCGTGTCTTCTTGATCTGGCGAAACACCTCGAGCTTTCTCTGTCTCAATTTCTTGCGCTTTTGATCTTAAAGGAGCGATAATAGTTGCACCAATTTGCGGATTTGCCTCCAATTCGGCTACCCAGTTTAGATAGTTGATTGGTGTGGAAGCAATGATTAATCTTGCATTTGCTCCAGTTCCTTCAAAATACATTTGATGACTATGTCCATCATAGGTCTGAAATTTTTTCCTCAGTCCCAACCATCCCAGAACTTTATTCGCCGCTTGCCCCACTTTTTGTTTCCCGGCTTCCACTTTTCCCTGAACCTTGCCTTTGATCTTCGCTACTGCCTTCTGTACTTTCCTGACAATTGGCCTGGCCTTTATCAGGATGAGATCAATTACCCTGTAAATAGGTTTGCGTATCATCTCAATGCCGCGTTGCAACTTGTCAGCAAAATTCCCTAGCCCTACAAGCTTGGCCAGGAAGTCAATGGCGATTACAACGCCATTGGTTAGAGCCCTTATTACGTTTTCCTTAATAGCAGAAACGTTGCCCTGAACGGCCAGCCCGATCGCATCAAGGAATGAATTGACAATCTCGGCGATGCGGTCAATATTGTCCACCAGCCATTTTAGTGCCTTATATGCAGCCTGGATGAGCTTAATGAATCCAAGCCCCGGGATAAATAGTTGTGCTACCCAGAGCAAGAATTTTCTGATGATTGCCTGGAATATTTCTTCTTTGATTTTTTTGAAGATCGATTCCAAATGACTGCTCACCTCGGTTTTTACCCATTCCCAAAGTGCGCCTATTCCATCGTTAATAAGAATTTTGACCGGTTCGAGGATTTTTCCTCCGACGGCCTCTGCCTTTTCAGCAAGGGCAAGGAATTCGTCTATCGAAACATGTAACTTTTGCTTGATGCGCTCAAAGAGAAATTCTTTTGTGATGCCCAATATTTGTGTGGCTAAATCGAACATCCCTTCGGCGTCCATTTTTTTAGGTATTTGGATATTTATCGCGCTGCTGGCTCCTGTGAGCCACATCCAAAATCCCTGCTCGAGATAGGTGTCAATGTTGGCCGAAAACTCGTCCATCCCACCCTTGATTCCAGCCACCAAATTGTTAAAGAAGCGTTTCGGCGAACTTAAAATATCACTAACGTACTCCCCAATCCGACTGGCAATAGAGCCAAGCAACTGGCCCAACTTTTTGATCGCAGAGGCTACGTCACCAATAAAACTGAAGGCATCGACTATCCAGGAGGCGCTGAGTTCCTCATTGATTTTATCAAAGTCCTCCTGAAGCTTGTTTACGCTTTCAACGTATGCGTCAGATAGGGTTTCAATCAGTTCATCTTGGCTTTCATTGACACTGGTTTCCAATTCTGAGAACTTGGTCAAGGCTTCGCTAAACATTTCCCCGGCAAATCCCAGCTCTTCTTCACTCAAAGTGGCTTTAAGCTCCTCTAACTCAGTTCTACCAAGTTTTATTCTTTCAAGTGCACGGTTAAGCTCAAGCTCAACTGTTCCCGCAATATTGTCCAGGACAGTGTCCATTTCAGCCAGGAAGCGTTCTTTTTCTTCCCTGAAAATATGCGCTACACCGTTGGACAGCCCGGCCCATTCTGCAATTTTGTCGTCAAATGTGAACCAGCCGTAATGATCATCAAGTCTCGAGCGCACCCTGCTCTTGAATGTTTCATTGGCATCTTCAACCGCATCTGAAAAAGTGGTCTCAACGGTAGTACTAAGCTCTTCAAGGATGAGCTGAACATCTCCCTCCGTTTTTAGATAAATTCCGTCTATACCTTCTTTGATCTGACGCTGCCGTGTTTCAACAGCCGTTTCCTTGGTCTTTTGACCGCCAAATACCTCATCCGTTTTGGAGGTTTTGATTTCGGACATTTCACCCAGTCCATAGCCGGAGACTTGGTCAGCGCGTTTTTGCGACTTCTCCAAACGCTGCTCCTCAACCTGGCGGTAGCGGACCGGGGCGGCTGCGATTTCCCGCTGCGCATCTCGTTTGGTTTGAAGCGCCTTTTCAAACTGTGGTTCTTCAGATTCCTCTAACTGTTTCTCGCTCAGCCCCTCCTGAACCATTTGCTGATCCAGTTCTTTGCTTTTGTGATCCAGAGATATCTCCTCGTCCGTTCGGGGCTTAGGAGCGGCTTGCCCAGTTGGTAATTGAGAAGGGGCATCGGCAGGTTTAGCTTCGGGTACCTCTATATTGTCAGGTTTGAGGTTCTGACCTTCCGGTAACTCTTGCTGCTGCACAACTTCAAGAGTTCCTGTAACCTTACCTTTTTCTGTTGAAATGGTTTCCTTGAATTCTTGCTTAGCCTCCTCCAATTTACCACTACCTGCAAATTTCTTTGCCTCCTCTTCCGTATTCGGCATTTTGGATTCAATCTTTTCTTTCAGTCTGCTCTTAAACTCATACCGGTTAAAGGGCTTAGGTTGCGCCGCTGCCTCTAAATTAGCGGCCTGTTGATCCTGTCCCGATTGCAGACTTTGTTCTTCGGTTGACAGCGCCGAGGCCGTCATTGCCTCATCCCTCTTTTGTTCAGGTAGTTCGTGGCTCCGCTGTTTTTTAGCATCTTTCGACACCTGCGTTTTTGCCATTCTGAAAGCGGGATCCTCAGCCGGGCATTTAGGCGCTTGCGCCGCAACCTGAGATTCTGGTTGTGGTGCTGCCGGACTGGTGGGCGCAGGCGTGCCAGATGTTAAATTCGTTGGTGCAGTAGATGGCGACTCTGTGGTATTGCTTCTTGGTTTCTGACCCTTTGGCTTACAGATGGGGAGTACGGGTTCCTTTCTCTGGAGAGGTTTCGCAATTCCATTTTTGTCACCTGATTTCTCAGTCTCCTTTGTTGAAGTGGCTTCCGTCGCCTGTTCTTCATGGATTTGGGCGGCCTTGTCCTCAGCTCTTTCCTGCATTTCAAGCAAAGCCTCTTGTTCATTAGCCCCAGGATGCATCTCCTGTTCGATCCTTGTTTCGGCAGGTTTGAGTAGCTCGCCCTTTGACCTTGCCTGCTGGAGGGTATGTGCTAGCTCATGTGCCAAGAGAAACTTACCATCAGTAGTATTGGGCCTGTATTTGTTGCTGTTGAAAAACACATCCCATCCATACGTAAATGCCTGAGCACCTAATATCTCATTCATTCTGACGGCAGTTTCATCAGTATGTATTCGGACCTTGGATAGATCAACTCCGTAGCCAGCTTCCATATCCTTCCTTATGAATTCTGACAATCCATAGCCTAAGCCATTGCCGGAATTTAGGATAGTCTCTACCGAACTCATACTAGCTTGTGGGATGGGTCTTTCAAAAGTAGATTTTGCCTGAACGGACACTTCCTCTTCCTTATCGACTTCCCTGCGTTGTATTTGGTTTGACATTACAGGCTGAATACCTGCCGCTTCAAAGGATATATTTTCACCGTCAAGGATCTCTTTTCGCTGTACGAAGGGAGTAATACTGTCCGCCAGGTGCCCTCTTTGTTGATCTTTCCTTGCGTCGCAATCCTCACATTTGTTTTGGATATCGGGTGTCGCCGAATTTTCGACTATACTGTCGGCCATCCGGTCCGCCTCTTGTTCATACTTGTCATCTGCCTTACCTACGCTAAGTTTAAATTGCAGCGTAGATGATCTGGAGGTGGTTTGCCTCTTGGATTGGACAGAGATATCGTCTGATGGGATTTGCACTTCCTTATTTGAATCCAATTCGATGTCATCGCCTTGTTCACTCATGGAAGCCATGGAATTCCCCTCAGAAAGTGGACTCATTTGAACTGCCTCCTCTTCCAACGCCTTCATCTGAATTCCCCCTGAAGTTGCTGACATGACGGGAGTGGCAGGTGTTGAAGGCATCATCATCACCTGGTCAGCGGCAGCATCAGCTTCCTGCTCGTATTTATCGTTGGGCTTGCCTACTTTCAGGGCAGGCTGAATCACACTTTTCCCAGGCCCGGCAGGCCGGGATTTGGGAAAAGTCGTTTTTTCAGCAATAGCACCCATCTGATGATTTAAGATTTGATCGGATTCATAACCTCCCCTGGCTCCAGCGCGCTCATACCATGCCGCTCCTGTTCCACGGGACTCATTTTTTCCTCCTTTTCAGGTTCCTTCGAGATTTCTTCCTTGTCCACGACCACGACCACAGGTTCCTTTTCCTCATCATGGTCCGGCTTTCTTCTGACTTTCTTACGCATGATCCAAATATTTAAATCGTTCTACCAACTTTTTGGTATTCTCTGCGGATTCCTTCCCGGATGTCTTCCAGCTGCACGATCTTCTCTTCGTTTTCCAGTGCCATCAACAAGCTGTGCTGGATGACATTGATAATCACACCCCCACTCAGCTCGTGAGAAGCGGCAATTGATGCCAGATCCACTTTGGACTCCAATTTTGCCTTTTCGGGGAATCCTTTTTTCCAAAGGAGAAATCGCTCTTCTGCCTGTGGCACGGGAAAAAATACGCTGGCCTGAAAACGCCGCATAAACGCATCATCCAGGTTGTTTTTCAGGTTTGTTGCCAGGATGACCAATCCATCGTAGTCCTCGATTCGCTGCAACAGGTATGATACTTCCTGGTTGGCATAGCGATCATGAGCGTCGCTGACAGATGTCCGTTTCCCAAAAAGTGCATCAGCTTCATCAAAAAATAGAATCCAACCTTGTTTTTCGGCTCTATCAAAGACTTTTGACAGATTTTTTTCCGTTTCGCCAATATACTTGGATACGAGTCGGGAAAGATCTATTCGATAGACATCCAGGTTCATCTTTTTACCCAGAAGTGCTGCGGTCAGAGTTTTTCCTGTTCCGGGTGGTCCAAAAAACAAAGCCTTATAGCCAGGTTTTAGTATTCTGGACATCCCCCATTCCTTCATCAGAAAATCCTTGTGTTTTAACCACACTTCAAGTTCCCGAAGGTGAATCCAGGTTTCCTCCGGAAGAACCAGATCTTCCCAATCCAGAGGAGTTTGAAGGCGTTGAGCCGGAAATTCGGAACTGAAGGGAGGTTTCTGGACTTTCCCGATGGTTATTTGGTCGAGAACTTCTCGGGAAATAATCAATGCTCCATTTAGAAAGGATTCATCGGTTTCGACTTCGCTCAGCCGAAGGATATTTTCTTTGAACAGAATTCCATTTGCATCGAGAAGATTTTGATATAGAAAGCGTTTTTTAAGATCATTCCCTGCCAGAATAAACAGTACCGTTTCCCCGGTGGGAATAAATCCGTTGTGAGACTTTCCCTTTCGTCCTCCAAACTCCGTGTAAATCTGCTGTGTTATCTGATTGCGGCTCATAAACATATCCAGGAGTTGTGGGCGGATATGCGGTACCGCTGCCAAAATAATCAAAAATCGCTCAGCCGGACCCAGGTGAAGCTCCCTGACCAGATCAGCATAAGTGGAATCATATCCACTCAGATCGGGAGCAGGAATTTGCAATAGTTCGGCAGATCCGGATCCTGGATTTGCATTGATCGCTGAGCGGGCTTTCAGGATTTGCTGGAGCCAGTCGAGTTCGAGCTGGATCGTTTGGGCGTTATCGTGCGCTTTGCTTACCATTCTGTGAAAAGGAGTTCGTTCATCCAGGGAAGTTTGATCATACTGATCGTCCACGGGAGCTTGTTAAGAAGTATATCTATCGAAATCCGCGGAATCGCCAGGTTGTAGCCTTTTCCTGTTCGTTTCAGGCTCCCTTCTCTTGGGAAAAAGCTTCTTGCCATCGAACTCCCTGAAGTACCTTTCACGGCGGTCCAACGCCCGGCCATGGCATCGAGCAGATTTGCGATTTCCTCCCTCTCCGTTTGGGTAGGAGAAAAAGTGACGCTAATAGGTTCGGTAGGCGCCAGCCCGCACAGAATCTTATTTAACAGCAAGTCGGATTCTTCATAGCTAAAAGAATCATCCAAAAATGCCTGAATTAAAAGTGCTGCTCTATTCTGGGATTCTATTGATACAAATTGCTTATCCTCAACCAGACCAAGTCCTTTGAAAAAGAATGGCAAATAAGGCGCCGCTAATACCAACCCAGCATTTGAAATGGGAAAAGTTTCATCAAAGCCAATTTTTACATGTGAGACAGGTTGACCAGCCTTTTCCGTTGAACCTGATTTAGGCAATTTTTCATAAAATTTGGCTTTCGCTATTTGCTGAGCTACTGCTTGGCTCTCTGAGTTCTGGCTGGCGTTTTTATATGTCGTGGTGTGGGTCCATTTTGACCACATTTTTTCCAAAGCTTCTTTTTTAGAAGAGCCAGGAATCAGTTCAGCCAATAACACCGAATACTCCTCAGATGTAGAGGATCTATTTAACTGAGCCTTTAGCCATTTCGAAATCGGGTCAGAAAGTTTGGTTTCTGAAATGAGAAAAGCCTCCAGAAAGCATCTATCCAGCTTTTGCCCAAGCTTATTTTCGGAGTATACCTCAGGAGAAAGTGCGAATATCAAACTTTTCCTGAGGGTCAAATGCTCGTTTAGTTTTTCAGAAAAAGCCATGGAAATCAGTTTCAGGATTGTCTTACCGTTCAAGTGAAGTTCCAGTCGGGAAAGCATGGCCGGAGTAAAGGATTCCGATCGGATCCATCCATAAAATACCGGGTTTTTCCCCGCCAAAAAACTCTGAATCAGACCTCGAATTCCCTCCTTGTTGTACTGAGAAGCCCACCATGGCCTATGCCCGTTTCGAAGCAGATAGTCCAATAATTCCACCGACTTTGTTTCATCGTGAGGAATATGCGATTTTACATTTTGTTCCGCTGAAAGCGTTATCGGGGCCGTTGAAATCTGTTTTAAAAGCTGTGTTTTCAGGCTTTCCTTTAATTTTTGCTGAAATAATTCAGGAGATATACCCTCCCCGATTTTCCCCAAATTAATCTCAACCCGATCAAGACGGATCCATTTGCCATCCGTGTCCAACTCATCCAGGGCCTGTTCCAGCACAGGCAGCCACTCTTTTTGAAATCGGTCGCTCCACTGATTTATAGCCGCTTTCGCCCTGCCCTCGTCTTTGTAACGCAGGTCCAGAATTTGGCTATGGATCAGATGTTGTCCCATTAGTTCCCGAGAATTCTACCTATTAAGATCGCCTTCGTATCGGTACTTCTGACACTGATACTTTTCGTTCCCGCTATCAACTTAAGCGTGTCACTTTTCAGACCGCCTAACTCTTCTGGTTTAAAAGAGATTTCCTCTTTACCCTCGGTCGCCAGTTTTATGAGCTCGTCCTTAGTTATATTGGCTAAGTTTTCTATTTTCACTCCTTTGACAGCAAGGATTTCGGAGAGGATTGTTTTATCCAATGTAACTGGTTTCACGCCCACCACCACAATCTCTCTGATTGCAAGCGGATTTAGGACAATGGTCACCGTACTTTCACTGCAAATCCGCCGAACAACCTGCCTGAATCCAACCACAGCGACAGTTAGCTCCACCCCTGGGTTTGGGAAATTAATAACAAACTTGCCGTTTAAGTCGGTTTGTGTGCCAATCGTTGTTCCCTTAATAATTACTGCGGCCGCCGGAATTGGGTTTCCTTTGTTATCCCTGACGCTTCCTGTAACTCTTCTTGAAGTGCATTCAGCAGGAGAAGGGGTTTCGATTACTCCGCAATTTGAATTTTGATAGTCGAGGATCGTTTTTTCCATCTGATCCCGGCTGGCGTTTTCGACATTCATTCCCAAACAAGTGAGAAGTTGTTTCCTTTCCTCATTTCCTTCCAGAACCGAGGAACGGATTTCGTCGAGCGTGAAGCCTTTGCTTGTGGCGAGGCTATTCAGGAGAACCTGTACCCGCTGTTCAAAAGTCATATTCTCACGGCTAATTCTTCTTCGTTCGAGGGTTTCGTTGACATTAGTTTCACCCCAACAAGTCAGGATTTCCGCCGTATAGCAAGTTTTTGATTCCGGATTTTTTACCCAAATTGTTACACGGCCTTCATCAACCAGGCCGGATTCCTCGTCAGTGAGAAGATAGGTAAATGAATCGTCCCCGAGGAAATCTTTGGGGGGTATATAAAGAAACGCAGATTTGTCTTCGTCCTGCTTGACCTCGCCTCCGTTTACCGACCTGTCCGAGGAAGGCTCTACCCGGTACTTTCGCTCGACTGGCGAACGATCATTGATCATTACTTCTATGCGAATCTGTTTATTCCGGAAGGCAATCGCGAAATCCGGTCTGGCAAAAGGCGGTAAGATATCCCATTTTGAATCTCTGCAGGGATCGTCGCAATCACAGGTGCAAGCAGATCCCGCCAAACTAAGATCTCCGATCACTTTGCCCGTCGTTTGCAGATAGAGCAGGAAAAATGTCCCCCCGCGATACACTCCTGCCTCGTGAACAAGCCCTGGATTTTGTTTAAGATATTCCGAAAACTTCCGGGAGTTTTGCAGCTTCTCCGTTCGTTTCAGATAACTAAGATAAAGTCGCTGTATTTTAGTGAAATAGAACAAATCCAGGATTCGGTACAAGATCGGAGAAACACGGGTTAAAAGACCGTTATAGAGTTCCAGGTCCTGGTCGGGATCTTGTTTAGAAAAGTCAATTTTGTCCAGCAGTTTCATCCGGATCAGTAAAATATCAAGCAGGGTCTGAAGGACTTTTTTATAGCCAGTTTGAAATTTTTCCCAAATCAGATCTTTAAGACACTCGTTCAGCGATTCGACCCAGACGTTAAACTCCTCAAAATATTCTAATACCTGCTTCTCCAGTTCGGGCTCAAAGAGTTCATTTCTTCCTTTTTCAATAAATTTCTTATTCATTTCCTGCAGGAAATTGATGATTTCCTTGATGTCTCGGATCAATCCTATCAGCTGAAGGCGATGATGTAAATATTCCTCCTGAAGATCGTTCCAGCCGCAATGTTCAACATCAAGAAGTCCTCCGGCATCTAAATGCAACGTTTCCAGGTGAATCGGGAGATTGAACTGTCTGATTAATTTCTCTACCTCATCTTTTGCCTGGTCAATCTCCTGATCCAAATGCCCTTCAATTCTCAAAAAAGGATAGGCTTCAAGGTCGTAATTCAAGGGAGACTCCAAAAATGTTCCGTTTGGATTCGGCACATCCGGCTGATTATCATAGCTGAGAATCTCTTGTCGATCTGCCGACCAAAGGTGTTTGTTCTCAGCATCCATCCAGGTTTTTTCAAGCGAAAACCAGCTTCCAAGCGTTCCTTTGCTTTTCAGGTTATAATAGTAGGGAATACTCCTTTGACCCAATACCCCCTGCTTTTCCTTGCTCGGCGTAATTTTCACAGGGAATTCTGCCGGGCGGGGATTATTTAGTATCTCAAGTTCAAGAGTTTCGATCATGAGCACCAGCCTTCGGTAACGTTGTGCGGTAACATCTTTGAGGAGTTTCTGTTCGTTGAAAATAGGCGGTTGCACAAATCCACGACGGTATTTGTAAAACTCTTCTGCATTTTCAGTTTCCGGCCTGGCTTTTCCCAGCAGCATATGAAGTGGAAAAAGAGAAGGATCTGTCGGACAGGAATACCAGAGCGAGAGACCCGCTTCCACAAATTCCTCCCAAGCTAAGGCCAGTTCTTTGAAGAAATCCCACAGGTATTGGACACCTTTGATATCGGCCGCCAGCGCGTTAAGACTGATTTGAACTTGGGCGATTTTCGATATGATGGCCGCCTGGTCAAATGGATTGTTAAAGCCAAAGCTCTTTCCCAGAATGGGTTCAAAAACAGAATAACCTCTTTTTAAATTTTCCCAAAATTCTGGCTTGATTGTTTCCAGAATGGTATCCTGGTAGTGTTTTACAAAAGCTTGCAGCTGATTCGATTCAAGATCAGCGGGGCTAAAAAGTGGTTTTTTCAATCGAAATGTCTTTAAGTTCGGAGCTCCCGAGAAGCTCCCGGAAACGTTTGCTGATCTGGTCAGGATCAGGTCCAGGTCGGTTTGACTTACGAGTAATCTTCTTAACGAAAAAATCCGGTCTTTACCCTTGTCATCACAGGCATTGCCCAGACAGGATTTAAGATCGCGGTCGAATATTTCAATAAAAAGCAGAACATATTTGTCAGTTAAAAAGGCAGTCGGGTTGTTCAGCTTTTTGACTCCGGTCTCGTCCACAGGTTTTTCAGAAAGCATCTCCCAGAGCTCCACATCCTGTACCAAAACCCCAAGCCCGTTTGGAGATTCAAACGGCCTGTAACTCACTCCTTCCGGAATCACGTAGCGACGATAGTGAGTACCGATAAAGTCTGTTCCGATTTGTATCAAAAAGCCTTCTGAGGTGATACCAAGTCCTTTGGAGATTTTTAAGCCATCCGGAAAGGGTTGAATCTGAAGCCCGCAAACAATCCCGATTCCGATCAATTTGGATCGGGTGAGCCTGTTTTGCTGATCCAGATAGGCGCTGAGCTGATTGAGCTGGTCGCTGGTGAGCACCTGGCTGCCTTCAAAAATTGGATATGTCGGAATGATCTGGCTCATAGGACGGTAGGTTTAGAATTCTCCTAATGATGAAAAATTGAGTATGATGGCATCGGCCAGCGTGTCGTCTTCGGCGCAATCATGGAGTGTGCCTGAAGGATATACATTGCGGACTTTTCCAAAAACCTCTATCAGTTCAGCAAGGGCTGTTGAAAGTTGTTTCGGATGCTGAGGGTTTTTGAGCGATTCGAGCAACCAGATTTTCCAGGCTTGCTCCAGCTCCTCCATATGCTCCGGGCTGATCCAGCAAATCGTCAAAAAGATGTGAGCGGGGGCCTCAGTTTTAAGTTTATTTTCAAGGAATTTCCTGAAATCCCTGTTGATAAACCGACCGGCCCAAAATGGAAGCAATACGTGGGCAATGCAGGTGTAGGGATCGTCAAGTGTGCATTCGCATTCCTCCTGGAAATGCGGATCAAGTAATCGGTCTTCAATCAATTCATTGACTGACAAATCCGATTCATCGACGAACTTGTATTTCCCCTTGTGTCTTGGACGCAAGAGAATATGCTCAATAAGGTGTGTTCCTTCATGGCTGAAAAACTCCCTCAGTATAAGTGCCTGGATTTTTTCGACCGCTTTCATTTCTTCACCACCCTGAACAAGAAACTCACTCCCGTTTGCTAAAAGTACTTCAAAGTCTCGCGAGAGCATGATTGTTCCGCCTTCCAGATCTAGCCTGGGTTCGGTTTGCGTGGTGATCACAGTTTTCCCGGCAATTACATCAAGTTTAAAAATTGTGTAATTAGTCAAAAACTCCTCGCCGTTAAGTATCAAGCTGATATTAATATCGGGTGCGTGTGAAAGTGCAACCCGATGATCGCCGGCTATTGTCAGCTCCTGTTTTTCAACATCTACTGCGAGAACTTCAAGGTTTTTCACGAAACGAATCGAGTCACCTTTGGTAGGATTTTGATCGGCCGTTAGCTTAATTCTGGAACCCTGAGCGTCGGCTGTTGCAAGGGTAACCGGCAAAGGCGCAAAACCATTTTGCAATAGAAGGGGATTTCCCCAGGTACCGTCAAGAAGCTGTGCTGCAAGTATGGTGTTGAAATCAGTTTCTACGCTTTTGGCCAACAAACCTCCCCTGATGGGATCAATAATCGAGAAATGATACGGAGATTCTGTATCAGGATCCAACTGATAACCGCTTGGCCTATACGCCGCAGCAATCATATCCCAAATGTGTTTTTTGATCCGGGCATCAGCCAAGGTTATCAGTTCCGCCTCAGAGTCGGCATCGGGGACCTCCTGCTCTATTTTCCCAAAAAGAACAGCATTGCCTTTACCAAATGGAGCATCAAAAAATTCAAAGTCAATTACAAACTTCGGTGGAGCAGGTGCTAACGTTGGAGTGATTGTATACGCGTACCAATTCTCTAGCCCCAGACTGAGGTTCTTCCTATTGGCCCGGGCGTTTTCGACAAATTCTTTCAGAAAAATTTCCTGGAGTTCTTTACGGGCTATATCGGCATCTTCGCCCGGATCAAGAGATAAAAAATCTTTTTTGACGCTTGCACCAAGGATTTTTTCATCAAAAACCAATTCCAAAAACAGATTTCCGACATTTCCGGAGATTCTCCAATTTCCCTGATCTGAGGCGATCATAATCATCTTTTCCAGGCCCAACCTGGCATTTTCCAATGAGCTGAATTCCTCTGATATTTCAAAAAGGGGCTGATTTGTAGCGTCCGTTACAATCACAGTCCAAATTTCCCCGCTTTCTGAAAAGACAAATTGGGGGCTGAAAATCAACCAATCTGCCTTCCTGGGGTGGATTCCATAAAGTCCGCCAACCCTGTTTTCCAAACCGGAAAGATTGTCGATATGGTAAAATTCACCAGGGATTGCATAGTCAAATCCCTGTCCCCGTTCGGCACCGATTTGAGGGTAATTATTGAGAAAACGGAGTTTGTCCCCGATAAGTCGTTCCTTACCTTTTTGCGGACTTAACCGGACAGTCAAAAGACCGTAATCCGTCAGTTGTTCTGCAAATCGCGCCAAAAGGTGATTTAGGAACTGATTCCTGCGTTCCAGGAAATTTTCTCTGGGTTCAGTGAGGTTGTTAAGTATATTTTTGAGTCCAACGAGGTCCTTCCATATATCTGCGGCATCCGGCACCAGCGATTCCAAATTTTGGGAAAAATAGGTTTGTGCGACTTTTGGATTGCCAAACAAATCTTTTTCTTCGGAAATGGAAAAAAGGTCACGAACATGAGCAAGCTGCGCAAGGTAGTTGGCTAAAAGTTGCTCAAAAACCATCAGATAAGCCTTCAGCTGTTTTACCTGATAAGCTTGTGGCCGACTTTCACCTGCAGGAAGCATACCCTCCTCTCCTACTCCGTATACCAGTGGAAAATCATTTTGGATGGAATAGTAATCGCCCGAACCCGCGAATTCACCTGTTATTTCATCGAAATCCAATTGGGGATACCTTATTTTTTGCGGGCGTTTTTCAGCCTGGATTTCATCCAAAAGGTCTTCGACTTCCTCTTGATTTGCTTTGAATGGAAGTCCCTCTTTATAATAAATGAGCTTACTAAGTTCAGGATTTAGCCGAGGCACATAATTCTGCTCAAACGCCAGATCAAGACACCATCTGACGCTTTTGGATGGGATTTTGTTTTCAGGATCGTCCTGAGGCAAGTTGGCGACCTGAATACTTTTCACTGCCAATACCCCTTCGATATCCATAATCAGGTGAATCAGATCCGAAACATGAATTTTGGATTTTCGGTCGGCTTTTGACAAATCGTCCCCATCAATAAAACCATGTTTCAAAAGGGGGCCTTCGAATATTTCTTCAGTTGATATACATTGTTCAGAATCCCAGTCTCCAAAAAACACATGGTCATGTTCTCGGATCAATGGACTCGAAAAATTTGGAGAAAGGAGGATTTCTGCCAATCCTGGTTCTTTGGATGCGGTTTTTATTTCCAGTATCTTATAAGTTCCCGCATTGTTACCGGACCCGATGATACTCAGTACAGACCCTGCCATTGGAAAGGAGTCCGGTTCGAGTTTCATCCAGATTTTTGCCGGATTTTGCTGGATTCTGGCTACCGGAAGTGTGCCCGATTTGCAGCGATGGAGCATTTCTTCCAGGGAGTAAAAATTGACCTGAGGGGACAGAAAATCACCGATAACTGAAAAGATCCTGGCCTCAGTTAACGCCACATCTGCTTCCGGCCTTAGTTCAATGTCTGCACACACAAGTATTTCCTCCACTCTGAGTGCATGGAACTCCACAAAATCCTCACAGACGTTGCGGTTGGCATTCAAAGTTCTTTTTACCTCAGCCAGGATTTCGGCGATTTTTTCGATTTTAATCAGGTACGTTGAAAGAATACCATTGGGGTCATTAAATACGAAATCGTTAATCAGTGTACTCAGTTCAGCAATTCCGTCGATCTCCTCAAGGCCGGTTGCTGTAAGTTCAGTACCGCCAAGCTGGATGTAGTTGGTTGGAGAAAGTTTATAGGTCAGTTCAAACCCCGATGGAATGTTTTGGAACTGAATAAAAATACCCTGAATTGCCTTTCGGATTGCAGATTTGTCTGCCCAGTCAATGTTTTCATCCCACCTTGGGAACTCGATTTGGATGTCAATGACGACTCCCGCCAAAGCCGGGTGCTCTTCGATTGTTTTCTCCTTGCTCAGCTTGTTCTCATTCAAATCCCCCAGTTCCTCTGTGGCATCGAACTCAAGCAACACATCATAAAGAATACCCATTTGCAGCGCTTGTTCAGAAACGGGGAAAGGGATGTATGCAAGTTTTTTAGCTTTTCTGTCGGGGAAAACCGGGATCTCATTGCTTTGCCTCAGGGTAATCCAGGCATTTTTTACTCCTGCGAATATTTTTCCCGATGCAGCATCTTCGACCACCTCCACATCCATGATGAGTTTCCGGTAGTCTTCCAGCGTCAAAGCTTTGCCAGGCAGAATCTCGGAGGCTTTGAAAAACTGACCCGCAAGCGAACCTGATTCTTCTGCCAGCAAGTCCTGAATAGGTTTGTTGGCCCGATAACTCAAATCAGTGATGGCATAACAAAGTACCTCAAGAATGGTAATTCCCGGATCATGCGCGTTGTAATCCGTCCAGACATTGCCAGAAATCCTTTGGATGTAAGCGATCGCTTCTTTGCGAAGCAGCTCAAAATCCATGGCCGGGCTCACCGGCTTCGCTTTCGATATCGTGATTGATTCCTGCATATCCTATGTGTCAAAAGCTTCTTCCATGTCCGAACCTTCCGTTGAAGTGATGTCGATTGTGGCCGGAACCTCATTGTCCGCACATTCACAATCATCCGTTTCCAAAATTGTGATCAGATGATCACCGTAGGTATCAATCGACCCCACAGACCCCAATAGCGATACGCCCGTGCTGCCTTTAGCCTCCGCCACCCGGGTTCTGGACAGGATCACTCCGTCTACAGGGTTTTTGATGATGTGGTAAAGTTCAAAACAGGTTAAGTAATCCACGTAGCTGAGCTTTTCCACAAAGTGCAAAATCACGGAGCTGTGGATTTCGCCTGCAAAACTGAAAGCCTCAGGGCTTTGAAATGCCCACGGAGAAAGAAAGGCCTTCAAATCATCTTCCAGTTTTTTGGCATAAAGGGATCGGTCCATTCCAGCCAAAAATTTGACATTGGCTTTGACCTGAAGCTCCTCATAGACCGGATTAACCACATGGAGATAAATACCGGCTGAGCATATTTTCAGGACGAATTCCCGAACCCGAGCAATGAGGGCAACACTCGCCTTTGGCCGGAGCGGGTCGATCGCATTTTTGTTTTGGACGTTGGCAACCAGCACTACCGTCACATGACGCGGCGCCAAAGCCCGGTAATTTTCCAGGTTCCCGTTGTATTCTGTGTGATTCAGGGTTTTGACCTGATAGATTTCAGAAAAATATTCCAGTACCAGGTGCTCATAATCCCACCGTGTGATGGTCCGCTGTTTATGCCTGAGACGCTCGGAAATTCTGGTGTAAAAATCCTCCGAAGCTTCCTGGGTTTTGCCTCCGAACGAAGCGAAAGGCTGATCTATTTTGCTGACCTGCGCTTGCGATATTTTGAGTTTAGCAATGGTCTTTGCTGGCAGTGCGGCCGCAAGCCGGTTGGGGTCATTTCCCTGATCCTCAAAAGTCACCCGGATCGCTTGTGCGAGTATATGTGTAAAATCCGGTACTGCGTCACTATTTTCAGCGACTGTCGCAAGTATCCAGGTCATTCCATCCTCCAGAATAGTATGCGAAGTATCCGCGTATCTTGGCATGGTAAATCCTACCAGCCCTGTTTGGATCAGTCCGTTGGTTTCGTCCAAAACCAGATCAAGCTTATTAAAAGTCTTCCAAACATTTCCGCTCAAATAACTCCACCCTACGGTTGGGACTGCTTTTTCAGGATTGGCACTTCCGTCCAGCACGTGAATCAGCAATTGCACCGACTGTCCGGGAAGGTGGTCTTTCAAACCGATGAATAAATAGCCATCATGTGAGTAATCTGGCAACAAAAGTCCGGGGTTAACCTCCTGTTTGGCCTCACCAAAAGCTCCGATATGAAAAAATGAGTTCCAATTACTTTTACCAGGAATGAAGGAATCCGTTGCTGTATAATCTAACTTGACACTCTTAACTTCTGGTGTATAAGGTTCGTTTGGGAGGACTGTATCAGTCTCACCAATCTTTAGAATTACCTGTGAGGCAAATAAGTTGGGATATTCTTTGTGACCAAAGTCTGATCCGTGTAAACTCAATTTGATGAATCCTCTTTTTGAAGCTGGCGACCAGGTCGAAAAATCTTCCAATTCAGGCTCTGATGGAATTGTTCCAAGATCAATGTTCGTTAATCGGTATGTTTGATTCGCTGCGGGAGCAGACAACCCCGAGAATAGGCGGATCGTCTTTTTAGAATTTCCCCAGGATCTATCATCCAGAAAATAGGCTTTCGCTTCGAAGGACGCATTTGATTTATTGCCTGAATACCCCGTGTAATATCCCTTAAATCCTTCTGCGTCAGTAGGAAGGCCGTGCCATTCAAAATGGATGACCAGATCGTTCAGACTTTTGCTGAATACCTCTCGACTTCCTATATAAAAATTGGATCCCAAAACTGGTCTGAAACCAAAGGGATTGATGTTTTTCCCGACAGGTAATGTAGTCTGATCATTTTGTAAAATAAGATTTTCCACTCCCTTTACACTCACATCGATTTTTACAGACAATAGTTCAATAACCTGTAAAACCGCATATGCATAGCTTTGAAGTGTATCTGCCAGCTCTATTTTCATTACAGGCTGACTGGAACTGAATTTTTGCAGCAGAATCTCTTTGCTGTATCCGACTACGGCATCCTGATCCGGAATCAGATGACATTTGAGGATGAGTTCAATGCCATTGGCTCCCAAATCTTTTAATTCATGTTTTTGGGTTTGAAAACTGAAAAGAAGGTCTGCTATTTTGTCCGGACCCATTCCCCGCACAGAGTCGACCTGATCGAGGTGGGTAAATCTATTGCGAGGTAATGAATTCCTTTTACTCAGGATATTTTTTGCAGTGACTTCTCCAATATCATAACCCATGAAAGGCCTGTGGAATCCTATCTCAGGGTTGTCGAATACAGGCCCTGCCTGGGGTTCGAGCCCGGCGATATCCTGCCAAACATTGGCTCTGTTTAGAAAGTCAAGCACCTGATCATCAATCTCCTCCTCATTGGTGGGAAATCCTACCGTTGCTTCGATCCATTCCTTTTCTCCGCTTAGAAGAAATCGAAATGTCGAATTCAGGTGCAGGCTCTTCAGTTTTTCGAGAAGCCCAGGTTGCTGTCTGAGAAGTAATGTCAGCGTGATCTTCCTGTCTCCTTCCTCCAAAACCAAAGCAGGTGAAGAGATTGCAAATCCCAGGATCGCTGATTGCCGGTCAGAGTCAGGAAAAAGAGTTTCCGGCCGTCCGAAAGGATTCCATCGGCCGTCCGCATGAAGAATTTGGGCACCCTTTCCATCGGCAGAGTTGGCAACCGGGGATTTGTAAAACCTTCCATTTCGGTCCCTGAAAAGCGCTTTTAGGGAAGCAACCTCAGTTTTGTTGATGACTTGGTCACTTTGGTTTTTGAAAGTGATTTCTTTGCCAATGTCATCCTTTCCGGCTTTGAATGTTGAATTTTTTGGCAAAAGATGCTCAGCAACGTGTTTAGCCAACTGAATAATCAGGTAAGCCTGATCTGCCTCTGCGGACTTTTCATTTAATCGGAGTACGTCCCGATAGAAAAAATCCAGATGTTTTTTAGTCAGGCCGTTCAAGTCTGTCTGAGCGAGCACGTAATTCTGGAGGAAAGCCAGAAATAGCGCGAAATGCGGATCGGTCCGCTGATCAGGGACAATTCCTTTGTCGAAAAATGACAGCCAATCCCCTTCCCATGTGTCTGTGGTGGTCCGGAATCTGAGCTGTGCTGCCAAGCCTTTAGCAAAAGCCTTCAAGTCCTCAATCTTTCGCCCATCCACAGCCACATAACCAGGCAGCAGACTTTCGAGGAGTCTGTTCCCGCGGTTTGTTCCGCTTCCGGGTATTTGGGTGCTATGGCAGCTGTCAGTGCTCATTTGGATACGTCAGTAGCCTCGATAAAGAGGTATGGATAAACCAGATTCTGGCGATTATTGGTAGCGATAATGAAATAGCTGATCAGAACTTCGATCCGGCCTTCCTCGAAATCCGGCTTCATGTCAATCTCATCCACTTTTACGCGGGGTTCGTGAAAAAGAATCGCCCGCTTGATCCGGTTGATAATCATGGTAGCCGTGGTCACGTTAAGTGCTTCAAAAAGTAAATCCTCCATATTTGCCCCATACTCAGGCCGAAGTACCCGCTCTCCAATGGTCGTGTTGAGCAGAATAATCAGACTTTGGAGAATATCTTCCTCGTTTTCAACAAGGCTGACCTGACTGGAATCCCGGAGGAATGTCACTGGGAAGGCCCAGCCGCGTCCTAGAAATGTATTTTTCTCAGTCATGTTATCCAATGATTACGGTGGGTTCTCCTACAACTGCGGCGGCTCCGCAGACACAAATATCTCCTACCCGCACAGACGGCATCCCTCCGATCAAAACTGTCGCGCTGCCTTGTATAAACGGGCTGGCGGTCGGCTGATGACCACTTGGAGGCAATGAGCAAATGTGGTTGTCACCAAGAACTGCGGCAGGCATTCCGCCGATCAGAACAGTTGCAACTCCGGGACCGATCACCGTTCCTCCATGATTGGTAGTGTCTGTGACTCTGACTGCTGCTGGCATAGTTTAGTTGATTTGCACAATTGAGCCTTTCACTTTGGTACTTGCAGAGGAAGAAAACTCGGCACCCGCACCTCCCTCAGCCTTCATTTGAGCCGAAGCCTTTATTTCGATATTTGCTCCTTCGATTTTTACGTCCCCGGATGCTTTTAAGATAATGTCTTTCGCAGATTCAAGCGAAATTCCTTTTGCATTCAGGGTTACTTTATTGCCGTTTTCATCTTCCAGGAGAATACTTCCCTCATCATCACTCAGGGTAACTTTATTTCCCTTGGGAGTTTTGATCGTGACGAACTTTTTTTCATCATCAAAGACAAGCTTTAGCTGGCTCCGCGTCACTATTCCTTTTTGATGATTGTCATCATTTTGAGTAAAAGGAGCTGGTTTGGCAGAGCTGAATAGTTTTCCGAGAATGACCGGATCTCTTGGATCTTCATTGATAAAGCCAACAATAACTTCATCGCCGATCTCAGGCATAAAGAATATTCCCCTGGCATTATCTCCCTCGCCGGCATCCGGCGCAGCCGTTCGCGCCCACGTTCCTTCTGAGCCAGGATCAATCACAGGGATAAAAATCCTGACCCGGTGCTCTCCTAATGGATCGTCCAAACTGGTGACCACTCCGATATGAAGTCCTTGAATGGCAGGAACCAAGCCAGCTGCCGGCACATCCAAAACGTCATCGTACAGGCTGGAAAGGAATTTTGAATCCAGACCTAAACCGAGATGGGTAAACCATTTTCTGTTTGGTGAAATCTCATGGTAAACAGAGGAAACAAAAGCCTTTCCATTGAAACGGTCTCCAAATCCTGCCAACGACACCATGTCACCGGGCTTAATTGTGTTGTCTCCCAAAATCTTGACCTGACCCTGGATTTTAGATAAGCGACTTCGCATAAGCGTCGCATCTGCCCAAGCCTGCAATTCCTGGTCATCCAGGCCTCCGCTGTGCTGAAGCCGAAAATCACTGAGCCCGATCACATCTGCCAAATCAGAACCGCTCAGATTACTCTGGAAATCCATGCCCGGGTCACTGCCTTCTACTTCTTTGAGCTCCTGGCTGGCCAGGTCCCAGCTTATGCTTTTACTGGATGAATATTGTGTCCTGGCGTCAATTTCGGCCTGGAACTCAACGACATTGGTTCCATATTGAAGTTCCAGTCTAGCATCTGCACTGGTTTCTGGTTTTAGCATCCGAACTTTCCCGTCTTCAATCAGGGAAATCTTTCCATTCACTTCGGCCCTGGTAACGATGAAATCCCAATCCGTGACATAATACTGAACCATCTCCGGATGGGTAGCCGTGGTGGCTTCAATATCTGATGACAGGCCAGTGTATGAGCCAATTATTTCTTCAATAATTTCAGAATCTTTCGATTCAAAAAAGTATTTATTTTTGCGCCCCACGGTCATTTTTACAACCGGGTCCTTCAAATCTATTGTAAGCTTTGATGCTTTTTCTGTTACTTCCAGTCCATGTCGGATGATAATTCCTTTGAAAACGGATTCTTCGAAATTGTTGTACCCTGCACGGATTTCTACCTCTTTCCCAGGAATGAAAAGATCTCCCCCGCTTAATTCAAAATCTGCCTCTGCTACGTCGCCATCATATAAAACCAACCGGGCTGAGGGAATTTTGTTGATGGCTTTTTGGACAGAAATCATAGCAACACCCACAGAAGCAGGCAACTCTGTACCATCAGAAAAAATCTTATAGGTAGCAAGGCTGGGATTCGTTTCGGTGCTGGTTGCGACAAGTGGCATACTTTAGGATTTCGCTATGGGTGGAAAAAAGACCTCTTGCCCAACTTCCAGCTTACGGAAGTTTCGGAGCTTGTTAACCTCAGCTACCTTCAGATAAAATTCGGGAGAGCCATATATTCGCAAACACATGATGGGAAGGGTGTCACCTGCTTTTACCACTCTTATGTGAGTAAGATCCGGTGAGGTACGTCCCGCTTCGGCCGCCTGTTCCTGACGGGAAACGGACTGATCGAAATTTGCAGAAACAGTTGCTCGGATCGGAAGTCCGGCTGAATTGAAAAGCTTGTAGTTGACAGTGGCTCCACTCAGGACACCCCGAAACTGGAACGCTCCCCAATTGATCTGTAAATAATTAGGCTTATGGGTATCCGACTGGATATTCTGTGTGATATCCAAAAACTTTCTGATTGCCCGGTCTACGTGTTTATCCTCATTGATCAGGTCAATTGCCGAAACCTTGTTTCCACTAATCTGGTCAAGATTCGGCTTGTTGCTTCCCAGGTAGTTCAGGTTAATATCGCCGGGAACATCTTTACCGGGAGGCGATGCGGCAGTTGCATCAAATAGAAATTCAAACGTAACGCTGTCGGACTCCAGTGTTCTGAATTGGTACTGTTTCCCATCGGTTAACCCTTCCTCAGGAATCCACTTGGACTTGAATTCCTGACTGAAAGCTGTAGGATTATACATCACCACAAAAGTCTCCTTGGATGTCTCATAGGTGTCATCCGTGAAAGCGGTGATTTTCATTTTTTCCAGCCCTCCTAAAGGAGAAAAGATATCTTTCAGTGCCATGCGCTAAAAATTAACGTTCGTTTTTTTCCTTGATCAATCTGGTCAGTTCCCGGATTCCCAAAAGGATAGATTCCGTCCCCGGTGCAGGTTTAGATGCACCGGTTGGCTTTTCTTCCGCTGCATCTACCGTGGTGCGGATAATCAATTCTTTAATTTCTATAGGCATAATCAGATTGGTAAAACGTCGCCTGGTGAAATTCTCCGAAAATATTGATAGGCAAATTCAATAGATTCAATCATCAGTGTGTTTTCCATAGCGTTGAGGCCCTCGATACTCCATTTGACAGGCCAGGCATTAATGAAATTCCATGCTTGCAGTGGGATATGGTCCTCATTCAGCAAAACCACCGTGATGTCATGGGCTTCAAACTGGAATCCCTCCACGGAATCTTTGAACCATTTCACAGCCTGGGTTCCACTTAGCATGCCTCTTTTCATCGTGAGGTTTGGGTAAGTGACAGGTCCGGGCATACGGTGTTTGAATCTGTTTTCTCCTCCTTCGGCATACTCTTCCACGCCAATTTCCACACTCAATCCTCCAACTTCCTGAAATCCGATATCAGGCAGGCCGGGATACTTCGTTAGAAGACCTTCGAGCCGAACAATAAAATGAAACCCGGTAGGCGGATGAAAAATCATGAGTTAGGGAGTTTCGATAGCCAATCCTTCGTGACAGAGCTCAATGGTCTCGATCGCTACCTCATTACCGGTTGAATTGAGTGTCGGACCTTCCACTTTGCATGGCCATGCTTCCTTCACTTTCCAGACCATAACCGGCTCGTGCTCCTCATTAAGCAAACTGATCGTAAGATCTCTCCGCTCGATTTTGTTCATCTTGACGGTATTCAGCCATTGAAAAAACTCATTGTCAGCCCGGAACACACCCCTTTTGAGGACAATATTGCTGAATTGTGGAATACCAGGCATTTTGGTCACATGGTATTCAAGCGAGCTGCCTTCTCTGTAGTCAATTGACTGGAGCTCAATGGTAAGTCCTGAAACCTCCGTAAAGCCGATGCGCGTACCGCCCCATTCTACCTGAAAATGAAAGACGGCTATTGGATATGCTACTGCCATGATGTGCTGGATTTTAAAATTGTCAGTTATAAAGATTTAGGCTTCCTGAAGCTTGTGAGAGAATTTCAGTATGATGAACTCTGCTGGCCTAACTGCTGCAAGGCCGATTTCGACATTCATAATGCCTTCAAGAATATCCTGAGAAGTCATCGTGATTCCAAGACCGATCCTCACAAAGAACGCCTCTTCGGGTTTGGCTCCCGCGAGCGCACCATCTCTCCAAAGTTTGGTCAGGAAGTTTTCGATCATCGTTTTTACACGCAGCCAGGTGTTGGCATCATTGGGCTCGAAAACCACGAATTCGGTCGCTTTTTGAACGGATTCCTCGATGAAAATGAAAAGTCGGCGGACAGGCACATAGCGCCATTCATTGTCATTGCCGGCAAGCGTTCTCGCTCCCCAAACCAACGTTCCTTTACCCGTAAACGACCTTATTACATTGATCGATTTGCCCGAGGAGGCATCCACGTTTAAGGAAGCCTGTTGTTCATGCGATACCTTCAAGGCTGGACCAATCACAGAGCGGATGTCGACATTGGCAGGAGCTTTCCATACCCCTCTTTGACTGTCGACACGGGCGTACACACCAGCGATAGCTCCGGATGGGGGGACGGTGATATAAAGTTTACTGATTTCTGAAAGTATCGCCCGATGTAAACTGGGATCCTCTGACGAAAGCGCAGTTAAGTTCGAGGCGTTGGCAGCATTTGTTATGGCCGGATTCGGGGTACCTGTGCCAATATATCTATTGGTTTGGATGATTGTAACCGACGAAGAATCATATCCAAAGTTCAAGGCACTTTTTAAATTGGGATAATAAGCGGCTCCATATTTCAAATCACCCGAGCCAATGCCTGTATTACGGAAGTTTTCACCATCAGCAAAAGGATCCGAGGTATTGACTTTCACATCCATAATTACAAATCGGTCTTTCAGCTTTTCACATTGGGCTAAGGCGGCTTCATATACCGATTTCCCATTTGCAAGTGTTAGGTCGTCCGGAAAAAGGATCAGCGTCGGCTCGTCCACTTTTTCTAATGCGGCCAACCCTCCTAAAAGACTTGTCGCGGTAGTGCTGTCACCGACTGCTGGCGGTGTGGTGAAATCATTTACCGAGATGATATAGCATGGGCCTCCGCCATTGTCAAAGAAGAGCCTTAGGCTGTAGTACATTTTGTAAGCACTCGGATTTGCAGGAGCATTGGCTTTGACGATCCTGGAACTCAATTTGGCGGGTTGGCCGTCTTCACCTGTATAAGTATCCTGGATATCAATGGAAATGGCTTCCGGATTGGCGAAGCCAAAAATCGATTCGTAGTCCAGCATGGAGGTAATCCGGGTTGGGATCCCTCTAACTGATTCTCCGTTTTTTGAAGCCAGCGCGGTATGCCCGATAAAAGCCGGTATGGCGGTATCGACTGCTGCTATTGAAGCCGGAAGCGTTGAAATTTCTTTGATGTAAACACCCGGTGTGGCGTAAGTTGACATAAGAATTGCGTTTTGGGTTAATAGGACTTAGGATTCCTGAAGCTTATGTGAAAATTTCAGGATGATGAACTCTGTCGGCCTCACAGCCGCCAGACCGATTTCTACATTCATTCTGCCTTCCAGAATGTCCAGGGCCGTCATGGTTTGCCCCAGCCCGATCCTCACAAAAAATGCCTCTTCTGATTTTGCACCTGCAAGCGCTCCTTCCCTCCAGAGATTGGACAGGAAATTTTCGACCATGGTCTTTACCCGAAGCCAGGTATTGGCATCATTAGGCTCAAACACCACGAATTCGGTCGCTTTTTTGACGGATTCTTCAATGAAAATATACAGCCTGCGGACAGGGATAAATTTCCACTCGTTGTCATTTCCGGCCAAGGTCCTTGCACCCCAAACCAGGGTTCCTTTTCCCTGAAAAAAACGGATAACATTGATTGACTTCCCTGACGTCGCATCTACATTCAATATTCCCTGTTCTTCCGGGCTTACGGAAATAGTCGGGCGTTCGACAGATCTGAGATCCACATTGGCAGGAGCTTTCCATACCCCCCTTTGACTGTCGATCCGCGCATACACTCCGGCCATACTTGCTGATGGATACAAATCCATCAGCTTACTTTTAAGACTCGCAATGATCGTATTATAAAGTGTTTTGTCCGGAGGGGCCAATGAAAAAGTGCCATTACCGGAGGCGCTTCCGCCAGCATTCCCCCCAGAATCATTATAGGTAAGGACAGTTGCTGCCCCTGCTTCTCTCGGAAGAGTTGACACCAGGATGATTTTCTCAGCCTGACGGTTTGCAGTATATGAAGGATCAGCAGCGTTCTGAATCGCAGCTAGAAGTGCCTGCGCGGTTGTGGCAGGCCCGTCACCCTTAATAAATTCTGCGCCTTCGGTGAACGTTTTCCCTCCGATCGTAAAACCATCTCCGCTGATATTTGTATTGTTGATGATTCTGATCGTGGCAGCAGCGAATATCGGCCCTCCATCGATCCTGGATATGGGCAGATCATTGAAGGGTCCCAAACCTGCTCCGCCTCGGTTATCTGTTACCGTTAGTGAATTGGGATTAAAGTTCCGGAAGAGTATTGTTCTGAGTCCCGGGTAGTAGCTGGCACCGTACTTAAGATCCGAGTTTCCAACTTCGGCCCTGAAGTCAGCTCCGTCCTCTGCAACAGTCTGATTGGCATAATGCAAAGCATCCATCAGCGCAAAACGATCCTGAAGTTTAGCACATTGGGCAAGCATTTGATCGTGAAGGGTTTTACGGTTGACGTCAGAAAGCATGGCAGCCTCCGGGATTACCAGCAGGGTTGGTTCATCCTCCTCCTCCAACACTTTCAATCCCCCCAGTAAGTCATTAACATCGATATCATCTCCGGTAGGTGTATCCACAAAATCGCCCACCGAAACAATCCAACAAGGCCCTCCCCCATTTGAAAAATACATATATACCTGGTAGGTCATCAGGTATTGGGAAAAGTTGGCCGGGTCCGTTATGGCAACCGTCGGACCATCGGTGATTGTAATCGTGTAGTTTTCGAAAAAAGATTCCCCAAAAATTTCCTTGTATTCCAGATAGGAAGTTACCCTTACAGGGATGTTTACCTCAAAGGTCTCGCCATTTCTGAGTCGCTGCGCAGTATAGCCCACGAAGGCCGGAATGGCAGTAGCTACCGGTACGATGGATGCGGGAAGGGTGGATATTTCCTGGATGTACACCCCGGGGGTTTTGAATTCTGCCATATCAGTTGGGATCAAATGAATACATAGATTTCTGAGATTTCTTCACCGGGACTGGTTTTGATTGCGCCGGATCGGGATGGATTGGGTAAATGGCTTAATAGAACCCGATTTCCTGGCTTTCTTCTTAGTTCCAGGTTTAGTTTGGGAATTTCGAAAAATGGAATCGGCACCTGAGACTTAAATATCACTGTCTCTGAGTTATTTACTTTGACATCTGCATTTGGCGCAGCGCCCATCCGTTCAAAATCGTAGGTGGCATAAGGAGAGTCCTGAGGATTGCCTTTATCCAAAATTGAAAGTCCGGCGGTCCCCAAATCCACTTTTTTATTTTGGCTTACGATGATATAGGTCCATTTCGTAGCCTTCCGTTTCAGGTCTATCGCATAGTATTCTCTTCCCCCATACAAGTGATCCGGATCGGGTCGGTAAGAAATTTTCATCACCCCCAAAGCAGATTTTACCTCCGGGTCTTGAGTCAGGAAATATTCCTTCGTCCACAAATCGGCCGTATCCGCTTCATTTCTTAAGATAAGTGTATAGTTTCCCTCTTGTTTTCCTTTTAAATCAAGCGAAATAAAAAACTCTCCACGATCATCTGATGCCAGTTCTAGGTCCAACGGCAATAGATCCCCATTCTTATCCCGTCCGGAAGGGATTTTTGTACCCAATGCATCCTTTACCTGAAAAATTACTTTTGCCGGAGCCGGATCAAGATTCAGCCGGGTAATAAATGTTTTTTGCCTTGTCCCATCCCAAATATCCAGTTCAATTTTTTCCGGAGTGTCCTGGTCTATTGATGCACCCGCAGGTGAATTTTGAAAAGCCAAAAAATCGCCTGAACCATATATTCTATCACCTTTTCTCAACTCTGTGACTGCAAGAAACTGAGGAGAATTTGTGCTTTGAAAAAAAAAGTAGAAATCAACAGGAGGAACTAAAGCAACTTCCGGGCTCGTACGATCACCTTCTGCATGGTAAAGGACAATGACACCCTGTGAGGTTTCTTTCCAGAGCATCCGGCCTTTCCTGAGTGTTTCCTGTGTTTCCCGGGTCGGAATCAATTTCAATCCCTTTGCAATCCCCTCACGGAAATAGTCATGAAGCACACTCACTTCGAAAAGCCGGCTGTAGATGATATTCATGATTTGTGAATTGAAGAAATAAAAATCTGCTCGATCGGCTCCCCGCTTTCCTGAATCGCATTCTCCTGAATTCTTAGTGTTTTCACCTTATACAGCACACTTGGCAGATATTTGGCGCCTACGACGGTCCAGAAATTATAAAGCTGCTCGAAGGAATAGCTATACAATTCCACCACGATTTTGGTTAAATTGGTGTCAAATCCAGATAGTGCTGGGCTATTTTCCGGCGTAAAGACATTTTTACCTTGGAAAAACGCGATCGCGTAGCTCAGCTGCTTCAGGCCCTCCAAATAATCATCGGAGCTGTTACCTGCCAATTTGTTCTGAAAATTGGCTGTGATTAACACATACAAGTTGAGCTGAATCTCAGGGTTTCGCTTTTCGACTTTCCCCACAGCATTGATAAAGCGGCTTTGCTGGTCTTTATTCGTACGCTCCTCCTCGATATTTATGAGAGAAAGTCCTAGAGCCTGATCAGGAATGGCAATGCCTTGTTCATTAGTAACTCCGGATAGGAATATCCTCGTAGTGAGAGGATCTCCCACCTTCAACTTAATGAATGCATCGAGCTCCTGTGTCAAAAAATCCAAGGTAGAGTGAATCATAGCGAGGCAAGTTTAACGGATCAGGTATCTGAGTAAATGGTGGAACGCCGAAAAATTAAAATCTAAGACTTCCGTTGCTTTGACATTTCATTACTAATCACTAGAAATAAAATAACTGAATTTCGCAAGAAAAAAATCAGTAATTAAAAAAGTATAAGATTATACTTCTAATTCAACTAAAAATCATTTCAGACAACTAACGCTATTCTAGCTAACGGTACCAATTTCGAAAAGCCAAGCCTTTGGATCCAATATTTCACTGAGAAATTTTTAAAAACACGATCTAAGCAAATACAATATTGTTATTTATATCAATTTCCATACTCTGATAATGCCTCAACAATCATATTTATGGAAGACAAATTTCATGGTAATTCTTTCAGCGGGAAATAGGTTATTTTAATTCATACTTCTAGAATCGGCAACAGTTAGTTAACACAGAAACCTTTATAATGTTTCTGACGTAGAGCATTATAAAGGAATAAGACAGATTTCGCAGCATTCTATTTACCATATTTTAAATGTCAACGATATGCTGCTTCAATACACAATCCTTTTAGTAATGTTAAATACTAAAAGGATTTATATACAATAATAAGATATTATATAAAAAAATAAGCATATCCACAGCAATACTTAGTAAACGGTAAAATGGATTAGAATTTCTTATTAATTATTGTTCTTTAAAAGTCTTTATAGGCTTGTAAATGCTATTTTGTCCCACCAATTGACTCTAATAAATCACTTGCATTTTTCTTTCGATGTTGAGATAAATACCTTGCTCTAAATTTTCTTGGATGTGTTTGTACTATTTCCGATTTGGTATTTATATGGAAACTTGCTAAATACGTTTAATTTAGAAACTCTGCCGATGTCAAAAACTAACATGTGGAAGATAGTCGATTTTAAAAGTAAACTCCGAAAACACTATATGTAACATTATTTATCATTAGATCCAAAGGGTTTGCCACGTGCTCTTCATGTCTCTTCAAATTAAAAAAAGGTAATAAAATCAGGAATTCTCTTTTCAAAAAATATAAAGAACGGCGAGACAGAAACTAAATAAAATATCAGCTTCAGAAGTCAGGATTGAAATATAGGGCCATTTTGATATCGTTACTTATGCATCAATATCTATGAAAGAATCTAGGAAGTCAGCTTGTAAAGTCAGGCTTTGCCAACAAGCAGTCTCATACTATTTTCTAAAACGCGCATCAGGTTCGATCGTCCGCCAATAGTCGTTGACCTTAATGGCTTCATCGCTGCCTGGCCAAGGCGGCATTGTTACGATTAATATTTTGAGCGAATCGGCTCCGGTATTGCGAAATTGAAATTTTGTATGAGTGGGTATAGTAAGGCTGGCTCCAGGTGAAATCCTGTTAACTGTGGCAACTTTGTTATGCTCACGCCAAATTTCCCCCTCTCCTTGCAGAATATACCATATCTCAACCACTGTTCTGTGCTGAACAGCGCTCGATACTCCCTTGGGGAGAAGAACGCAATGCGCCAAACTACCGCTGGCCATCGCCGATAATAATCTGATCTCAGAGCCGTCTGGTGCGAGATAGTCATAATTTGTTTTTAAGGAAATCGTTTTAACTGTATCCGCATCATACTTGGCAGTAAGGCTTGCATAGATCACGATGCAAACTATCAGGTAAACCGCGGGGCCCACTGTTACCAGTATAATTTTTTGAGATTTGTTAAATTTTTTATCCACGTCGATCTCTTCCGGATTAACCTTGAGAGGTTTTTCGCTTCTCTTTTCCTTTGATCCAAACCTAATCCTATACGCTAAAAAAAAGGTTAAAAGTCCAGTTGATACCATGAATCCCACGGTGAGCGCTATTTCGAAATTAATTAACAAATAACTTCCGATACAATAATCAAAAATAAATAAGGGAGCGCAGACACCCAGCACATAAAACCACGAGAGGTTTGTAGTTATGGATCCCGTGTTAACATTAGCAACCATAACATGACGTATGCGTGGTAGCCAAATATACCTTTCCTCTATTTTTAAACCTTCAGTGAAGGCCGCATTCAACAATCGCTGGTATACGCATAGATCAATGATCCAAAGGAGCAGTATACCAACACTACCTGCGATGCCAATTCCCGCAGTATACAAAAGCCATGGTTCAATGCGATTGGCTAAAACAAAACCTATCCCACCAAAAACAGCTAGGAGCCAAGTTGATGCCATTGTTTTATAGGTTCCTGTCAATGTATTGAAGTGGCGTTCTTGCTCACCAATTTCTTTAATCAGTTCAACAATTCTGTTTGTATCATCAAGATCAACACAGGGTGGCTTGATTTGGTCGTGGTCCTGGACGACAGAAGTCATATATCAAATGTTAAGTTGAATCGAGTTATAAAATAATAAGCTTTTCGATGTTCATATAGATACTCACCATAACTTCCGATTATGTAAAATTTGAATCAAAGGTTTTAAATACTTCGGCTCAGCTACTAGTGGCTCCCTCTCACCATTTCCATTTGCTTTATGTCGAAATCCGCTTCCATGATAAGATTCTGGTGGCGTACATACTATTTAAGCCCTATTCTTTTAAATTGAAAAATTGGTCTTATGGTTACAGACTTATCTACACTCCTACTATCCCAATATTTAAGTTTCGATTCACATTGGCTAGAAGCCCCGTCTCGATTAGTTTAAAATTTGACTTTCCGAAAATTTCGAATTTCTAAATCAAAATGTTTTAATATGGAGCAGGCTACAGTTGAATATTGGTTTGAACTACAAAGGGCTTGGATACGGCACTTTTACGATAAGAAAATTTGCTACAAGTGCATTGACATATGGCGTAATTCAATCACACACGGCCCGAACATTTTTACTAATAATTCTACGATAAACCAAAATTACTTATAACATCCACAACAATTTGTAAGACTTGTTTTTTGGCTTTAATTCCTGAATTATGACATGTAACGGTGACCACCTATTTGTTCTACATTTGAGGCAATCTATTTGGTAACAATCTATTGGCGAAGGCTCCGCAAGAAATTGTTCCACTCAAGTTCTAATTTGGCAACGAAGTGGGCATGTCGTTGAATTTGACATTGATGTCAACAATAATTTCTGAATGAATTTTCCAATTCTATTTGAAATCAGTAAACAAACTATTCAACCACTCAAGAGTAGTAAAAAAAACACTACAAACAATAATGAACTGAATATCTCTAGTTTACGGCAACAAATTAAACCAATGATCAATTTGATGAGTAATCTATTCTGACAATTTATGCCGAAAATATTCAGATACGAAGAGCTGAAGAAAATAGGAGCCGAAGAAATATTGAGTCCTCTCTGGAGGCAATATAGTAAAATTCCTCTTGCATTGTTCGGTTGGAACCGCTCACAAATACTATTGTTCGGCGAACTTTTTGCCCTAGTCTTGGTATGATGGATGTCCTCGATTTTCGGATACAGCCAACAATCATGTTGCACACTTACGCCGCAATATCCCGTACCACGTATAAGTATCCCGGAACGACAGACAGTTCTTCACTAAAAATAAATTTTCTTTTGATCTCTTACTCAGAAGCCTTTCCAAACAGACCAAATGAAAACAAAATATAGGTAAAGCTTGATGTTATTGACAGATTTACCCAGCGGTATTCTCATTTCTTTACTGAGTCGCAAATTTGGGAAAGTTTACATACCTACCCCACCAACACTAATCGGAAGTGTGGAAGCTACCGAATCTGGTAAAAAGCATTTAACACGATTGTTCCGGCATTATTAAGATATTCCTGTTTGAAGCTTTGTTCCGCAAAATAAGTTTTTAGCTCCATTGTGCTAAAAATCAGTAAATTACGAGATACCTCCAATTCGATTTACAACGACTAATGGAAGATAAAACTGACAAAAGCAATTCGGGGCGCGAGCAGTTGGCAAAAGACCTCTTTTCCTGGCAGAACCGACTAATGCCGTGGATGATTCTCCTACCCAGCTTGCTGATTCTGATTTTTGTTTATTTGTCAACGGTTCAACTAAATAATTTCAGCAAGGAGATCAACAATTACAAATCTTCCGAACTGGACAAGGTTTTCGTCAATAAAAGCGATAGTTCTCTGCATCGTTTAGTTACAGAATCGCCTGAACTATCGAAGCTTTACTTATTGGCAAAAATGGAGGAACAGCTAATGAATAAACGGTATTCTCAGGGTGGGGTACTCCTGATCTCCCGACTTTATACCAAATACCTCGGGTTCTTCACTGGGATGATACTTGCCATCGTCGGGGCCGTCTTTATCATTTCCAAACTCAGTGAAGAACAGTCTTCACTGACGGCATCAGGTACCAATGCCAGCCTTTCACTGGTATCCACTTCTCCTGGTATCATATTCGCCGTACTCGGCACAGTGCTCATGCTTTCCACAATTTTGTCGCAAACCGAAATCCAGATTACCGACGCCGCAACGTATTTGAACGGCCCTGCAACCACGCCAATCAATATAAATGTAAAGCCTAACACGCCGGCTGACACAACGAACATGGATAGCCTGATGAAATATTCAACACCGGAAAACCCTTAGCAATTACCATGAGAATGTTACTTTTCATTTTTCTGGCTCACTCGGCTACCGCATTTGCCCAGAATACAAATGATTGGAGAAGGTATGACGATCTACTCCGGCAGGGAAAGTTTGACAGGGTTTATGCGGAATGTAAAGCAAACCTGAATGAACCTTACGGAAAGACATCTTACCTGAATCATTATTATATCGGTCAAAGTCTGTGCGGCAAGGGTTACGTTAAGCAAGGCATAGTTTGGTATCAGTATATCAGACAGAAATTTCCTATTGACAGGAATTTCGCGTTTCAACTCACGCAATCGATTAGCAAATGCGGCAGTAACCTGACGGCTCCTGCGGGCACCACGGTGACTGTTATTATTAACAATTCTGTAACGCCCTCCGGAGTTACCGGCGGTGTCAGGGGCAAGAGTGGATTTCAAATGGATTGCGACAAGGACACCTTTGAAAACTATGAAAAATTGAGGACAAACGACACCTTATCGCGAAGGGTTTTCCCAAAAACCAAAAGAGCAGAAGCACTTGCCAGTCTTCGTCGATTTTTGCCCGACAATCTTTATAAAATTGACACAGCGGGCAGATTTATGCTCGTCTATTCGCATTCAACGGAAGGCAGCGCAAAAGTGCAGGAGGTTGCAGCAAGCCTCGAAAGCGCTTATCATTTTTTTGTAAAAAAATACAGATTAAAAGACATCGATAAACTATTTACTGTCTACCTGGTTGACGACAAATACTCTTTGGGAAAACTCGCAAAAAGGGTTCATGACATTACCATTGCGAGAGGGAACATTGGATATTCTTCATTAAATGACCTGAGTTTGCTAGGAATTGCCAACACCAAGGAAGCCGGGACAATGGTTCATGAACTATTTCATCTGATGATACGATCGGACATTGGCGACATTTCACCTTGGCTCGACGAAGGCATTGCTTGCATGTACTCCGTCTATGATCGAAATGGCAACGATTTGATGGGTTCCTACAACACATGGCGTGTCACACATTTCAGGATGCTGATCAATCTGACGTCCCAGGGGAAGATACACGTTCCATCGTTGGACCAGCTAGTGAACTACACTTGGAACGAGTATCAAGGTGAAACGTACAATAGTTTTTGCGATGCGTCTGTCAACTATGCGCTGTCCAATTTTTTCGCTCTGTACTTACAATATAAAAATCGGGATAACGATGTTATCCAGGCGTTTAAAAACAGGCATTCTTCGAGCAAAGACACGCTTTCACCAGGACCAACAGATATTGCACTCCTTGAAGATGTCTTTGGCATGCCGATGAATAGGATAACAGATGATTTTTATCAATTCTTGGAAAGACGCTACAAAATCAACATGGCAGACCTACTGAAAAAGCGGCCAACCTATGCTAATTCCGACTTGCCGGCCCGCTTTCAAACTCTGCTTGACTCTGTGGAGGTTGAACTGGCTTTCCTCTCTAAATCTCGCAACACCACTGCGACAAAGGAGTTGAAAGCGCTGACGGAGGAAAAGACGCTGCTGTTCAGGGCAGTTGCAAGCAGGCAGCGGCAGCTTACCGAACACCGGGAAGAAGTAATCGGGCTGTTGTCCCAAAGCAGCTCCTCCGAAAACAGGTCCAGTGACTACAGGAAGGAGTATGAAGAACAATCGATATCACTTGCGCAAGAAGAAAAGGAGTACGAATTCTTTTTGACCAAAGCAGAAAAGCAGTCTATCGAATTGATAGCCAAGCTGAAAAGTAAACGCCAATCTTACCTAGGGCAACCATAACAAACTATTGGCAACTCTTCCGTCTAACCTACAATTGGAAGGTCAGATCGTCTCTGCCGAAATATCAATTGCGGGATTCTTCGCTATCCTCTACTTGCATATCCATATTTAGCCTTGATGGATACCATTTTTATGGTCTCTATCAAGTACTTTCAGCGGGAACTCATCGGCTTGTAAATATTTCTGAACGAGAACCAGCAGTTTTAAGAGCTCCCGTAATGGGGAAAGATGTTACCAGCCTTTCATGATCCAATCAGAGGCTGTGGAAGCAGGAACATTTATTCCTAACCGTCTGTGTCGATCTGCCGGTGCAGGGGAAGGCTAAAAACATACTTGTCTACAACGATTTGGGAGATGACTGCTTCGGATGGGATGCTCTTTTCGATTACACGATCTGGATGTAACCCGGTTATAATGCCCTCGACAATGGCACGAGCATATCTATAAAGGATATAACCCTTCACAAAAACTCTGCTGGGACCACGTCTACGACCTCTGTGATCTCTTCTTCGATTAAAATGCAGCCGGTAACATCCTTAATAGTTTCAATAATGATAATCTCTCCGCGCAGGTTCTCAGGAAGTATCATTCTCCCGGTGCCCTTTTCACGTTTTTTGCAAAAGCTTTTTCTTTGGTAACATCAGCTGCCTGCTCTGATAGCTCTTCTTGTTGCTGCTGGGCATTTCCCAGTTCAAACAGATCAATGTTCAAACAGATCAATCTGGTTTACATCTGTGTGTATGAGCTCCTGCCAGAAATTTAGACTGTTGAAAGTAGAATTTCCGGTGTTTCTTTGCCAAGTCCCTCGTGTAGGTTTCGAAAACAAGACTCACTACTTAAAACACTAAGCTTTTTTCCATGGTGCAGCAACATATCCAGGAAAATGCTCACCGAATTGCTCACCAACACTAGCTTATTTTTAGGATGACTCCTCAACACTTACACTGACAATCAACTAGTTAAATGCCGTAAAACAGAAATAGCGGAGGAAACACCTCCGCTGTAACTGATTGAATATTAATAACTTATATATCCCGCAGAGAGATTGAGAATGCCCTAATTAAGCTATTTCTTCAAGGAAAGCATGCCTGCCAGTAGTTCCTGATTAAACGCTCCTATGTTTGTGGTATAAAGCAGATCCTTAATTTGGTCGCGGATTGCCTTGAACTGGTCATGGAGTGGGCATGGGTTGATTTCTGAACATTGCTTTAAGCCCAATGCGCAGCCATAAAAAAGTCCATTCCCGTCCACCGCTTCTACAATGTCGCTGATGGGCTTCGATAGAGCATTATTTTCAATGTAAAAACCGCCATTAGGTCCCTTTGCTGAACTGATGATGCCTTTCCTGCTTAAATCCTGCAAGATTTTAGCCAGATACAGTTCGGGAGAATCTATCCCCGCTGCAATGTCTTTAATCCCTACCCTCTTGTCCAAAGCAGATTTGTGTGCGATATAAAGCACCGCCCTGATTGCATACTCGCACGTTTTTGAAAATATCGCCATCGTTGTAAGTCCAAATTTAAAAATAATAAAAGATATTCTTGTCCTTTAACGTTTTTAATTTAATTTTGGATAAAGGACAAAAAGGTATTTATATATTTATTGACATGACAAACGAACAAAAAGATCTCGTAAAGGCCACTGTGCCAGTTTTAAAAGCAAATGGCGTGGCGCTGACGACTTATTTTTATAACAGAATGCTCACAAAAAATCCCGAGCTCAGAAATGTATTCAATTCAGCAAACCAGCATACTGGGGCTCAGCCCACTGCGCTGGCAATGGCTGTGTTGGCATATGCAGAACATATCGACAACCCGCAGGTGCTTTCTCATGCCGTAAACCGGATCGCCAACAAACATGTAAGTCTCGACGTCAGACCCGAGCAGTATGCCATTGTGGGCAAGCATTTGCTGGCTTCCATTGGCGAGGTGCTTGGCGAGGCGGCAACACCTGAGCTGATAGATGCCTGGCTGGTCGCTTACCAGCAACTGGCAGGGATTATGTCGGGGGCAGAAGCTGATTTGTATAGCCAGTCCGCAGCAAAAGAAGGTGGATGGAGCGGGTGGCGGCCATTTGTGGTAAAACAAAAAGTGCAGGAGTCGGACGAGATCACTTCGTTCTATCTGCATCCTGCCGACCAGGGAAAAGTAGCCGGTTTTATTCCGGGACAATACATTACAGTGCGCTTGTTTGTGCCGGAGCTGCATGTTTTCCAGCCGCGGCAATACAGCATTTCCTGCGCTCCTAATGGCGAATATTACCGCATTTCCGTAAAAAAAGAGCATGGCAACCAGCAGCGGCCGGAAGGTTATGTCAGCAATCTACTGCACAACAGCATTCAGGAAGGTACGATGATTGAGGTGGCTGCGCCGTCAGGTGATTTTGTTCTTGATACTGAGAAAACGGATCCTATTGTATTCATCAGCGGCGGCGTTGGCGTCACTCCATTCATGAGTATGCTGGATTATCTGATTTCGGCCGGAAACAAAAGACCTGTTACGTGGATTCATGGATGCCGGGGTTACCGGGTGCATGCTTTTAAAGATCATGTGCGTGAACTTGGCGAAAAGCATGACGCAATGTCGGTTCACACTTTTTATGACAAGATTGAACAGCAAATTGAAGATGGTTATTATGAAGGTTTTGTGGATCTCAGTAAGGTGCAGCAAGCCATGCAACCCGATGCCCAATATTACATCTGCGGACCGGGCGCTTTTATCAAGAAACATTTTGACTATCTGAGTGCGCAGGGTGTTGCACGCGAGGCTATCCATTTTGAGGAATTTGGTCCAGCCACATTGGCTGTGGAATAATGGCCGAGAAGCTGGCCCAGGCATTTATCTTGATTCTGTACCATTCCGGCCGTCCATGGCTGCGATACTTTTGAATGCAATAATGCATGAAACGCAAAAGTTTTCAATCATGGATACGTTCAGTTCAAAAGATTTTCATCAGACATTTGCACGGCCACAGTTTCAAAAACCGGCCTATCTGATCCATAAGAATGTGGAAAACGCCGGAGAGCACAACCAGTTCTCAACAGAGCGCAAGCATCCTGTTTTCTTCGTGGATCTGCCCAGCAAAAATGTGAGCATGACCATCGGCGGCTTGTTACCAGGCCAGCTGACCAACAGGCACCGTCATACTTACGAAACGGTGCTATATGTTCTGGAAGGCAAAGGAATTACTGAAATCGAAGGTGAAAAAGTGGAATGGGAAAAGGGAGATGCCGTTTACATTCCTTCCTGGGCATGGCACAGACATCAAAACCTGAGTGATGCACAGCCGGCAAAGTACATTGCCTGCGAAAACGCGCCCCAGCTTCAAAATCTGGGCGTTGCGCTTCGCGAAGAAGAAGGAAGAGATCTTTAAAACCATTCAAATGAAGTCTTCATTCCGGAGACTTCATTTCACTTTTTTAACCATTGATAAAAATGAAAAATGCTCCATTCAAGGGGATCATCGCATACCCTATTACGCCATTTGACGAAAATGAAAGCGTAGATCTGCCCCTGTTCAAGACACTGGTTGAACGCCTCGTTGCATCCGGTTCGCACGGCATAGCGCCACTGGGAAGCACTGGCGTGCTGCCATACCTTACAGATCAGGAAAAAGAGGCCATTACCGAGGCTACGATCCAGCAAGTTGCGGGGCGCGTGCCGACTTTGGTCGGTGTGTCCAACCTTACCACCGAGCGGACGATTCATCATGCCAAGTTTGCCGAAAAAGCAGGCGCAACTGCGGTCATGATCATTCCAATGAGTTACTGGAAACTGACCGATGATGAGATAGTCAAGCATTATGATGCCGTCGCGTCCAAAATCTCCATTCCCATCATGGCATACAACAACCCGGCAACGGGCGGCGTCGATATGTCGCCTACCCTTTTGAAACGGTTGCTGGAAATTCCCAATGTAACCATGATCAAAGAAAGCACGGGTGATGTGCAGCGTATGCATTTGCTAAAAAGAGAACTGGGCGATGATGTGGCATTTTACAATGGCTCCAACCCGCTGGCGCTCGCCGCATTTGCCGCAGGCGCCGAAGGATGGTGCACCGCCGCACCCAATTTGATCCCCGAACTCAACCTGAGTCTATACGACGCAATTCAAAACAATGATCTGGCATCAGCTCAAATTCTTTTTCTCGAACAGTTGAATCTGCTCAGGTTCATCGTCGCCAAAGGCTTGCCCCGGGCCATTCAAGCAGGCTTAACAATTCTTGGAGAAAACGCAGGGCATTTGCGCGCACCACTGCAACCGCTTACGAAAATTGAAACCACAGAACTCAGCCACATTCTGGAAACCACAAAAGTGGTTTTCGACTGAAATGGTTAAACAAAAAAATCATCCCTGTTTTGAATAGGGATGATTTTTCTTTGCTATACGATCTGCATTTCCGAAAGCGGCTTCATTTCGTAACCCTGGTAATCACGGACTACCTCCATAAATAAGCCAAGCGCCTTTGCCACGCCCCGTCCGTATTCCGGGTCGGCCTGGTAGCAGTTACGAATGTGGCGGATTTGAATGAAATGCTGCGCGCCGCCAACTGCTTCTGCAGTGTTATCGAAAAGCGCTGTCTTTTGCTGTTCATTCATCAGACGGAACAGGTTCCCCGGTTGGCTGAAATAGTCGTTGTCTTCGCGGTGGTCCCAATGCGCCGCGTCTCCGGTTATTTTAAGCGGTGGCTCACTAAAATCCGGCTGCTGTTTCCACTGGCTGAAACTGTTAGGCTCATAAGACGTGGTACCGCCATAATTTCCATCTGTGCGCATCGCACCGTCGCGATGGTAAGAATGGTAAGGGCATTTAGGCGCATTCACAGGGATCTGGTGGTGGTTAACGCCTAACCTATAACGCTGCGCGTCGCCGTATGAAAAAAGCCGCCCCTGCAACATCCTATCTGGCGAAAAACCGATCCCCGGAACCACAGAAGCGGGATTAAACGCAGCTTGTTCGACTTCTGCAAAATAGTTGGATGGATTTCGATTCAATGTCAGCTCGCCGACTGGAATGAGTGGAAAGTCAGCATGTGGCCACACCTTGGTCAAATCGAAAGGATTGATGTGGTAGCTGTAAGCATCGGCTTCTTCCATGATTTGCACATACATGGTCCATTTCGGGAAGTTACCCGCTTCAATGTTGTCAAAAAGATCACGCTGATGGCTTTCTCTGTCATTTCCAACCAAATCAGCTGCTTCACGGTTCGTCAGGTTTTGAATGCCCTGTTGTGTTTTCAAATGAAATTTGACTCAGTAACGCTTTTGGTCACCACTGATAAAACTGAATGTATGACTGCCAAAACCGTCCATATGCCGGTAACTTTTTGGCAAACCGCGGTCGCTCATCACGACCGTTACCTGATGTAATGCTTCCGGCAAAAGTGTCCAGAAATCCCAGTTATTATCGGCGCTACGCAGATTAGTCCTCGGATCGCGTTTAACGGCATGGTTCAGATCCGGAAATTTCAGTGGGTCACGAAGAAAGAAAACCGGCGTATTGTTCCCTACCAAGTCCCAGATGCCTTGATTGGTATAAAATTTCATCGCAAAACCACGAATGTCCCTTTCTGCATCAGCCGCGCCGCGCTCGCCAGCAACGGTAGAAAACCGTACAAACACTTGTGTTTCTTTGCCAAGCTCTGAGAAAAGATCCGCTTTGGTAAACCTGGTAATGTCATGTGTCACCTTGAAAACCCCGTAAGCGCCAGATCCTTTTGCATGCATGCGGCGCTCAGGGATCACTTCTCGATCGAAGTGGGCCATCTTCTCTAAAAACCATGTGTCTTGCAGAAGTGCCGGCCCCCGCTTGCCTGCGGTCATGATGTTTTGGTTGTCCGGCACGGGCGCACCGGTCCGATTGGTCAATTGGTTGTTGTCCATAGTGTTCAAGATTATGGTAATGTAAAATCTAGCCTGTTTACAGGCTTAGCTGATGATCAGCACAGTCGAGTTTCAACTCCTTGTCTGCCAAGCCGCTTTTTAACAACTTGCAGTAATGCCCACTGCCAAGATGATCGTAATGAGAGCAAGTGAAACACATTTGCTGAATGCTGATAATGCCGGCCAGGTGAAACTGCCGGATAAGTTGGAGCAAACCCGTAAATATGATTTCTTTTTGCATTGGAGATAGTATGTCCAGCGGTTCTTCAATGGCCGACGCAAAACCGGCACTTTTAAGGGCCAACTCCCTGCCCCGCCCAGTCAATACAATCATGTAACTTCTTACATCAGCAGCATCCACGTATTTTTCGACCAGGCACTTTTGTGCCAGCGATTTGATGCTGTCGCTGACTGTGGCTTTGGTCAGATCAAAGTGCCGCGCTAAGGCAATGACTTTGGATCTTTCCCCGGACTGAAAAAGCAGAAAGATCAGGATCTGAATTTGTATGGGGCTCAATGCATTCGACTTCCCTTCATTGCGAAGCAATACGCGAAATGCCTGCGAGACCCTTGCCAATGCATCAACGATCTTTCCATCAATTTCAGCCATAGTCCGGGTTATTTTACCTTGTAAGGCAAGGTCAGTTTGCCAGAAAGCACGCTATAAACATTAACAACACCCAGCATCGGCTTATCCATGGACATGCCATCTGCCGGAGCGGACACCTGCATATAGCAACTGACGGCATCGTAATTGAAATCCACCTTATTATTGACCCTGTATGTAGGCACTGAAACGCGGATTGCGCTTTGCTGGGTAACGACCTGATAACCTGGCGAATCCATATACATAGGCATGTCGGGGGCTGTTGTAGGCTTTGTGATTTTATCTGCCTTTTTATATTCCTTTACCGAGAGTCCGCCTTTTACACGCTCGTCTTTTACAAGCACCACCCAATGCGGATGCCAAACAATTCCGTCATTATCAAACTTGCCGTCGGCGTTCTCATCCCAAAGCGGGCTATCGTCAAAATCAGGATGCGAAGTAAGGGCAAGGGCCACAATGCCTTCGGTTGGATTAAAACCAATATCTTCCGGCTTCAATGTTGTAGGAAAAACGTATCCTAAGACAGGGGCCATATCCATTTTCCCCACGGCAGTGGGGACAGTCTTTCCGGCCGTTCCTTCCACGATGATCTCAAATTCGAGTGATCCGTATTTTTTGTTATGGATTACCTGCGCTGATTTGATCTTAAAATCCTTTGAGTCTTCGTATTTTTTGCAATGTTCGCATGCCATGGCGGCCGTGAAGTACAGGATGGCAGCGAGCGTGAATATTGTCGTTTTCATGTTTTGATTAGTCAAGATAAATTATCGTTACCGGCAGTGTCCTGCTGGTCTATTCTTCAACCTTTAACATCTTCCAGCGATGCGCCGAAATTGATATGCAGTACATTGCCATTTGGCGTAAGCAGCGCGGGAACCGATTTAATCCCAGCACTTTCTGCTTCGGTGAGACGGCTGCGGTCTTCCCCGATATTCACAACTTCAACCTGATCTGCACCGATTAGATTAAGAATGTCGTGCTCTGCACTGACGCATACCGGACAACCTGCGTGATAGAAAATTGACTTGCTCATTTTTGTGATATTTGATAGCTGTGGCACCATTGCCGATTCAAACTTAGTGAGGAGCCCTAACGATACTTGCTGGACCATTTTGAATTAATAATACTGGACTATCTGGCTCAGCTTCGACTTATCCAACTTTGTAAAATCATAATAATCACCTGAACCTTAACAGTTGGTAGAATGCATGCACATTTTACTTTGGCCTGTTAAAATGAGACATTTAAATAAAACCAGCTAGTCCAATGCTTAGACCCTGGAAATTGGAAATCCGGATTAATCATAAGTCACAAAAGCCCGTTTATCTGCAAATCGCTGATGCTGTCATTTCAGATATTCAATCTGGAAGACTTAGTAGCGGTGATGCTTTGCCGGGAAGCCGCAACCTAGCCGAAATGTTGCATGTGAACCGGAATACGATTGTAGAAGCATTGCATGTGCTGCTTAACGAAGAATGGATTGTATCCAAAGAACGGAAAGGGACATTTGTTGCCGGCACACTGCCGGTGTTCAGCAGGCAGCGTAAGACAGAAATCACCACACCGGATCAAAGCCTACCGAAGCAACATTACAGGATCATTTTTGATGATGGTTATCCAGATAGCAAAATTGCGCCCGTGACCGAGTTGGCGCGTGGATACCGGCAGATTTTCAACCGGAGTGCAAGATGGCAAATGATGGGTTACGGCTGCGAATTCGGTCATGCGGATTTCATCGAAGCCATTGTACAAATGCTCAACCATCAACGTGGCATGCAGGTCAGCAGCAGTTCCGTTTGCGTGACGCGTGGCAGCCAGATGGCGATGTATCTCGCTGCCCATTGTATTTGTTCAAAAGGCGATTTTGTCCTGGTCGAAAATCCGGGTTACCAGCCTGCCTGGAAAGCATTTGAAACGGCTGGTGCCACATTGCTGCCTGTACGGGTCGATAAGGACGGTCTGGTTACCAGCGATGTGATTGATCATTTGAAAACCCACCCCAACATAAAGGCTATTTACACAACACCGCATCACCAATATCCGACCACGGTAACATTAAGTCTGCAACGAAGGCTTGAACTGATCCGCTTGTCCAACGCTCATGGATTTATCATAATTGAGGACGATTACGACAACGAATTTCATTTCGGGTATCGTCCTGTGCTTCCGGTTTCGAGCTTCGCCCAGCTACAAAATTTTGTGTACATCGGTACGATGAGCAAAGTTGTGGCGCCTGCTTTGCGCATTGGCTATCTGATTAGTCACGATGCTTCGCTGATTTCTAAAGTAGGTGAGCTGCGCAAGATTATTGATGTTCAGGGTGATGGCATTATGGAACAGGCCGTTTTGCAGCTCATCCAGGACGGAACGATAAAACGCCACATTAAAAAAGCAACAAGCTACTACAAAGCAAAGCGCGACTACACGGTTTCGTTGCTGAATACTTATCTAAAAGAAAAGGCTGACTATACAGTTCCGGAAGGCGGTCTGGCGATTTGGATACAACCAAAGCAAGCGCAAAACTGGCGGCAGGTCAAAGACATGATGGCCACAAGTGGCGTTAAAATACTCCCACCGGAAAATTATAGCAACGCCCCATCGGTCAACGGCATCAGACTGGGTTACGGTTCACTTTCCGAAAAGGACTTAAAAGAAGGAATAGTGCTCTTAGCCAAACACCTGACTTTTACTTGAGATAAATATTTATACCGTTTGATCCACAGGCAATTCTTCAATTGAAATTACTTTAAACAAATAAAAAAATGGCAGATCCAATTCAATTAGTGCCCGGTAATTCACTCATTACCTCTACTGCCGAAGAAGGCAGACAGCTTGCAATCAAAATGGCAAGACTCATCATTAAAGCCACCCAGCCAGATGCAGCCGTCCGGGAAAAACTTAGGTCTATATACGCTCAGGATGCAACAATGCTGGTTTTGATTGGACAAACTGTTGCCACCGAATTTGCCACAATTGCAGCAGCTAATAATTACTGGCAAAAATGAGCAGTTGGTAGCTGAATTTACACAATTCAAGCCTTACCACGCATGCAGTAATAGTTTGTAAAGAACCCTCCTTAACAAAGGCACCTATGTATACAATGCCCTATTATTCTTCTGCAAATCCGGAAGAAGTTGTTGCTTTTATGCAAGCAAATCCATTTATTAGCCTTATTGGATATGACGGGATGTACCCGGTAGCAACCCAGGTTCCGGTAAATATTATCAATGAGGGAAATGCCTTTAGCTGATAGGCCATGTGATGAAAAAGACCGATCATTGCAAGGCCTTTGAAATGCATCCGAATGTGATGGCAGTTTTTAGCGGTACACACAGCTATATTAGTGCGTCGGTCTATGAAAAGCCTGCTGCTGCTTCCACCTGGAACTACAAAACAGTACAAGCCAAAGGGATAATAAGGCTGCTCTCGCAAGAGCAGACCTATGAAATCATAAAAGACATTACTGATAAATACGAAGATTCATACAGCAGCCCCTCGGCATTCCACAAAATGGATCAGGAATATATCCGCAAAAATCTGAAAGCCATCACCGGTTTTGAAATTGTGGTTTCTGATATTTCCCATGTCTTCAAAATGAGCCAGGACCACTCTCAACAGGACAGAGAAAGAATAGTTGAAGACTTACTGCGGAAGGAAGATGCCTTGTCCCTTCAGATGGCAGAAGAGATGAAACGCTATGTTTAACTTCTGCCGTAAGTCAGCTTCCATTGACAAACTGCATGTTGGACAACATGTGGTATGACTTGAAATAGGCTGATATAAACCTGCAAATATCTAGCTTACTGTCTTATGTCCACTTTCAATTGTGCAACGGCCGTTGCACAATTGAAAGTGGTTAGCCTTTTTGCCAAAAATGGCTTGTGCAATACTGAAAGCGGTTGTCGCAAACTACATCAAAGATTTAATCCACTGCTATTCTAATGCTGAAATTTTACTCCCCTGCTACTTTTCTCAAATTAAGTTCAAAGGTTGTCTCCAAGCGGATGTATTTCACTGAACATAACGCCTGTTATACAACAAAATATTATTTGGGTTACAAATACAGAATTGGCAATAAGTTGCCTATAATGAATGTATTACCTGTAATGTTATTGTTCCTAGATACAAGGATCACAACCTTTTGTATTCCCTGTATCGCATCACACAATCACGCTGCTTCCACCTATCGCGGCGGGTCATGCGGGGTTTTGAAACCGGTTCAACCGGGATAAGTAACGGTAATGTGAGCACAATCCACTCCCCTTTTCTGATCTTATGACCATAATGGCCGGTATCTTCGAACCTTTCAAGTCATTTACATTCAAAAGGAATTGTTAATTTAGATCTTTGAGCTTTTCCCATATTTGTTATGAATGATGATGCTATTATAGAGCGCCTTGAGAATGATTTGGTTCAGATGACCAGAATAAAAGTTTCCGGGAAGGTGTTTTCCATCCAGAATCAGGATGTAATTGTTTTCAAGATTAATGCACCGCCTTATGTCTGCATTATTAAGGATTATGACTTTTCAAAAGTGCGGGAAGCTGAATCGGATACTGAGAAATGGAAAGCTGTACTTTCAGAGCTGCATATGGTCATCCTGAACAGGTCATTCGAATTGATAAAGGAGGATCTGGTTAGGCTTACCGGTACACTCGAATTCTACGAATTGAATTGCTATAAAAATTTCCGGACGCCAGCCAGCTATAGAAACGGCAAAATTGACCCAGATATCCTTGATAAAATTGGCGTGCAGACATTCGTTTATCGCTTGGGAGGGCACTGTGTTGCAATCAAGTCGATAGCAGATATGGATCTAAATTCTTTTATTAACATGGAGCTGTCGATCGGTGTATTATTGCGCAGCTGTGTCTTGGATTGCCTTTATATCATGGCATGGTGCAATGATCCGACATTAATCAGCGCCATTGCGTCTGAATCATTTATACGCCCATTAGGAAAGGACGTTCCAGACCAGGTGAAGAGCCATTTTAAGGATATAGCAGATTTCTTTAATACAGACGATCTGGACGCTATTAAGGTCATGGGAATAAAGAACATCCTTAAAATCCTCGAAGGCAAGCCCAATATACAATGGTACGAAAACCTGTATAGCATCTATTCCAAATATGACCATTTCAGCCTGATCCCGAACATAGCACCAAAATCACCGGTCGAAAAGCTGGAACTCGTTCTTTTAGCAACGCACATGATAAAGCATTCACTGTGCTCTATGCTTACAATGAAAAGCGACGACCACCACGACGAATTTGAGGAGATCTTGGGAGTTAAAAACACAACTGAGGACGGTATTAATTACAGCTTTGCTTATGATTGATGTTACAGGCACAGATCATTTAGGCCTTTTTGGGTGCTGCCAGCATATTACCAGTTTCTATGTGTTGCAGAACGGTTTAGCCACTCGGTAGGAGGATCTCGCCAGGGAAGGCACCGTCAAAGCTCAGGATAGCAGTTTCAACGGCCATAATCTACAATTTAATGCTCCTATCCTGAAAAAGGCCTGGCAGCCGCGCCGGATAGGAAAGCGGGTACTGGGTGATCAAGCCCATACCGCCACTACAGTCAGGATAGACGGGTTGTGTTATTCCCTGTTTGGTGATCAATTGTTGAATAGAGCCTATCCCGCTTGTTTAAACTCATCTGGTGTTAAAAAACCAAGTGCTTGATGTGGTCTTTGCGTATTGTAATCGTTAATCCAGTGGTCAACCACTTCTCGAACTTGTGGCAAACTTCTGAATAAATAAGCATTGAGAACCTCGCGACGAAAAGTGCCATTGAATCGTTCGATGTACGCATTCTGTGTCGGTTTGCCAGGCTGTATCCAACGCAATTCTATTTCATTTAATTCACACCATTCAGTCAACGCAATGCTGATAAACTCAGGCGGCCGCCGCGCGGTCCATTGTCGCATCGTAGGCAGCTTGGTTTGCCATGTGTTTCGATTACCTGTTCCAGAAGCCGGACAACCCGCCTTGCAGGTAGGGAAAAGTCAATATCTATCCCCAGAGCTTGCCGATTATAATCATCCAATACATTCAAGGCGGCCGCCGCTGCGTACGAAAACGACGTCCATCTTTCAATACGTCAGACAGCGCGGCTGCCGCATAAAGTCAAGAGACCAAACTTGGTTGAGCCCGGTTGGTTTTGCTAAGGGTTGTCGAATCCGATCTGGTAACCGCTTTTTCCTACGCCTAGGTAAATTCAAGCCTAATAAGCGACAAATACGCCAAATCCGCTTATGATTGAAAGAATACAATTGTTTGCGCAGTCTGTAACGGATCTTCCGCGCGGCGGCCGCCAGAAACCCCAACCAGGATGACGGTGCGCGACAGCTTGAACGGCCTGTTCAACTTCATTATCAGATTGACGTTTGGATTGATAAGCAAACATCCGTCGGCTTAATCCTGCTAATCGGCAAGCTCGCTGCTTGCTAAAAGCTTTTGTTTTAACCATCCAATGCGCAAACTGACGACGCTGAGCAGGCCCTACCACCGCCAGGCGGCCCTGTTTTTTTTCAAAGCCTCTTTTACCACTTCATGCTCCAAACTCAACTCCGCATACATCCGCAGCGGCGGCCGCTTTTTCAACCGTCTGTTTTCCTCTTCCAAATCCTTCATCCGTTTCAACTCTGAAACCTCCATACCACCATATCGTTGCCGCCAATTGTAAAAAGTGGCTTCGCTGATTCCATGCTCACGGGTAATCTGAACAACTGTTTGCCCGTTTTGCTGCTGCTTTAGAATGGCCACGATCTGGGCCTCGCTGAATCGATTCTTCTTCATGTTCCTTTCCATTTATGAGAATCTAATCGGAAAGCTCCATTTATTCAACGATCACTTTTAGGGGAAGCTTACATAGGTAACCCATTCCCTTTCTGGTTTGTACTTTCCAAAAACAGGAATCCATGGTGTGATATTTCTTAGTTCCAGGAATTCATAGTTAAACCCATTTGAGTACCCTGCGTCTGCTAATAGCTCTGTCATCCGAAGATCATTAGCCTTTAATCGTTTTTGGACTTGCACCGTCATTGCTGGCAGATATTGACTGTCTCTGCCATCGGCGAAGTCTGCCTGTATATGACTAATTACGCCCTGACCTGAATCTACAGCCATACTGCAGTGGTAGTTAAGTTTTCTTGCCTTGCCAGGCTTTACTGAAATACGAGCATCCGGATCATGCGGATTATAATGTGTTTTATTACTGAATAACTGAGCTTTTTCATGAGAAGCGCCGCTGGCGCCGACTGGATTTTTACGCAGTTTATCGTGGACATGTTTCACACGGTTCAAATGATGCTGTGGAGCAGTGATCAACCCCACTGTCGAAGGTGTAGCAGTGATGACTGGCTCTTGGTTCTCGGTATTCACTGCTGCAAAGTGCCTTTCAATAGATTGAAAAGGCTTTTTCAGTTCAAGACTTTCCATTGAAGCATTGGCCTTAATCGGTGCCGAATCCAGGGCTTGGGTATGTCCACTAACCATGCCCTTGTCAACACACAGAGCAAACACCTTGTTGAATAGAGATTCAAAAACACTATCTGGATATAATTGCCTGGTCCGGCTAATAGTCGAATGCCAAGGTAGCTGCTCGTCAATATCATAGCCCAAAAAATAAAGAATGTCCATGCGCATTGAGCAGTGATCTACCAACTTGCGGTCAGACGTTACATTTTCGAGGTAGCCGACAAGCATTAGCTTAAAAAACACGACCGGGTCTATGGAAGGGTTTCCAGTGCTTCCATAAAGCGCTCTGGTTTCTTTGTGGATGGAGTTCAAATCCAGCGATTCTCTCAGCCTTCGATAAAAATTAGCCTTCGGAATCCGCTCGGATAACTGGAAGCTCATGAACAGTTTTTCCGTGTAGTTTTTTCTTCCTTGCATTCCTGAAGTTACAAAAAATTCAGGGTAGTAATAAATAAATTAGGCGTTTTCTGGCGTGATTTTCAAATTATTATCGTGGTTTAAGAATGTGAACAGGCCAGCCGCTCGAAGAACGACATTGCATGTCTTTCTAATTTCAGTTGGTCAGTTACAGAAAACGATTCGTATTTTCTAGAATTTTTAGATTCAGTTGGACACAACTATTTATTTCTGAAAATGAATTCATTGCATCGCTTTGCGAAGTGTTTTGGATTACTAAACCAGGGATCATGGCCAGCAACAGGAAAGGTGTGTAATTCAACTTTTGGAAATAGCTCCATATACTTGTCTACCCAATCATACCTATGGCTACGCTCTCCATTAAACATTAGAATAGGTACACGGATTTTAGCCAGACTGTCAGCGATCGGCGCCGAGATTAAACTTGCCATGGCCTCGTGAAGTTGTATCCCTGATTCTACCTCTAGCATTTTTGAAATTTCTATGGTATCTAGTTCAATTGTTCCATCTGATAGAAGAGATTCTGCCAGCGCCTTTTCATGCATTGGCTGCTTGTGCGGTTTGTTATATTTAAATTCACTATCTCTAATGTAAGGTGCTCCTTCACCCATCCATCTGACCGTTCCACTTAAAATAAGGCCTTTAACACTTTTGGGATAAGTATAGACATACAGTATTGCAAGTAAGCTTCCCCATGATGACCCAGCCAAAAATATTTTTTTTCTGGGAGCCAGATCCGTGATAAGCCGTTGTAAGTCCTTCACATGATCCTTCCACGTGTAGCTGTTGCTTCGCTCACTTTTACCACAACCTCTTTGATCGTAGTAAATGATTGTAGCACTCCCGCCTAGTAGATCAAGCTCCGGTCGAAGGTACTCGTGATGACATGCAGGCCCGCCATGTAGCACTATCACCACTTCCGATTTATTGCCAAGTTTCCAATAAGCTAATTGCGGGTGGCCCTTTACGAGCCCCTGCTGGCCAAATACTGTATAAAAACTGGCTGAAAGTATCGCAATAAGCAATTGTGACCGCATAATAAAAAAGGCTGTTCGTATTCTAAGATAAAGCCAATCTCTCACTTTTGCTATTCACCTTTATATACATAAATCACAGCAAGTCAGGGGACTATTTAACAGGACAGTTCTGCAACGGCCACCACCGTTTCCGCGTACACCGGACAAATAACATAATCGAGAAAAAGATACGATTTAATGCATAGTCCAACTGGTCCTGGCAGGAACTCTAAAGATTAGCTTTTGCAATTTTTAAGACGTTTTAGTTTGTGCCTTAAAAGTAAGGGAAAGCAACTCGCTGTTATAACAAAATTATATGTAGCATTCTCGAAACCCGATGTTACTAAAAGTGAGTAAATTCTAAATATTAACTTGGCTCTCAAGGCGTCATTCCGAAAATAAACGTTTTCCTATACAACCAATGAACAACTTCTATGAGTATTTGCACGGCGTTAATGTGAAATACGGTGATGATAGGTAAATTTGTAAAGTGGAAAATTCGCTTATCTCTTATCTTCAGAGAGTCAGATCGCTCTCCTCAGTTCAGAAGGAGTTGATAAGTGCTGCGTTTCACCCCTTAAAAGTAGAGGAAGATGCCTGTCTTTTCCCCGGCGGGACCGTGTGCCATCACCTGTATTTTATTACTAGAGGGGTCCTGAAATTTGTACTCTCTGACGATTGGTGTAAGGATGCCATCCATTTTTTTCTTCGGGATCGGTTGTTTGGGCAAAAGAGCACGCTGGTATTCTTCCGATAGATCGTCTTGACAATTCTCTTCGTGCCGTCGTTCGCAATACATTTCTGTTTTAATGGACACACGTCGCGCAATCACTTTTGATAGTCCAATGTGTCTTTAAGTGCATGCCCTCTGTACTGTACTCATGTGACCGAAATTGTAATTTCTTTCCATTGTGTAATTATCCCTTGACAACAGACAAACGACAACAAGGGTTCAAGAATTTAATTTTAGCACCAAGGTCCTCGTCTCGGTTTAGCAAATAAAACTCATAGTATATTAACGCCAAAGACACATAGCTTTTTTCCGGTGAGCACTCAAATTCACAGGAAAATGCTCACCGAATTGCTCACCAACACGAGGAGCTTTTTTGCACAGCTTGTCAAAGTTGATACTGACAATCAACTAGTTAAATGCCTTAAAACAAGAATAGCGGAGGAAACACCTCCGCTATAACTAATTGAATATTATGCACTTATGCGCCCTGCAGAGAGAGAGGGACATGATGTCTGTCTATATCTAACTGAAAGCCAATTCCTTACATCAGAATAAAAAAACCTGCTCACCGAATTGCTCACCTTGATTTTCTTTGGGCTGCAACTACCCTCAAATTTAACGATGATTTCATTGATGAACAAAATACTTAATTTACGAAATTCGTTATCTTATGTTCCTGATTTTCGACACCAAATTCTGTAAAACAATGCTCATAAAGTCATCTTTGGGCAGATAGCTCGCTTATAGATTCTTGAAATGGCAATTTGAGACGTATCCTTCGCTTGGCTTTTAGCCCCATTAGATGGCGTGGTTCTCTTTGATTATAAACCTACACGAGGTTCAGTGGCTACAAAAACCATGTTGGAAAGCCTTAAAGACTATTTGCAAACAGATGGGTGTCCGGTTTACGAAAAGCACTGAAAACGGAAAGATGTTATCCATCTGGTCTGCTGGGCGCATGCCCCGCCGAGTGTTTGAACGGGCGCTGGATAATGACAAGGTCAGCACAAAGGGCGCTATCCATGATCCAGGCGCTCTATGGCGTCGAGCGCAAAGCGAAAGAACAGGGGTTGGATGCGGCGGCAATCAAAATGCTGCTGCCAAAAAAATCCTTACCGGTCATCAACGAGTTGGGTAAATGTATATTCGAGCAAATAAAAAGCACGCTTCCCAAGAGCCAAATTGGAAAAGCGATGCAATACAGCTACGCCCACGGGGATACGCTAAGTGCATATCTGCACGATGGAAATCTATTGATAGAAAACAACCAAATCGAAAACGCCATCCGCCCTTTGGCCCTGGGCACAAAAAAATTACTTATTCGCAGGATTCTACGATGCCGCACAACGAGCTGCCATGATCTATTCTTTTTTTTGCAATCTGCAAAAAACACAGCTTCAATCCCTTCCATTGGCTAAAACACACCCTGCAAAACATCTGTACCATTAACCACAAGCACATCAAAAGCTTTTAACCGCAAAACTTCTACAAAATCCCCCAGTTAATCAACATGTAGTTTATCGGCCGGATACCAATCACTGAGATTACAGTTTTGCCAAATTCGGTAAGGCTGTATTCTACTTTTGGTGGTACCACGGGATAAATTTTTCTCGGAACCAGTTCGTGTTCCTCGAATTCTTTCAACTGAATATTCAGAACCCTGCGTGAGGCGTCGAGGATTTTAGTGCAGTTCGCTCGGGCGGTTGTGACCGATACGAATAAACCATAGCAAGCGGATTTTTCATTTGCCGTACAGTACTTCACCGATCAGGTCAAGCCCACGATTCATGTTCGGAAATTTGCGCCAGTCAAATTCCCTTTAACCAACTGGCGGGCAACCTAGCCCAGGAAAAAAAATGCTTTCCCTGCGTTCGAAACCGTATCGATCAATCCCACCACGAAGGCTTTGGCGATCAGTGAAATGGTTCCAAAACCTTTTCCAAAAAGTGAAAGTGCGGGGATATAGGCCTGGATCAAATCCAAGATGGCCTCAAATACAACTGCACGACTGCCAGGCCAGAAACGCATTAAAAGCAACATTTACCGTGTTGACGCCATCTGTCATTTTCGACCGCCCTTTTTATTGGGTTCGTCCAGCGCATCTCCGACGCCCTTCATTTCCGTACCGAACGTGTTTATACGGTCTTCCAGTTCTTTGAGCTGCTTGGATTTGGCGATAAAATCGGTCGTGCCCGGCGTCATTTTGGGAATTTCGCGCGTCGTATTGCGGACTTCGGTTTGCAGCTGTTTGTAGGTAAGCGGCCCAAACCCAGTTCACTGCGTAGCTTTTGCTGTACGACCTAGTTTTGGCTAATTTATGTATTTAAATTAGTCCATTCTGCTGACTCTTTTAGGACTTATCTTAAGGCTTTTTCCAGATCCCAGTACTACTTTTCCAGCAGGGCCAGTTTATTGCGGGCTTCGTCGCCTTCGATTTTGACGGTTAGCGATACCGTCTGGTTTTTGCTGAAATGCCACTTGTTTAGCTCCGTTTGAATTTGGTGGTAATAAAATTTACACTTAGCGAAAGCGAAAAGACACAGATATCTAGATAATATTACATGTACAAATTCAGATGGGTTACAATAAATATGAAAACAGTGCTTGTAGCTGTATCAGTTTTTATTTTCTCCGCACTTCTTTCTCGATGTAAAAGTGAGAATGATAGCAAATCGAAAATTAGAACATATAAATCAAGTAATAAACCAGGTGCTTTTGGTGAAGAAAAAGATACAGTTTTAAAAACCGATAGATATGAATCTACACTAATTAAAAACACTGTTCCGATTTACACAGATTCTATCATGGAGTTCTATGGTGGATTTGCAGATTCGCCAGTGAATTTCTTTTGGGAAAGTACTGTATTGTTTGCAAGTATGTTGTTTAAAAATCCCGTAAATATTTTCGAAGATATACCTTCTGCAGATACTTCATATTCAATTAGAGCGGCATCATGTGATTTTCTTATGAATGTGGAAATCCATTCTTCGTCCTACCGATCAGTTGATCTAGATGGATGCGCATTTTGGGGCCTGTTAGAACTTAGAAGCCCATATCATTTTAGTATACCTGAACTCGAGCAGGCATTTTTTAACGAAATTAGAATCAACAATTCTGAATTTCATCGATCGCTACATTTTATCGATGGTATTTCTGCATCCAAGATAACATTTAGCGACGTAACAATTTGGGGCGATTCGTTGGGACTTAAAGGGCATTACAATGAGCCACCTAGTCTATCGTCTCTTAGAGTTCCCTCAGTCTTGATATATGATTGCGGAATTATCGATTCGACATGGTCGGATAAGATGGACTTCAGTAGTTGCCTATTACCTGATAATAGAACGGTAAAGAGCCAGCTCCATTTTAAAAATATTGATCATCAAATAGGATTCATTGTTCCATCCGAGGTGTTCTACATTACCTTCGACGAAGCAATATCAAATAATTCGAGAATGGCCTTTTTCGAAAAGCTAATCGTCAATTGTAAAGAAAGTGCCATGTATCAGAGTGTGGACGATTGGACAATCGAATTTAAATACTATCAAAATATTTATAATTATGGTTTTTTTGGTAAAATTTTAAATTTTTTTCAAAAAAAATGATGGAACTATGGATATTCACCTTGGAAGGTTGTCATTTTATGGACACCTATCATATTCGTTATTTTTTGGATAATTAATTTTCTTAATATCCAACGTATTGTAAAAAGCGTCTATCACGACAAGGAACTAGGTAACAATTTTTTTATTAATGAAATTGATCAGAATAAGGATACTATTAAGAGCTTAACTAATCCAATGCTAAATTCTACTTGGAATAGGATGTCATATTCCTTTTTCCTAACCATGGTGTTGTACTTTGGATTTAAAGTGAAGCATGAAGCTGTAAATTATCAGAATGGTTGGGGGATGGCCTATATATACTTAATATACCTAGTGGGATTGTTCCACGTTGCCTATTGCGCATCTTTACTATTAAAATAATTGGTTGAAGTGTCGTTTATGTCTTTATCAGTACACAGGAAAATTACCGTCTTACCGTGAGTTCCCCCGGACACATCTGTGACTAGGTAATTAAGCCCATTGTAGTAGATGGGCCTGGAAAAATCTAATAGGGCAGATCCAGCTCGGTAAGCTCGAATTTTTTCAAAGATAAAACACTTCCCGCCTGCTTGGTGCGTTTCGAGCTTGTGGCGACGATACCATCGTCCCAGGTCATATACAAGCTGACGCCAGCAACAGAAGGAGCGTCCGTCGGGATCCCGGTCTTCACACCATGCCAAAAACGGATGTCGTTTATTACAAAACAGTGAAAAACGACCTGCCTGTCATAGATATGCTTAGTCAGTTGGCTTAAGAGCATCCGACGAGAGGGTTTGATTGGCACTAAGGTAATTTGAAAAATAGAGGCCTACCATGGAATCGCATACGGGTGCTCCGAACTTATCAAAGTATGGATCTCAAATTAAGGCGTAAGCGAAAAAGACGCATTCTGAAAAGGCTGAGACAGCCTTAATTAAGGCGAAGGCTTTGAATGGAAACCTGGAGTATGGATTTTGCCAGTAATGCTCTTAGTTCTGGCCGACGTGTGCGAACATTAATAGTCATGGATGACGCTAGCAGAGAAGCACTGCAGCGCATCCGGACTACTACCATTGTGCCGTTAAGGTCATACAAATCTTTCAGCAGTTGGAATGTGAACGAGAGTTGCTACTATCAATAAGAACCGACAATGGCCCTCGCGGCCGTCCGAGTTCATAAGTAAGAAACTGGCTAAATGGTGCGAAGAAAAGCAGATTGAGCAAAAATTCATCCAGCCGGGAAAGCCAATGCATAATGGTTACAATGAAAGATTAAACAGAACCTACCGCGAAGACGTCTTGGATGCTTACTTCTTTGATTCTCTGGAACAGCTGCGCATTTCGTCAGATAAATGGCTTGATAATTTCAACAGCAAACATCCGCACAGGTCAATGAAAGGATTAACTCCAAATCAAAAGCGCACACTGCTGAAAAACAGTGCCATGAAAAATGAAGAATTAACTATTGAAATCAACAACCGAGTCTAAATCACAGCCCCTCTAAAAATGGGAAGCCGACAATAACAGTGATACCTTCGGCTGAGTGAGAGGCAAACTATTCAACATTATTTGGCATATAATCAAATCACTGGGAATAGAATGTGTAAAAAATCCAAGTAACTTTCTATTTACTCCAAAACATACTGCTCGCAAATCCTGACGCAGGTTTGTGTTCTTATCTTTTGGAAAGTTATGAAGTATTTTGAGGCAGTTATACTGTATTTTAGATAGCTATTATAATATTTCTATTTCGACTGCATAATCTCGATATCTCCAATTCTTTTCTTTAAAAAATTAATATTAGAATAATCACATATTTTTAAAGCCCTTTGCAAATAATCCTTTGCGGCGTCATATCGCTTCGAAGATTCCAATATTTTGCTCATAATAACTAATGCTTCATAATTATCTGAATCATATGTAATAGATTTAATCAAATCATTTAACATAGATTCCGAAAAATCATTAAGAGAATATTTTGATAAAAATCTATAAAAATAGGCAACAGGATTTAATGAATCTATGCTAATAACATTATTACAATCAACTAATACTTTATCATAATTTGAAAGCTGAAAATTCGATTTCATTCTAATAATATATTGAAATACATTTACGCTGTCATGAGTAATCACGCTATTTATAATTTTTAGACTTTCAGAGTAATTGCCATTATTTAATAAGGTGTTTGCCTCAGTTCTGTCGATTAATAAATCATATTTTGATATTCTACTAATTTTTTTTGACTGTGTTTTTTGTAAATTATTCATATTCTTTAAACTCCACGAATAAGTTCTATCATAAAGCTTATTTTTTTTTACATTATGAATGCCAACAAATTTATTAAAATTTTTTATTGCCATATCATTGAATCCAATCTTACTCCATAAGACTGCTTGAAATAAATATGAACTATAATCGGAGGGTCTGTTTAGCAGATGAGTGTATGTATGGTTCAGAGCAAATATAATAACTGGAATATCTTCTCTCTCGGTATTAGATTCAGTAATAATTTTGGACAAACTAATTGTGTCTCCTGAATAAATATTTATCGCATCATTAAGAAATGAAAAAACAGTTGAAATTTGATCCGCGGCAATACTAAATTTTCGTGATTTAAATTTAGTATATATATCTTCACTTATATTGGATTGAAAAAAATTGCTATTATCTATTTTATGAAAGTTATTTATAAAAAAAGCAATCTGTTTTTTTGCATCCGTAAACGCTCCTTTATCAACTAAGCAAAGAGCTTTATTCAAATTGGCTGTTTCATTCAATGCACTAATATTCAAAGCTCTGTCAGAAAAATAAAGACTAGAGTCTAAGTCACCAATACTGTAGTAAATATAAGACAGGGATTTCAAAGCCCAAATATTTTGTGGAAACCTCTCTTCTACTTGTCTAATAAGAGGTTTAGATTTTTCAAAATTTCTCAATTCCAAGTAAGACTTACCAATCCGGTAAATATATTCATATTGATCTTCCAAGGGCTTGCTTTTTTTATATTCATCTAATAAATAAATGGTGCTTAAATTTGCGGATTTGATAGACTCCTCCAATGATAAATTTTCAAATTGCATTGTCTGTAATATTTTGTTAGCATTCTCCTTTTCAACTATCGCTTTTCTTTCATTAATGTTTGCTAACTCTTTTAATTTTTCAGCTACTTTTTTTTGGCTGATTGCCTCATTTTTTTCATTTTCAATAGATTCAAAAAGTAAATTAACTTTTCTATCAATTTCTATCGATTTCGAAGGAGAGCATAATCTTGCAGCATTATATTTATTTAATGCTTGTCTATACTGTTTTTGCTGATAAAAAATATCCCCACCTTTTATCAGACTCGCATAATTAAGACAATCTTGGCAATAGCCAGGTATGGATATAATTCCAAATAAATATAATACTAAATGTTTCATGTAGTTTTAATTTATATTTTCGCATTAATCTGTTGCTTTGACAATTCTTTTGGAGCAGATTGCATCTTTCATTTAGCCAATTTTTGGCGACAGGTAGCAATTCTGGTACCTAAGTTGGCTTTCAAAGTCAATAAATCCAATTCCGAGACGGCTGTGGCGGGAGCTCTATTTCGTATAATGGTTGCTATACGTTGAGTTTGTATATCGCTCACCAAAGAGTCTGCAGTCTGATATGCCCGCATCGCTAAGTCGTATTCATCGTATTCCTCGTAGCGTTGCCCAGTTTCCTGCAAAGCTCTAACTTTCTGTAAATTTACCTGATCTAAGGCTATTGAAAGATACTGTGCGTTTTCAGTAGCGTACTGGGTGGCACGCTGGCTTTGAAACCAAAAATAACCTGCTGCCCCGGCAATCGCAACTGCCGCGAGTGCAAAGGCAAGTGCTAGGCGGCTGCGGAACACCGCCCTATCCGTCAGTTTCTGTAAGGTTTCGGCCCGTTTTTGCTCCTCGGCTAGGTCTTGCTCGAGTTGCTTTTTTCGGGCGCTTTCTAGTTTTTCGCGAGCTTTCCGTTGGGCCTCCGCTTGTTCGGCGCGCCGTGCGACGGCTACTTCCCCAATAGGTTCCACAAGAGTATCGTGGCTGATTTCGTAGAGCAACCGCCCGGCGGCATCGCTTTCTTTGCGCAGTAAATAGGTTTGCTCCAGTATCTGCAACAGGGTGGGGGCAATACCTAAGCGACTTTGAATGGTGCTGTCTGTCAGGGTATTTCGTCGGCCATTTTCGATCAATTCATCCTCGATCAGTTGCTGAGTTTTGGCGCGTTCGTCGGGGGCGAGCCGAGCCAGCACTTCCTCGTAGTGCTTCCTAAAAATTTCGGACACCGGCCCCAGATTGTCCAAATCAATGTGGGTCTCCCCTCGGTCGATCACCAACTTTTCCTCCACACGGCGGCACACGATTTGCAGGGTGGATGCTTCAATTTTTTTGTCTTTTGGGTTCGAGATGCCTTTCAGAATTGCCGCCATGCCCTCGTCGGCGTAGGTAAAGGCCGCACTGGCAAAGCCCATTGTTTGCTGCGATAGCCGGGCGGGTTGGGCAATCGCCCGTTGGGCTTCCTCTGGCGACAAGGCATCCAGTTCATAACAATGCTGCAAAATAGTTGGATGGCGGTCGGTAAGCGTGTTCAACAACGATAACCGATCCGAACGCACCGAAAACACTACCTTGATGTCGGGTTTCTGATAAAGAAAATCCTGGATGCGGTCGTCAAGACGATCCGCTTCGTCCATCGACATCATGCGTTGCCGGAAAGACAGCGGAATAGTTGGGTACAGCATTTGCGCCAACTGCTCCGAAAAGTCGCTGACCTGGTCCTTTGGATAGGTAAAAAGCTCTTCGAACTGATCGAAAAACAGGATAAACTCTGTCCGCTGCTGCTGCCATTGGTAGGTTTTGAGCCAGTACCAAAATGACTCCTCCTGCGGCAGCAACGCGTCCAGCGGGGAGGGGGCATTTTGCAGCCCGGAACTCAGCCGCCGCTGCACGGTTTCGGCGGGCGAAAGGATTTCGGATTCCTCCTTCTCCGAGTAGTTTTTGAACCGAATCGGGAAATAGACGGCGCGGGTGTCGGATTGCAAGCGGGGGATGATGCCCGCGTTGATAAGCGAACTCTTGCCATAGCCGCTTTTGCCGTACAGCACCACGGTTTGCTTGACAAAAATCAGACTGAACAAATTCTCGATGTCCTGGTCGCGGCCAAAAAACAAGTCCTTTTCCTCGATTGTGAACGGCTTTACGCCGGGGTAGCGGTAGCAGGGCGTGGATGATTCCATAAGACTCAACGGTTAGCTAAAATGGTGGCAACGACCTGCCGAACGCCCGTGCCCCAATCGTCCGGCAGCAGCGAAATGGCTTTCCGGCCCTTGATTTCTGCAATGAGTTCAGGTAGATTCTTGCCAAATTCGCGCCAGAGCTCCTCTTCTTCCGTCAGATCACGCGCTGAATCAAAGAGATCTTTCTGTTTCCGTTCACTAATTAGCCGGTTAATCGTCAGAAGTTTGGCTCGTACCAGAGTCTCACCCACTTCGACCACCCCGGTTTCATCAAACCGCTTGTCCAGAAAACATGGCACCAACTGAATGTCTTTCTGAATGCTGTACATCACTTCCTTCCCCACCCAAGGGGACTGCATACTGTGTTCTGAAATGAGGGCGACCACCGCATCCACATCCAGTACCCGCGTCATAAAACGGCGGATTTTTTCACCAACGGGCATGACTGCTTCATCCATGATTATCTCGATTTCAGCGGCTTGCAGGGCAGCAGCCAGTCGTCGGGCCTTCGTGGCGTCGGTGTGGCTGTACGAGACAAATACCGTGGCCAGGGTCGGTTTAGGCGGGTTTATTAGCAGTTCCCGCGCCTGGAGACGGTCGTAGAGTTCATTCAGAAAATCCAGCGGCTCGATGGTCTTGAAGTCCAATTGCAACCGCCGGGCAATGAATGTGCGGACGTCGTTGCTCTGCTCTTTTTTTAGAATGGTATACTTCGAAATAGTACCACTAGCCGATACTTGCGGCAGAAGAACACGTAGCATTACTTGCAGGTACCATTTCTCAAAATGAACTCCTAAAAATATAAAACTCTTCGCTTCTTTCAGCGTTTTTTCAAGTTGCACCGGGAGGGATCTAGCCCCAAGAATCCCTTTTAAATAATCGAAAAGATGATCAAAAGTAATAACCGTTTCATACGATTCTGTGGAGCCAATGATATTATATATCAAGGGGTTGTCCTGAGTCGGCTTACTCACCGCATTGGGTGGATTGATAGGGGGGTAATAGCTGAACTCATGCGCCCGGTTCATTTTTTCGAAAGTTGCCCGTAAACGATCATCGGGCAACAAAGAGATGATGGTGTGAAAAGGCATCTGCGCGATTTTGGCAAAGGGTGCGTCAAATTCGGTGCGTCGCTTGTAAAACTCCCGGTAAAACATTAAGAGTGAGGTGTCTCCTTTGCCGGGTTGAAGTTGAAGCAACTCTTCGTGTTCAAATATAAAACCTGGATCGAGGTCAACTTCTCCCTGGGTTTCGGAATCGAGTTTAAGATCCCGAACTAATTTTTGAAACAGGGTCTTGGAGTCATCAAAGGAAACCAAATCAGGCCCAACCACTAGGATGCACTTTCCAATGCGGATTTCTTCCAAAAGGATATTCCATTTAAAGTCATCAATCCAGTTGTTGTCCATGTGGTGAGGTGGTTGGGCGTCAAGCAATTAGGGTTTCGGTGTTGTTATAAGGCAAATTGGGTCTAATATACCCCTGCCCGCGCTACAAATCAAATGACCGCGCATTATAAACAGCATTTCTTTCCACTTTTGTTTGGCTTTCAGAATTCCCAAGCTTTCCAGTGGAAAAACTATCATGCACACATTTGAGGGCAATTTGTACATGACTTTGCGTTCATGTGCATCTCTTGTGCATGAGTGATGGATACTTCACGAAAATGTTCCTCCCTCACTTCACCGGCAAGTGTGGCTTCCGAACTTAAACTGCATGTTCATATAACGATACGTTAATTAATATTATCAGATTCCATTAGCTGGACATTAAAAGTGAACTCATTTATCTCAATCCCCAAGCCTTTTCTATGCTTGACGTAAAGTACCTTTTCAAGCACATTTTCCACCGCCTCATTAGAAGACCACTCACACTGCATAGGTATCCCGAAAAAGGAAATACAACAACAAATGGCTGTCTGAAAAAAGGGGTACATACAGTTCCATCTTCCTTTTTTAAGTTTTCTAAAATAGAACCTTTGTAAAAATATACTTTATTACTAATTTTTAACCCAACTATCATATATACACTGTCATATATAAACAGATGAGCAACGTTTTCATAAGTTATGCAAGAGAAGACCATTGGCATGCGCAGAAATTATATATGGATCTCAGGGTCGCCGATATTGATTGTTGGATTGATACGAAATGCTTGTTGCCCGGAATGAACTGGGACAATACGATACAAAATGTCATCCGCAACTGCAAATATTTCATTTTCTTCATTTCCGAACATTCCAATTTAAATAAACGCTATCTGATGCGTGAATTAGAATTGGCCCTGGAGGTGCAAGCAACATTACCGGTCGACAGGGTTTTTATAATCCCAATTCGTTTAGTTAATGTCGCGCCTTCGAAATCCGAATTAGAAAAATACAATTACATTGATTTTTTCAGCTCCTATGACAAAGGTCTGGGGCGTATTCTAACGGTTCTTGAAGATGCAGCAAAAGATCCCTTAGTTATTCGGGGTGGGAACGTTAATGTGGGCAGACGAGCAGCTATTGACTTCGAACCATTTGAGGATGTGGGAGGGTTCATCCGCGACGTCTTGAGAAGCTATCCGATTTCCTCTGCATTTATTAATCCACAACACGGATTGTACTTTACTTTTTATACCAGACATGAACAGGTCATCATGCCTGACTACCTTAGGGAAAAATATCCCGACAAAATGACATTGGTGCTTCAATATTCTTACGATGCGTTTATGCTGTACCATCACCATCTAACAATTGAATTGTTATTTGATGGTAAAACCGAGGATCTAACAATTCCTTACGATTCTATTTTCCAATTGGTTTCGACGATGGGATTTAGAATAGTCAGGGTAGATGAGAAAACAGTTGCATAGGTGTTAATATTTGGGAAAGGCTCAGCATAATTCTTCACCATTCACCCAATTTGCTCGAAAAATATAGCTCATTTTAAACTATTTCACCCCAACAATACCAAATAAAACTGGGTATAATCCTAATTAACGTTTGCTGTTTATTCGAGTCTATTCACTTCGCTCGAGTTCATCTATTAAACATATCAACTTTGTCATGCCCAGAATCGCCATCACCGGCCACCGGAATTTACTCGAACCATCAAACGTGCGTGAGAGTATCAAGCACAGTCTGACTTATTTCAAAACCAAATATGAAAACGTGGAAGCAATGTCGGCTCTCGCGGTAGGTGCGGATACAATTTTTGTGGAGGAAGCTTTCAAGCAGCAGCTGCCCGTTCGTTATTTTCTGCCGTTTTCAATAACCGAATACAGAAAAGATTTCGACACTGCCGAGAGCCTGGCTTTGTTTGATCAACTGCTATATCAGAACAAAAACGCTCATCGGGTGGTGAGCGACCTTCAAAATTTCAATCAAGCAGAGCGCAATGAAGCTTATTTAGCAGTCGGCAAACACTTAGTCGACGAAGCCGATATTATTTTGGCCGTGTGGGATGGTCAACCGGCAATCGGCACAGGGGGTACAGGCGATGTGGTTGCCTACGCCCGTCAGCAGGGCAAGGAAGTACATATTATCAGAGGATTGCGCACCCAATCATCGCAAGAGGCCGATGAGGTGCTTTTCAAACAATTAGACAATGCTGCCATCCGTTACAAAGAACGATTTTTTCAACCGGCCTGGTACCTAGGTTTGTTTTTGGCAATAGTGGGCGTGGTATTTTTCGCGATTGGGTTGGCCTTCGAGGGGCAAAACTCTCAGTCAAAACTCAACATGGCGGGTTTTGAAGTGCTTTGTATCGTACTTTCGGCCATTTTGATCGTGTATATAGCCCGACCATTCAAAGACCGTTTCCTTGACAATCGCCGAAATGCCGAGTTTCTCCGAACGATCCGATGGTTTAAACAGGCTAATGTACCATTGCCTCTGATTGACACTAATTCCTTTTCAAGGACCTCCAAAAGGCGTAAGTCAATTGCCATCAGGCCGGAAATCACAGCCTTAGAAAAAGTAATGGCAGGTTTTTCGGCAAATCCTAGGGATTTTAACGATTCAAAACGCAAGCTTTGGATATTTGCCGAGGATCAGATTGATTATCACGAACGGAAACGGCTAAGGCCCCTACAAACAAAAGAAAAAAGAATTCACCAGATTCTGTACGGGTTGACCTGGGTGTTTTATCTGTCGATCAGCTTTAAGATGGTAATTGAAATTTTTCACTTTTTACACGAGAAGAAATGGCATTTACCGCACCTCCCATTAGACATAAACCTCTTACTTCCATACCTTAATGTACTATTGATTGTAGTCCCCTCCGTCTTTGCGGTTTTAGAGAGCGTACGCGCCTTTGAAGAATGGGAACGCAACCAGGACGAAGCCGAGAAAATGAAAGGCGAACTTCTTGAGGTTCAAAACCAGATTTTCATCTCTAACGAAGCTTCCTCGCTGGCAATTGCAAGTCGGATCCTGCGTATGACACTTGAAAAGGAAAATTCCGCATGGACCGACCGGGTAGCTTCTTTGACACCAGGCGTACATATTTAGGCAGTGACTCTCTACGCGTTTGCCCGGTGTTATCTTGAGATAGCCAAAGGTCAGTCAAGTATTGCGAGGCAGTATTTACCCAAATCCTGAAGACTGTATGATAGACTCATTGAGCGGCGGCCATTGGCAATATACAAAATGGAACGAGAAGATACCCTGAAGTTAATTAATCAACTAGTTGAGTTATTAACTTCAGGCATGGGCGGAATTATGAGATTTTTATTGCCTATCAAATTTCCCAAGCACAAATAAATAGTTTTCATTGGATTGGTCAATCTGGAAATGTGTGAGTCAGCTATTATTGATGCTAAGTAATAATCAACGCTGTGGACCATTACGCCTGGTATGATGTAAATTAACAAATTCCCTTGTAAGTGTCCCATAACGACAGACGAACTAGAATAAGAGTCGAATGTGCTCCTGAGCCCCTCCCGGATTATGAGAACTTTGAACTGGGGTCCGGTATTCGAGCGTCAAGCACTACTTACTGAAAATACCAAACCTCACCATTTCAATGTAAAAACGAGTATATTTTAAAGATAGTGAACATCAAATTCTGTAAAGTGCTCACCGAATTGCTCACCAGAACTTGTGATTTTCAGAGAAACGAAAAACAACAATTAGTTGACTATCAGATCGTTAAAATCGTGTAAAAACAAAAATAGCTAAGATAAATAGCCATTAACATTTTCATAATCAGGCAGTTAACTACCTCGCGGAGAGAAAGGGATATGGAAATTGTCCATATCTAACTGAAAATCGAATCATTACAAAGCCACAAAAAAATATGCTCACCGAATTGCTCACAGGGATTTCTTATGGCTTCAACTATGCACAAATTTAATATGAAAACACACCTGGAGCAAGGAATCCAGTGGCTGGAGCGTACGTTGCATCAGATATCCGGGTAGGAAAGTATGAAAAGAAGTCAGCGGTAGCGGGCAATCAGTTCATTTTTATAGTGTTCTAGTTCTTTTAGGAACTTATCCGCCAATTCTTTCTTGGTCAACTTATTGTAAATAGTATGCAGGATATCAATCTTACCCTCTATGGAATGATAATCTTGTAAAAAAATAAGGCTCTGCCCCCAGCCAAGCAGCCTGCCCCGGGTTATTTCCTGAGCCAAACTGGTCAAGATTAAATTACCTTGCTGCACTTCCTGCGGGTTCAGGCCGAGTTCGGACAGATTGGCAATTATGGGTTGTCTTCGGCTCGTTGGTTTCTGTTCGCCCAGTATGCCGAACTGGTAGCTATAATAGGTCGAAAGCTCATATTGGCCTACGTCCAGCCGAAATTCTTCAAAGTGTTTTTCGAGCCTAGCTCGCAGGCTGCCTGTGTCCGTCGTTATAAAGGGAGGAATGGCTGTACCTGGATCATTGGAAGCATCCCTGTTACTACCTCCGGTATCCACTCTGGACTTAATGAAGTAGCGGTAAATACCGTACCCGATCAGCAAGGTTGCGGCAAATGTTAAGACAGTTTCCACGGCATTATTTGAGTTATCTGATGGTTTCATTCTACTGATAATGTTTGTTTAATCTGGTGATAAGTCTGCTGCAACCGATTGGAATCGGCCATTAACAGTTCCAGTTGTTTTTTGTTGTCCTCAATGCCAACCGAATGATCGCCCAGGTTGTTTTGCAATTTGCGAAGATCTTCCGAATAAGCTGCACTATATTTCCGAACCTGATGGGTTAGTTCCGAAAAAAAATTTTCCAATTCCTTATTGACGTTGCTGGTTAATTGTTGCGAAAAATCGTCGATGATCCCTTCGATAATATGGCCGGCTTCATTGATCAAATTTGCATTGGTTGCTTCTCGTTTTGTCCAGAAGAGCATAAAGTTCTCTCGCAGCTTTTCCAGACGTCCGAAATTATCATTCGCAGATTTCAGAGAATCCTCGATAATTTTATGAACCGAGATAATGGGTTCAAACAAATGTCCCCACCGGCTAACGGGCATTAATTCATTCGTAATTGCCCTTAAGAAATTTTTAGCTTCTTCCTGGTACTTCTTCAGAGGTGCAAAGCTGTCCTTAATAAATGTCTGATTAATATGTTTTCTGATTTCCCTCGAAATAATCGATTTGATCTCATGACCAGAAATTTTTAATGCTTTCTCTACACTTTGCACCTCAATCCAGTTATGGTACTCTTGCAAAGCAGATTCTTTTATATCTGAACTTTCACCAATTATTTTGTTTTCGATACTCCGAGTGACATCAGATTTCTGTTGCTGGAGATCAGTAATCTGCTCATTAATTTCCTGCATCCATCCGTTCACCCGCTCAACCTTAGCATTCAGTTGCGCAGATGACAACTGCAAGTCATTTATTTTCAGTTCCTCGAGGGCAATAGCTGATAATAGATTCTTGATTTGCAGCGAACATATGGTCTTGATCTTATTCACAGCATCGTCCAGTACATCTGCTGCTTTTTCACTCATGACGCGTTGGTCGATTCCCGAAACCAACTCCTCAAAAAAACCATTGGCCTCAATGAGCTCCGGCTGCATGCCAGCTGCATAAAATGCTTCTTCCTCATTCAGCGGAAGCTGGTGTTGCCGTTTATAGTTAATGATGGCCGCCATGGTAGAGAACGGATATACCTTATCATTGGCGAGCAGGTTCCTTTCTTTCAGTTCGGGCTTATTGCGCAAATGTTTTTCAATATATCCGGTAAGGTGGTCGATGTGTTCTGCCTGATCACATTGCGCTAATGCAAAGATTATTTTTGAGGACGGGATTGAAAACAGATAGCGATCGATAAATTTAAAATCGGCGATATCCAACGGCATGGTAGCGGCAAATAAATAAACGACGGCCGAGGATAAATGAATGAAGTCGGTCGTAATCCGGGATCGGAGTTCATTGGGATCATTAATGCCGGGGGTGTCAACGATAATGACATGCCGGACCAAAGGATTATTTACATAAATCTCCACATAAGAAACAAACGGCATATAAGCTCCTTCACTGGAAATATAGGTCGCCAGCTTATTCAAATCCGTCAGGGTATGGGACAGCCGTTTCTCCTGGATTATTTCCCGGTCATATACATTCTGAGAGGCGGAATAATTGAGAGCGTCTCTCAGGTATTTATCGAAGTAATTGACTTCCTTTTCGTTTTCATCGCGCACCACCAGGTGTTTCAATGCCGCCCATTCGGAGGTCGTATAGAAATACACAATCGCGTGATCCGTTTCACCGAAGCTGATCCGGGTGAGCTTGGCGGTCCATGGAGTAGGGGCCGTCGGTAATACGGCTTTATCTTTAAATAAAAGGTAATTCAGAAATGTCGATTTGCCAGCTTTGATCTGACCGCATACGCTTACATAAAACTGTTGTTTATTGAGGTTATTCTTATATTCTTCGATCGTGTCGCTGGTGTAGTTCACTTCGCCGTTCGTACAGGGAATGAATCCTTCTTCACTCAGCCGATCAAACGTTTTGAATAAAGCGGCCTTGCGTTCCTCAAATGTTTTTACGAAACTACTCATGGATCGTCATGTTGATTACGTTGGCTAATTGTTCAATAATCGCCCGATGGCGCAAATGGTCCGACTCGTGGTTTTCAAGAACTTTGGTACAAGTTAGTTTAGCCATCAGCAGTGCCATATCGCAGAAGTGATTTTCGGATACGCACAGGCTGATATTGACGTATAATATATCTTTGATTTCCGAATAATTGCTACCGATCTGAACATCCTGCCATAGATTGATAAGGCCTAAAACGCTTTCATAGGATGCCTGGGCAAATTTATCCCTGAGGATTTCGGTAATGCTTAACTCGTAATTGGTTTCAAGCTCTATGTCAAGTTTAGCCAGACCAGTCCTTAAATCTTTGGACAGTTTGTTGTAAAAGACATCTAAGTCGGACTCCAGCATTTCCTTAATATCCTCTTTGTCAGAATCTGACAGCGCTTTCATTCGTATGAAATGTTTGTCAGCCTCAAAAAAACCGCCTTCCTGGTAATCGAACCGAAAGAGCTCGTCAAATAATTTACCTGCCAAATCATTATTCAACTCGGCGTAATATTTACGGGCACGATCGCCGAGCTTTTCTTTTAATTTTTCAATCGATTTCTCGAAGTCGGCGTATTGGGTGCTTCTATTTTCTAAAATCCTCTCCAATTGAGGGCTCCATGATTTCCATAAGTCAAGTTGAGTGCTGTGAAATGAAAGTAATTCTTCAAAATAAGCATTGATCTTGATGTCGGATACTTCTTGCCGGATCTCCTGCAAAAACGACAGAATCTCGTCATGAAATTGTATAAATTCATTTTCGAAAACGATTAATTTTTCCTTTTCAAACAGCACCTCCGAACCATGCGTCAGCGATAACTTAACGCCGTTATCCGTTATGGAAAAGCTTTTTTGCGAATTTAAAAGGCCAAGTGATTCCTGAATTAATTCATTGTATATCCCGGTGTTATGATGAACGGCTTTTTGATAATTGAAAACCTCTTTTGCCGAGTAGGTAAATATTTTATAAAAATTAAATTTTGAGGCAAAACTTTCAACAATCTTAGCCCGCTGAAACGGGGGCTTCATATCAATTCGGTTGATAATCGCGATGATCCGCTTGTCACTTATCTCCTGAAGAAGTTTTAGTTCCAGGTCCGTGATGGTGCCTCTGCCGGCGTCAAAAATCCACAATAACAGATCTGTCTTCTTAAGATAAGCTTTCGTAATGGCGTCATCCTCTTCGGATAACGTAGAAAACCCTGGCGTATCCACAATCTGGAGCTTTTTTAAGACTTCCGCAGGATAATGAACCTCGAAATAATCCAGCTTATTAACCGCTTCCTTATCGACGATGTCCTCGTGCTGATGCATGCCAAACCGGATGTATTCCTCGTAGGTGGTTTCCTCAATTTTTCCATCCTTGCCCACTTTGAAGATTTTAGGTGTTTTCTCCTCCTGATAGGATAGTACGGTGATCTTGGAAGTGGCCGGAAGTTCATCGATTCCTAAAAACTTGGCGCCGATCAGGCTATTGATCAGGGAGGATTTCCCGGTATTGGAATTGCCGACGATCCCGATCGTCAACGGGAGATTGTCTGTCGCGATTTTCGTAAGATCCGAAGTTAGTTTCGACTGATAGGTTACATATGAGTCGTAATCCTGCTGAAGATCATCGATATCGTTTCCTAAATTCTCTGCCGACTTGATTACTTCAAAATGCAGTTTTTTGAATTTCTCCAAGTCTGTAAAGTACTCTTCGATCGTCTTTTCCATTGTTTAGCTAATCCATTAATTCCAGGAATGTAATATCTGCAGTTACTGATTCTTTAAGGGATTCAATCTGACTAAGATGTTCTTTTTTTAGTTTTTTGGTCTGGATCAGAATCTCTTCTTTTCCGTGTAATGGAATTTCGTATTTCTGCTGAATTTCGTTATTCAGCGACTCTTCGATCAATTCGTAGACTGCATTGACATTTTCCGTCACTTTCCTGATCAGGGATTTCGATAATTTTGGCTGGATTACGTATGGGAGAATCCCTTTTTTAATTTTCTCGAAGGGGTTCAGCTCCTTCACCAGTTTGCCGGCCGCTCTGGCAGTTTTGCCGATCGCGTTTAATATGCCTTTTCTGGTACCATGAGGGTTTCCTGTATTACCGGCTTCCTGCGTGGCTATGACGGTCGCTCCGGCGATAAACTCTCCCAGTTCTACGGCTGCCGACGACCCCGGCGCTACCCAGATGGTGACGGCAAACGTTACGGCATCAGTCAGTAAATGGGCGGTATCTAAAATTGTGGACGTTTCTTTGTTGATATGTGGCTTCAGCAATGTGGCCAGGTTCAGATCGATGGAGGAAAACTGAATATTCATCAGGCGCTGAATCCCGGTTTCAATTTTCCGCTTCACCTGGTCCAGCATATCGTGCAGAAGCTCGTCATACGGCTCCTTTTCGATCAGCCTCTGTGCGATGGCATCGGTATAATCCAGTACTGTTTTACTAATTTCGGTCGTGTTTTTTCGCTTTAACTCCCGAAAACTTTCCCGGAACTGAAGCCGGTCCTGCTCGAGTTTTTGCATTTCAGCCCGGACTTCCCGAATGGTTTTATCGAACTCTTCAGTATTCCAGTCCAGTGAATTCTGTTTTACTTTCAACAGGCTAATGATGGTATCCTTTTCCTTCCGGAGCATCTCGTGGATTCTCTTTGCTTCAACGGATGCCTTTTGCAAGGGAACTTCTTCCTTTATTATCGAGATAAGTTGATGGATTCCCGATTGCTGATACGCAGCCGGGTCGTTTATCGCCTCCAGTGCGGATCTGCCTGAAACCAGCATAAGCTTCGGGTGTTCGACCAGTTGCGTTAGCGAATGGTAAATTTTGTTTTTAACATGGTTCGATGTACTGTCCGGTACCTGATCAATTCGGGAAATAACAAAATAGATTTTCTCCAGCAGATCGTCGGGAAATTGTTTTAAAAAATCCAGCAGGGTGGCCGGAACATCTCCCAGACGAGGATTAAGTATCAGAATTGCAACGTCGACACTCGGCAGATAGCCATAGGTGATATCGGTATGGATTTCATTGATAGATGACACACCCGGCGTATCGATTAAAAGCACCGTATCGTCCAGAAACTCGCTGTCCGCCAGGTTGACGCCGATCCTTTTGTCGGGCCCCGATGCAGAAATATGCCCGGCCAGCTCGTAGAAATCAATGGGTGACTTTACTTCATTTCCTTCTTCATCCACCGTCAGTACAAACGCCTCGTTCGTATCAGACTTGCTGATCTCGGTAATCGCGGCAGTAGTCGGCGTGTCAAACATGGGTAAAAGTTTTTTCTTCAACAGGGCGTTGATGAGCGTCGTCTTGCCCGAATTAAACTCTCCCAAAAAAGCTACTTTTATTTTAATCCCAGCGGAATCGATCGCCCGGATTCGCTCAACAGTTTCGAGCAACTGGTGTTTTTCGGCAATGGTGGTCAGTTTATTTGCTAAGTCTGAATTGGCTTTATCCATAGCTATTTTTTACTTAAGTAATTCCTCGGCTTTCTGATATAATCGTGTTGCTTCCCGGGAATTTTTTGGAACGCCCAGCCCATTTTCGTACAAATGGGCCAAGCCCTTATAACCATAGGCATTTTTCTGTTCGGCAGCCAGCCGGTACCACTCATAAGCTTTAGAATAGTCCCGCTGGGTAACCGTGCCATTGCTAAGCATCCGGGCCACTTCGACCTGGGCTTGACTCAGGCCGAGCCTGGCTGCTTCCAGGTAGGATTGAAATGCCCGTACCAGGTCCACCGGTATTCCCAGACCTCCCTCATACATCCTCGCGAGATTGTAAATGGCCGATTCGTTTTTCTGGCGTGCGGCCTGTTGGAAAAAGTCGTACGCCCGTGCGTAATCCTTGCTCACACCCTGACCTTCCAGGTACATGATGCCCAGTTCATTTAAGCTCCAGGGATTGTTATTGGCTATCGCCTTGTGGTGCCATTGGAACGCTTTGACAAAGTCCTGGTTTGTTCCCAGCCCATTCGCGTACATATAACCCAGATAGTATTGCGCACCGGCCACCTCCCTTTCCGCGGCCTGGCGAAAATGCCAGAACGCCTGCTTATAGTCGACTTCTACACCCTTGCCGCTGAAATATAAAAGGGCAAGGTCATAGTAGCCGTACGACTCGCCAGCCTCCGCCGATAGACGATAATGCTCCATGGCTTTACGGAAGTCCTGAGGCAGGCCTTCGCCCTTTTCGTACATGGTACCAATTTGCCGGACGGCAAAGAAATCGCCGAATTCCGCCGCTTTTTTGTACCATTCATAACCTTTTTGGTAGTCGCGCGGCACCTCAATCCCGTCCATGTACAAAGCACCTAACATGGTCTGCGAGTCTGTGTAATTCTGTTTGTCAGCCTCCAGAAGCAATTGCACGCCTTTATAGACGTCTTTCTCTACTCCATTCCCATTAATGTACATCTTGGCCAATCGATCCTGAGCCGGTGCAAACCCCTGCTCGGCAGCCTTATGGTACCAAAGGCTGCCGAGTTTTTCATCCTTTTCCGTTCCCAACCCATTCTCATACATAAACCCAACCTTGTACTGACCCAGTCCCGAACCTCGAATAGCGGCTCGGTTATACCAGTACCATGCCTTTTCATAATCTCTGTCAACTCCATCGCCCGACTGGTACATGCCTCCCAAATTATTTTGGGCCGACGGATGTCCCTGATCAGCTGCAATGGTATACCATTTTACGGCATTTGCTTTATTGGATCTGATGCCGTAACCCATAAAAGACATGAGACCTAACATGAAGCAGGCAAACGGGTTGGAAAGCTGAGCATCCTGGAAAACTGACTCTAGTGATTTTTCATATAAGCTAAGCGCTTCCGATTTTTTTACCTGCATCTCCGCCAAATTGCCGAGGCCGTAGAACCCCCAACCGCATCCTTTCTTAATTGCGCTCTGGTAATATGTATCGGCCTTGGTTAAATTTTTATAGACGAATAAACCTTCGCTGTATAAACGTCCAAGCAAGTAATCGGCTTTACCCTCGCCCAATTTCGACGCTTGTAGCAATAATGGCATAGCCTCCTGATAATTTAGTCGCAGGTAGGGCTGCATGGCCATTTCCATTAGCCCCATTACGTTTTGACCGGGCGAAAGTGAAGGATTGATATTTTCATCCACCCGAATAGGTGACCTGTTCAAGCGCTTCTGCACACTACTAATTAGGCTAGTTAAAGCTGATTTATAATTTGGTTTGGAGCCGTCGAGCCACTGAATCGAATTGAGAAAATACTGTAACCCTTTGGCAGTTGAGACATCTTCGACGATGAAATATATAAGCGGACGTCCTAAGCGGTCAGCGTTCTCCACTTCTCGCAACACTTGATTGCTTTGGTTGGAAGCTTTGGATAAGATCAGAAGAAACAACTGGCAACTTTCAATCGCCTCCATAATCGCGGAAGGCCAATAATTCCCAGGCTCAATGTCGCGGTGAGCAATCCAGCAGCGTAAATTCCGAGCTTCGAGCGCTACAACTACCTCATCGGCAATATATTGATCCTGGGAAGAATAACTAACTAAAACATCACAATTTGTTTGCATACCTTGTCAATTTCATGCGGACATGACACATTTTATAAAGTGGAAGCTCCTTTAAGATCTCAGATAGCTATAAGTGTCTTTCAGGATTTCTTTCGTAAATTATTGATTTTTTTGGAAGATTGACGTGGTTCCGTTACGGTTTACAGTTGTGCGGGTTAGTAAATATTTAAAACTGCAATCTTATCCTGTTTGTCAATAGTATTGGGCTTCGAAAGATACCGGATTCAGATAGTTTAAAGCAAATGTAATCTTCTCGTATTGTAATATCCGTCAATGTATTCAAATAGGACTGCTTTCAATTGTTCCAAGCTCTCATAACCACCTTTCGGCATATTCAACTCTGCCTTCAATCTGCTCCAGAACGATTCGACCCAGGCATTGTCGTAAGGATCATCCGCGGGACATACCAAGCGGCGGACCGCTCTGTTTCAATTTGAAGGTTTTTATTAATTACTTCATTCTGTGTGACAGATATTGACCACCACGATCAGAATGTATGATCATCCCTGGCTTTACCCTGCGCCTCATAAGAATCCTTTCCAATTAGCTTTATCCCTCGAAGTGCTTTGGAATACGACGATTCAGATGATATAAGTATTCAAAAAATCAATAGACTTATTAAAGACCGTCAATACGGTATTCATAATTTATCGCTAGCCGCTCGTTATTTCAATATGCCATTAGAATTAGGAATTTTTATCGGCTGCAAGCAGTTTGGCAACATAGAGCAACGCAGAAAGAAATACCTAATTCTTGAAAATCAAACTTATCAATCAAGGCAGTTTAACTCAAACCTGAGCGGTCAGGACGTTAAAGCTTATGAGAATAATGTCCAAACACTCATGCGAAGCGTGCGAGAACGGCTTTCCAACAAGTCGCAGAAGCGTTTACCTTTTTCTCCTCGTCTGTTCGAAAAATACGAAACCTTCAAAGCCATTTTACCCGAACTCTGCCAAAGCGAAAATTGTCCGCGATTGCGCTGATAGTCACCGTGCCTTCCGCAGTAAATTTATTCGCATCGTCCATCAGGTCAGGAAATTACCAGTGGAATGGATTGAAGAATATACCAGCGACGACCACACGAAGGCCCGGGTAATTTGACCCCATCTGAATGGAAAGAATCGCTGGTTAAAAAGGAAATTCACCAACAAATGACCATCTGACAAACGGGGTACTTGCAAGGTTTTATTAGCAAGGCCTTCATGTAGTCTTGCAAACACAACTCACCACTTAAAAGCACTGAATACATTTGGCTTTTCTCCTGGTGAGCACCCAAATAGCGCGGAAAATGCTCACAGAATTGCTCACCAACATGAAGCACTTTTTCAGATTTCGTGTTTAAACTAATGCTGAAAATCAGCTAGTTAAAGTCGCTTAAATCAAAATAGCGGAGGAAAACCTCCGCTATAACTAACTGATAAATAAATATTTATGTGTCCTGCAGAGAGAGAGGGACATGAAACAATCCTACATTTCACTGAAAATCAATATCTTACGAAAACATTAAAAAGTCTGCTCACCGAATTGCTCACCAAGATTTTGTTGGCTGCAACCATGTACAAATTTAGCATGAAAAAGCGCTGATAGCAAGAATTTTAGTGACCACTCTCCTAATCCTGAAAATTAATTGTGTAAACCGACGGCTGATGATTTGAGGCTACTGAATTACTGTATTTCTCAGCGTTATATTGTCCGCCGTATTGGGGTACTTACAATTTGACCCAAATTTTTTATTTTTAAGATATGTCATTCTCAACAGATAAAAAGATAATAGATTCAGAAACGCAATTTGTTCTTAATTCGGTCAAAGAAGTTTGTCCTTCTATTACCGAGGCTGAGCTTTCACAATATGCTCTTAAATTCAAATTCATAGAGTTGAAAAAGAAAGATCTTTTTCTGCAATCCGGCGAAACTCAAAAGCTATTGGGATTCGTAACAAAAGGGTTGGTCCGTTCTTTCTACATTGATAAGGATGGAAATGAAAGAACTATTGGTTTTTATGCCGAGGGTGATTACGCCACCCACTACCCGTCGTTTATCATTCAAAAACCTAGTAAATATTCTATCCAGTGCCTGGAACCCACGACATTCGCCTGCCTGTCGTTTGATGACCTTCAATGGTTATATAAACAATCTCAAAATTTTGAGAAATATGGGCGGTTAATAGCAGAAGAAGTCCTCAGGCAACAGCAGGCACGCATTGAAAGTTTTGTATTTCAAGCAGCAGAGGAGCGTTATCTCGATTTCATTCAGTATCGTTCCGCCTTATTTAATAGGGTTTCACTATCTCACCTTTGTAGCTATCTTGGCATAGAACGACAATCGCTCACCAGGATTCGCCAGAAAGTTGCGCACAAATAATTTTTTGACACATTTGTGTCAGGTACACCTTCCTGCTCCCGCCCACCTTTGCAATATCAAATTAAAAGTTGATCTGCAATGGAAAAGAACATATTACTCATCCTCGGGCACCCCTCAGAAGATTCTTATTGCAAAGCTTTGCTTGATGCCTATCAAAGCGGTGCAGAAAGTGCTGGTGCCAATTGTAAAACCATCTATATATCCAGACTGAATTTTGATGTAAATCTTTCGGACGGGTATAAAAATGGGGAAGTGATGCAGCTGGAAGAAAACCTGATTAACTCACAAAGGCTTATCCAGTGGGCCGACCACGTAGTACTCGCCTACCCAAACTGGTGGGGATTTATGCCAGCCATCACCAAAGGTTTTATTGACCGGATATTTCTGCCTGGCTTTGCCTTTAAAAACCATTCCGGAAAAAACTTCCCTGAAAAACTACTAAAGGGAAAAAGTATGCGAATCCTCGTAACGATGGACACACCGACTTGGTGGTTCTACATTATTTATCGTGCGTCCCAATACCAGATACTTAAAGACATCATATTCGGCTACGTAGGTTTCGATCCCATCAGGTTCTCCACATTTGGGTTTATCAGAAAGTCAACCGATGAGCACCGTAAAAATTGGTTGCGGAAAGTCCAGGAACTAGGTAAACAATTCAGGTAGCCCTGATCAAGCTTTACAATTTTAATTATCTCAAAAAATATTCTCAATAATATTAGAAATCATGATACATCAGACCAATTGGGTACATGCACCCATCAATTCAAAAAAGCGTTTCAAAATCCACTTACTTGTTTTCCTTCTCGCTACTCCGGCTATCTGGCTTTGGTGGCAACTTACCGGCAGCACTTCCCCATGGCATTTATGGGCAATCGCAGCTTGGACAAAGGTTTTACAGGTCCACTTCCTGCGGGCAATTGTATCCAAATTAGAAAGCTATCAAAAGCTAAAATTATGGATCAGCAGCAAAATACATCCGGCCGCATGATGACTTGTGATTTGACTCACACTTTTTTAGTGATTTTCTTCCTTCTCTCCGAGCTGCTGATGATGGTAAGTTTACCTCAGAAAACCAATTCACTTTTCTTATGTATCCCAAAGTATTTGACCTTAAAAACAATTAGATAGTATTAAAGATGACAACCAATATTTTTGAACCTGCAAGGATCGGTTCGCTTCAATTAAAAAACCGCATTGCTATGGCTCCGATGACCAGGGCAAGAAATGCGAACGGCATTCCTAATGATAGCAATGCGTTATATTATGCGCAACGTTCAGGCGCAGGACTGATCATAACCGAGGGAACGGCGATTTCGGATACGGCGAAAGGCGTGCTGTACATTCCCGGATTATATACACAGGAACAAGTAGAAGGCTGGAAAAAAGTGACCAACGCGGTACATGAAAATGGCAGTGCGATATTTACGCAACTCTGGCATGTAGGAAGGGTTTCACATACCTCCAATCAGCCTGGCGGAATAGCACCGGTGGGTCCTTCGGATATTCAGGCGTCCAGCTCTTTTTCCTGGGGATATGATGAAAACGGGAATGAAGGTTTTGTCATTTCTTCAAAACCACGGGCGCTTTTAACCGATGAGGTGAAACAGGTTGTGCGAGATTTTGCTAATGCTGCAAAAAATGCGATGAAAGCCGGTTTTGACGGTGTAGAGCTGCACGGTGCCAACGGTTATCTGATCGAACAGTTCCTCAATCCCTTTGTCAACAATCGCATCGACGAATACGGCGGAAGTATTGAAAACCGGTCAAGGTTCTTACTGGAAGCGGTTGATGCAAGCATTGAGGCTATCGGTAAAGACAAAGTGGGCATCAGGCTTACGCCTTATGGTGGCCTGGGCGATCTGCCGCATTATGACGAGATAGAGGCTACCTACCAATATCTTGCAAAAGAATTAGCAAAAAGGGACAACGTTTACGTACACATTATGGATCAGCAATCCAAAGGAAGCCACGCATTGCCGGAAGGTTTTATTGAGCGTTTTCGCTCCTGGTATGAGGGTGTGATTATTCTTGCAGGCAGTATGGACCGTAAAAAATCTGAGCAACTGATCAATGCAGGAACGATTGATATCGCCGGATTCGGAGAGCCGTTTATAGCCAATCCGGATTTGGTTGACCGTTTGCAAAACAATTGGGAACTGACCCCGCCGGATCGTAGCCTGCACTACGGCCTAGGTAACCATGGCTACACGGACTGGGAAACATATCAGCAAGGTGTCTTGGTCTAAACAGAAGTTAAACCAGTTAACATGATCAGTAATGATGAAATACAGAAAATTGTACACTGGAAGCTGCCTTACCGCAGCTTCCTTGTGTGTTTCATACCTGTCAATGGCACAGGTATCATCCGGTGTGAGCGAGTCGCCCAAACAAGCCATCACCTATTTATTGCCTGATGGTAAAGTGTTCCCCAGTGAAAAACTGGACAGTTTAAGCAAAGCCTGGGGCGGGGTTTCGTTTTCACATAACGCGGAGGATGATGCGAAGGGCATTGTTCACCTTGTCAGGATAACCGAAGAAATGAAGCGACAGTTTGAAGAAGCAAATACCCGAAGAGAGCAGGCCAAAGCATCTATGCTGAATAAACCGGCGCCTGACTTTAAATTGAAAGATCTTCAAGGAAATCTCTGGAATTTACAGGAGTTGCGTAGTAAAATCGTGGTACTCAACTTCTGGTTCACATCCTGTGCCCCATGTGTCCAGGAAATGCCGGAATTAAATGAATTGGTTAAAGCTTATGAGGGCAAAGATGTCGTCTTTCTGGCTTTGACTTTTAACAGTGCGGGCCAGGTCAGAACATTTCAAAAGAAACGCAACTTCAATTATACATTGTTGCCTAATTCGGGAGAGGTCGATAAAAAGTACCAAGTCGGCTCATGGCCAACCAGCATGGTAATTGACCAGGCTGGTGATATAAAAATGACCATGAATTCGAGTCCGAAAGTGCGGGAAGAGATAGCATCTGCTATCAATTCGCTGATGTAAAACCCAGAAGTGCAAATGAGAAAAGGCGTATAACGGTAAATGTTATACGCCTTTTCTCATTTGGCATTGAAAATAAATTCAATACCCGGAGCCCATATGCGGACTCCGGGTATTAGTTTAATTGGCAAGCTGGTCATCAATGAAGTTGAGCTCTTTTTTGCTAAGGCTGATCTGGGTAGCCTGAGCGTTGCTGATCGCCTGTTCTTTATTCGTCGCTCCCGCCAGTACCGCTGTGATACCGGGCTGAAGGGTTGTCCATCTCAGCACCAATTGTGAAAGCGAGACTCCTTTGTCCTGCGCAATCGGCTCAATTCGTTCTAACAAGGATTTTACTTTTTCGAGGTCGAATTGAGCGAAATAACCGTTGCGATGGTCGCTGGATTTCAAGGTATCGCCTTTAAAGAATTTACCGGTCAGTAAACCCCTTTCCAGCGGACTATAAGCGATAATGCCAACATTGTTTTTGATGGCAGCTGGGATCACTTCCGATTCAATTTCCCTTTTCAGCATGCTGTAAGGCAGCTGATTGGACGCCAGACGGATACTTTTCTGAGCTTCCAGCATCTGTTCATTATTATAGTTGCTGACCCCCGCTGCCCGGATTTTACCCTGATCGATCAGTAGCTGCAATGCTTCCATCGTTTCATCAACTGGTGTGGTGGAATCAAACCAATGAAGTTGTAACAAATCGATATAGTCTGTCCCCAATCGTTTTAAGCTCTCTTCGGCTTCCTTGATCACATTGGCTTTTGAGGCGAATTTGTAGATAGGATAAATTTTACCTTCATTTTCAATATCAAACATAAAATCCCCTTTCCCGTTGTTGCTGCCATCCCAGACCATCCCGAATTTTGTCAGTATCTGAATCTTCGAACGGTCCATTCCTCCGATCGTTTCACCGATCAGTTTCTCACTGAGGCCAAACCCATAAAATGGCGCCGTATCCAGCGTGGTAACGCCGTGGTCAAGCGAAGCCCTGACCGCCTCCTGTGCTTCTTTTTTCTCTGTTCCGCCCCACATCGTGCCTCCGATGGCAAAGCTGCCGTAGGTAATTACTGATAAGTTAAGATCAGAATCCCCCAATTTTCTATATTCCATATTTTTGAATTTTCAACGTTTTACCAACCATTGTTCCACTGCTCTCGAAAAATCGGCCACATCAATCGGGTGCCTACTGGTGATCAGGTTACCATCTGTAACTACCGGTGTGTCCTCTACGATTCCGCCTGCGTTTTTCAGGTCGACCTGGATATTCCAGTAGCCGGTAAGTTTCTTCCCTTTCAGAATATCTGCGGATGCCAGCACAACCGGAGCGTGACAAATGGCAGCAATCAGCTTTCCTGATTTGTTGAAATCCTGAATAAAACGGATCACGTCCTTGTCATAGCGAAGATTATCCGGGTTCCAGGCGCCACCGGGAATGAATACCGCATCGTAGTCATTTACTTTGACCTGATCGGCTGTGCGATCCACTTTTACCCAACCCACAGGTTGCAGGTATTGTATCGCCATGATATGTGTTTTGGCCATTTCTGGTTGGATAAGGCCATACCTTGCAGGCGCCGGGTTATATTTGGGAGCAACGATTTCGACCTGGGCACCCAGTTCCCGGAAGTACCACACCGGCCCGAGTAATTCGATTTCCTCAAAACCATCTGCCGCAATGACGGCGATCTTTGTGCCCTTCAAAGCCGACTTGTCCTTTACCGGGGTAAAAAAGAACGCCCTGAGTGCTTCGTTTCCAGGTGCATTGAGTAGCTGCGATACCGGCATGTTGACAACTTCCGTGTGGGATGCCAATTGATTCAATACTTCCAGTTCATTGGATTTAATTTGCCCGGCACTTACTTTGACCTGGGCATTTGCGTTCAACAGAGCAAGCGTGCTGATGACACCTGCCAGTACAATTTGATTAACCGTTTTCATTTTTGAGTTTTGATTGTTTGTAGTATTTATTAATTGTTTTACCCTATTATTCCCGGGTACCAGGTGCAAATTCGATCAGTCTGTGAATGCCGGTTTGGAAGGGTTGTTTTTTGATACTGGTTTCCAAATAGTCAATCACCGGCTGTATAGGAGGGAATTTCAAATGGTATTGAAAAGCATCTTCACCCCTGAATTTTTCATACGTCACAAATTGAGTGCTGTCTTCTTCAAGCTGGGAAAGCTGATAGGTAACGACGCCCGGTTCACTTCGGAATTGCGGCATGGCGGTATGATACACTTTCTTAAAGTTGTCCTCCGTCCCTGCTCTGGCATCCACAAAAAGCATAATGGTGATCGGCTTGTCATTCTTCCTCGCAACAGTGCGCCATTGCCGTTTGGAAAGCGGTTCCAGGTCTTTCGCATAGATGACTTTTGCAGGTTGGACCAGCACTTTTCCCGACATTGATTCTATTATTCTGAACGGTGGCCTTTTGCTGTTTTCCTCGAATTTATTCCGATTTTCCCACCTTTCGACGATCCACATTACGGAGGGATTTTCCTCCTCATAGTATGCCTCAGATAAAATATTGCCTTTCTGACGCAGGGAATGACTAACGTACTTTTTTGCCATTTTGCGGAATGCAGCCCGATGTTGCCGTTTCACTTCATATCGGGTTAATCTCGCCACTGTTTCAGACTGCTTCGCAATAGATTCTGCTACTGTCGCGCCCTTCAAATCCTGCGCTACGAGACCCATATTGATCATGCAAAAGAACATGGCTATACTGAGCACGACGGGCATTTTTGTGATTGAAAATATTCCTGTTGTTTTCATGGTTCTATTGAGGGATTTGGCACGACCAGTTGTATGGCGAACTGGTCGTACTAACTTTTGCGCTATTGTTTAACACCCGTTTCCTGTCCGATTTGGAGTAAAAGATCAGATACTGCACGTGGCTGAGCCAGAAAAGGAGAATGGCTTGTGTTGACCTGATAAACTTTCTTAATGCCCGCTGCGGCAATCATTTTGTCCTGAAATCCCGGGGTTATCACGATGTCCTGCAGGGTTTTGATATATACCTTTTCTACTGAACCGAAATTTGCATTGGTAAGGGTGACCTTATTGCCGAATGGAATCGCCGGCTCTGCCCGATAGTTCGCAAGAACCTGATCTTTTGCGCCTTGGCTGCCATCATTAATGAAAAGGTAAGTCAGTTGATCGCGTTTAACATCGAGCGTTAGTTTGTCGTCGGATTGTGACAGCTGAGGTCCAAGTTTCGAATCTGGGTCACCCATCGAAAGTTCACCGAGGCTTTGTCCGGAGGTAGGTACAAATGCGCCTATATATACCAGCCTGCTGATTTTCTGGGGAATCTTCTCGGCGACACTGGTTACGACCATTCCGCCCATGCTATGCCCTACAAGGATCACTTTGCCATTTACTTTCGAGATTGCTTCAATCACTTTATCACTGTAAACATCCAATGAAACTTGGTGCGCCGGGGTTTTGTCTGCACCGTGGGCGGGAAGCTCCACGACCACTACTTTGTTGCCTTTGCTGGTCAGGTCCGACTTTACAGCGTCCCATACGTAAGGGGCTTGCCATGCGCCGTGTACTAGCACGTAGGTGTTTGGATTGGCAATCACATTGTCGTCATCAGTAGAACATGATGCAATAGCAGATACTGCGAACGCTGCGGATAGCAGCGATAAAACTGTTTTTTTCATTTTGTTTTTAAATTGAGTTGTTACCTAAATATTTAAAGCAACCCCTTGATCGGCTTGGTTAATTGAGGTTGACGATGCAAAGTTGCCCTGTAAAAGGAAGGTCTACCTGACACAAATGTGTCAAAATGTTTACGAGCACTTTTTTGATAAAACAATAATTCTGGTGGGATTGTAATATTAAGACAAAAGGTAACCCTACCCGTTAGACGTTGGCCCAAGTATTCGCTTGGTCGTCAAATTTGTTTATGCTATTTCTTAAAATAGTCGGCTGTGCCATTGATCCAATCTTCCCGACGGGGTGCAAAGAAATCGAGGTCAATGGTCCCTTCTTCCAGACTTGTAAAACTATGAGGAACATTTGACGGAATGACCACAGTTTCACCGGCTTTAATAATCATGACCGTATCGCCGATAGAAGCTTTTACGCTGCCTTTCAATATAAAGGAGTACTGCTCATTTGGATGACTATGAACAGGGACTGATGCGCCCTTTTTCATGACGAAATAACCAAACGTGCCACTGGACCCGGACTCGGACCGTAGTGTAATCCCATCCGAAATTGCTTTTGCTTCCATACCTTCAATAACTAGGTGCTTCACTTGCTGGGCCTCTGCATTTACCGGTTTGAATAAAAGCCAAAACAGACAAGCTGGTACTATAAAATTCGCATTCATAAGCATTCATATTTAGGTGAGAAAAAGATAAACTAATGCAATCGATTAGTGGAGTGATCGCTAAAATTCAAAGATTTCATCCAGCTCAACGATATGTACTCCATGTGCGAGTGCCTTGGGTGCCTTAGCCATTTTTCCGGCGAGCGTTGTCGTCGATATAGGCCGATATTTCTTGAACAAACCCAAGCCGCTCAGAAAATTCAATGGGCCGGCAATGAGGCGTTCTCCCAGCCGATCGGTATCTTTCCGCAACAAGAACCCGGGCTTGAAAGTGATATACTGATCAAATGCAAGACTGGCAATTTGCTCTTCCAATTGACCTTTGATTCTCAAATATGACACATTGCTTTTAGAAAAAGCACCATAAGAAGAAAGCAATACAACCCTGGAAATTCCGTTTCTTTTAGCAATGTGCGCGAACTTAACCGGGATTTCATAATCGATATGCCAATGTTTCTCCTTGGAGCCAGCTGCTTTTAGGGTGGTTCCAAGACACGAGAACCATACATCTCCTTTGATAGAATCAGATACCTCTTCTATTTTTTCAAAATCAACTACGAGCTCTGAAAACTTGGGATGTATAATACCGGTGGAACGACGTACGAATGCGACAACTTCTCTATACTCCGAATCCTGCAATAACACTTGTACGAGATCCATACCAGTGGCCCCTGTTGCTCCAATGATCAACGCTTTCATATTGGACGAATTTTACTTTACAAACTAAATGAACATGGCATTTTCAGGACTTTAAATTGCTGCGTGCCGATGACTCATCGGGTAAAGTCTGCTTAGCGTTTCACGGCTGATACCAAGATATTCCGCGATGTATTTTTTAGGGACTTTTTTTACAATATTAGGATACAGGCTTTCAAATTCTTCATAGCGTTGCCGGGGGTTATTAGAAAGTAAAGAGATAATCCGATGCTGCTGGACTGTATATCCTCTGGTCACCTTCATTCTAAAAAAGTGCTCCATTTTGTGAAGTTCGGAAGCCAGTTTTTCCTTTGCTAAAATGGTAAGGCAAAGCACTTCCGCATCTTCCATGCAAACAATGTTCATTTTCGATTCCGTTTGGTTAAAAAAGGCATTGTAATCCGAGAGCCACGAGTTTTCAGGGGCGAATTGCAGGATGTGCTCCTTTCCTGCTGTGTCAACATAAAAAGCCCTGAAAATACCTTTGGTGATCCAGTAATCACAGGTTACTTTATCCCCGATCTGAATCAGGTATTGATGTTTCCTAACTCTTTTTCTGGTGAGAAACGTCTTGACGTATTCAAACTCATCGTCACTCACCGGCGTAATTTCTTCTATATGTTTTCGTAGTTTATCCATGATCGTCGGGTTCAATTGCGCTAAAAATGCTGAATGGGTGAGTAGCAAATTTGCTTTATCAAATCAAATGTCCAATTGAACCGGTGCGGTCAGGATAACCTCCACTTCCTCCAACATGGGAGCAATTTCGTCGATCACGATACGCTGAAAATGCTCTGACTTCTGGTGGCTGGCAAGAGATGCATCGTCGGCATAGCCTTCGCAGAAGATCAGCATGTCTGGATTATTATGACTTTGGTATAAGTCGTAAAACAGGTTTCCGGCTTCGTTTTCACTTTTTTGAGAAACTTCTGTCAGCAAATTAAGCACGGAATCTAAATGGCCTTTTTTTACTTGCCATTTGGCGAATAGGATGATTGGGTTCTTTCTCATTTTCTTTAAAGATGAGCGGTTTATGTGATAGATGTACTCTTATTAATCAAACGCTATGCCAAATATTAAATATCTCATTATTAACATATTATATACGTTAATAATGCGATTCTAATACGATATATCGCCATTTTCTGAGAGTCAAAAAAATTTGTATTTGATCTGTTTGAGCAACTTTTAAAAGATTGTAAATTAGAGACGGGCGATCCATTTGGTGTGATATAAGGGATTTGATATACGCTCTGTTGGTCGCTAGAGGGTTTGAAAGCCCTGTTTTCCACGGAAAACAACAGTCAGTTTGATGCGCTGCATATGACCCTGGGAAATATTTATGATTGTATGGGGGATTATGCTGCCAGCATTGAACACTATTTACTCTTATCAGGCAGCGCGGTAACACTGCTGATGGAGTTTGACTACAAACCGGTCATAGGTATCCACCACGAAGCCCTAATGGAAGTTCAAGATTAGATCCCAAATACTCAGCATAACAGATTGACTTATGACCATCAAAACAATACTGCTACTCAGCATTTTTTTCTTCCTGATTACTTGCGCTGTAGCCCAACCAACAAATGAGAAGGTCGGTATAACGCGGGAACCACTCTATCATCTTTACCCTTATCTGAAACAGCTCAAGATGGTAAAGGATGATACATTAAAAGTCAATTTACTTTTAAGGGTAGGTGCCATATATTTTAGAAACGAGTCCCCGGGCTCCATTGACAGTGCCCTTGCATTCGCTCGTTCGGCAATAAGTCTCAGTAAATCGCTAGGATATGGGAAGGGATATAACAATGCGACATACCTGGTCTTTGTATCTCATTTGAAAAAGAAAGACTATGCCGCTGCTAAACGAATGTTTAATGACGTATACGGGGAAATGAAAGTTTGCTTAATTGCGACTTTCGCCGAATCCCATCTGGATAACAGGGATGCTAAACCGGAAGAATTGCGTAAGGCATACCCATACCTGAAAACGGCAGACAGTCTTAGTACGCAGCTTAAGTCAAGGCAATGGATGACTGAGGTTTCCATTGCCGGAGGTAAGTATCATTTTCGTTTAGGAGAGATGACCCTGGGAACGAAATGCTTTTATCGTGTGATTCAACACTATCAACAAATTGACGACAAAGCCGGATTGGCACATTGGTGGGATGAACTGGGCCGGAACCTACCTGACTCGGATAGTACTTATGCACTGGCAATTTATAGTTACAGTCAGGCGATTAAACTCTACAAAGAAATTGGGGACTTCAAAACGGCGGGAGACTGCGAGTCATATATTGCATACGTTCATTCTCACCATAGCAGACCTGACCTCACTGAACGATTTTATCTTACTGCGCTGAAAACCTTTGAGTCTTCTCACATCACAAAACGATTGCCCGGGGCTTATCATAATCTTTCCGAATTTTATAAGAAACAGGGCAATATGGACAAAGCGCTTCGATATGCTTTGCTGGATCTTAAAGCTTCGAATGTGATGGGAGACAGCACTCAGATAGATCGCTCTTACGTAGCGGCTGGTAGCTTGTACTACAGTCTGGGCGACCTAAAATCCAGCATTAAGTATTTTAAGCTTTCTTTATCAAAAGCGTATGCTGACGCAGATGTATATACAACGCTGAGATATTTGACTGATGCTCAAATCAGGCTTGGTAATGCCGAAGAGGCGCTCCAATTTCTTCGGTCCTTTCTGAAAAGCAAGCATGTCCCGAAGTTAGCACAAAGCAGGCAGCAGGTGGCAGCGATGTTTGGAGATTGCTTTGCCGCCTTACAGGATTTTAGGTTGGCTGAAAGATATTACCTCGAAATGATCAGGCTTAATGGTGAAGTCGAGTATTCTGAAAAGTATGCCACAAAAAAAAGTTGGACACCTGCAGGTGCCGAAGCCTTTTTAACGATCGGGAGATTCTATGTTGAAAGAGCTGAGTTCGGTCAGGCAGATCGTTATATCAAGAACGCGCTGGCCTCAAACCGTTTAACCCCTGAATTTGAGATTGAGAGTAGGTTGCTCCTATTTAAAGTCGATTCTGCCGCCGGTAATTACCTTGCATCGATCGGCCATTACCAGCGCTATGTATTTCTCAAAGACTCCATCGCCAAAAGTACAAAGGACATAGAATTTTCTATTTTAAAGGCCAATTTCAGAACTGCCCAAAAGGAGAAGGATTTCAAAATCCTGCAAAAAGAGGCAACACTGCAAAAGCAAAAATTGGAGTTATCGGCACGTACCGAAAAATTCACCTACGCCGGACTTGTTGCGCTGCTATGTCTGTTGGGGCTATTGTATAACCGTTATAGGCTCAAGCAAAATAAGAACCTGCAACTGGAAGAGCAGCAGAAAACAATCAACATTAAAAATTCCTCCCTCATTCGGTTGGTCAATGAAAAAGAATGGCTGCTCAGAGAGGTACACCACCGCGTTAAAAATAACCTGCAGATTGTCATCAGCCTTTTGAACTCCCAATCCGCTTATCTTAAAGAAGATGTGGCGGTGAACGCCATTTTGGAAAGCCGCCACCGGATCCAGGCGATGTCTATGCTGCATCAAAGGATTTATCAATCCCAGAATATGAGCGGTATTGCGATGCCCAGTTATGTTCATGAACTGGTACACTACCTGGATGACAGCTTTAACCTGGGCAAGCGCATTATTTTCAATGTGAGCGTCGAGGATATTCAATTGGATCTGGTGCAGGCGGTGCCGGTCGGTTTGATCTTAAATGAAGGCATTACCAATGCACTTAAATACGCTTTCCCCGATCAGCGGGAAGGAGAAATTAAAGTCAGTTTAGAAAAGACACCGGAGGAAAGCCTGCTGCTCTCAATTGCTGATGACGGAATTGGGTTCCAGCAGGATTTTAATATAGGCGAAATCAAGTCCTTTGGTCTGAAACTGATAAAAGGTCTTACGGAAGATCTGGAAGGGGATTTTACCATTAAGGGGACCCCTGGAACAACGCTGCTGATCGAATTTGACTATAAACTGTTCATGGGGTCGCACCAGGAAGCGTTGCAGGAAATAGCCATTTAGGTTTGCATTATCCGGAAACAAAACTCCAGCTGATCCCCAATTTTTTCATTTTTGAAGCCAGTGTCGCAGCGGGCAAGTTCAGAATCTCTGCCGCTCCCCCTTTGCCGGAAACCTTTCCATTGCTTTTGTTTAGCGCTGCCAGAATGGATTGTTTTTCATGCCCTGCGGGGGATTTGGTCTTCGAAACATCACCCATTTTTTGATTCTCAGCTGTTTCGTCTTCCGGAAGGTCGATGGATGAGATTGTACCGAATGGGGTGATAATGATATGTCGCTCAATGACATTTTCAAGCTCCCTGATATTTCCCGGCCAGGAATAGGCGAGCAGCTTTTCGAGCGCCTGAGGGCTCACCCTCTTGGGCTGGTTGTAAGATAGTTTAGCATGTTTTTTCAGAAAATAGTCGACCAGACTTGGAATATCTTCTTTCCGCTCGCGCAAGGGTGCAAGCGTGATCGTAAAGACATTGATCCTGTAATACAGATCGATCCGAAACTTTCCTGCTGCTACTTCTTTGTACAGATTACGGTTTGTCGCCGTAATGAACCGAATATCAAGCTTGATCGTGGTTCTGCCACCAATCCGTTCCAATTCTTTTTCCTGGATTACCCGGAGCAGTTTGGTTTGTGTTTCCAAAGGCATTTCACCGATTTCATCCAGAAAAATCGTCCCGCCCTGCGCCTGCTCAAATTTTCCTATCCGCCTGTCGGAAGCACCGGAAAATGCGCCCTTTTCATGCCCGAATAGCTCGGATTCAATCAGGCTGGGCGGGATTGCCCCGCAGTTGACTTTGATGAGCGGCTTGTTTTTTCTTTTTGAAAGTTGGTGAATCGCCTTCGCGATGCCCTCTTTGCCAACCCCAGTCTCCCCCAGGATCAGCACGGAGGTATCCAATGGCGCTACCTGACTGACCAGGTCCAGAACCTGCAGCAATCTAGGACTGCGGCCGATGATCTGCTTAAATTCTGCAAGGGCTTCCGTTTGTCCCGGCAAAGTGTTACTGTTTTTCCGCCATTGATCCTGGTGAAGGGCATGCTCATTCGCATATTGATGCCGGTAAATGGCAATATCCAGTGCCACCAGGATATCCAGTTTCCTGAATGGCTTGATCAAGAAGCCGTCAGGCCGAGTTGCTTTGGCAGCGTCGAATGTCGATGGGTCTGAATTGGCGGAAATAAAAATGAACGGGATGTTTTCCGAAGTGAGGCTCGGTGCGAGGTCAATACCCGTCTTAGGTCCTTTCAGGAATATATCCAGCAAAACAATATCAGGCTTGTTTGTTTGCAGAAACTCAAGGGCTGCTGCCACGGATTTTGCAATGCCACAAACAGAATGACCGGCGCTTTTCAAAATCAGCTGAAGGTCATTTGCTTCAATGAATTGGTCCTCTACTATCAATACTTTCAGGCCCATGTTATTTATTCTCGTGAACATTCCAGGTACGATAAAAATACGCAATTATCGAGTTTTCTTTTTATCTGACAGGAGATATATTTACCTTATGTGTAACAAAACCAAAAAGTGAAACATCCTGACAAAGACAGCGGCACAATGCTCGTCAGCTTTTGTAATGATATTGCAAAAATCACCACTCGGGCTGAGTTAACAACGGTTGTCGGTGACGGGCTAAGAAAGCTCGGCATCGATAAGTACTTGCTTTCCGAGGTTAGTGATGACCATGCTGCAGGGGCGACAGACGAATTACCGGGCATTCCACTTCGGTTTGGAACCAGGAATATCGGTGTTTTGTACACGGAACGTAATAGCGTTGATGCAGAACTCCTGCAAGCCATCACATCACAGATTAGCACTGCACTTGCCTGTATCATTGCAAACGAAGAGACTGAAAAGCAGTCCGCGCAAATCGAAAACTTGAAAAAGGAACTGCTTGAAAGCCGTTCCTGGCCGGATAAAACGTCAGAAGCCGCTAGCAATGATTCACAGATCATCGGTACAAGTGAGTCCATGCAAAAGGTGCTTAGGCTGGTGTCCCAGGTGTCAAAAACACAAAGCACAGTTCTGCTGCTCGGAGAGACCGGTACAGGTAAGGAAGTGATAGCGAAAGCCATCCACCAAAATTCATGGAGGAAGGATGAGGTAATGGTAACCGTAAACTGTGCCGCGCTCCCAGCGAGTTTAATTGAAAGTGAGTTGTTTGGCCATGAAAAAGGGAGTTTTACCGGCGCAGCAGAACGCCGGATCGGCAAATGGGAGCTTGCCCATAACGGGACTTTGTTCCTCGACGAAATCGGGGATATGCCCCTGGATTTGCAGGTGAAATTACTCCGGGCCCTGCAGGAAAAAGAGATTGAAAGGGTTGGCGGCAGAACCCCGATCAAAACGGATGTGCGTGTGATCGCAGCGACCAATAAAGATCTCCAGAATGAAGTCAACCATGGTAATTTTCGAAGTGACCTCTTTTTCAGGCTGAATATTTTTCCTATTACGATACCGCCCTTGCGGGAAAGAGGACAGGACATCGCTGCCCTGGCGCTCCATTTTGCAGAAAAATATGCAAAAAGAAGCGGCCGGAAAATCTCCGGCATTTCCAGTCGCGTCCTTAAGAAGCTTTCATCGTATCGTTGGCCTGGCAATGTGCGGGAGCTCGAAAATCTGATGGAAAGAAGCGTATTATTATCATCAAAGCCCATCATTAACCAGCTGCATCTGCCTGTGGGTGAGGAAAATATAGCGTCTGTTCTGGAAAACACCAGGGTCAAAACAATGGACGAAGTAGACAGGGAGCATATCATGCGCGTTCTCAAATCATGTAAAGGGAAAGTGGCCGGTTCGGGCGGAGCAGCAGAAGCATTAAAGATGCCTCCCACCACATTACACTCGATGATCAAAAGGCTTGGAATAAGAAAACAGTATCCCAAATAAAGCTTGCCTCATACTAATGGTGACAAATAAAAGCTAACTGCTCTAATCGCCACTTAGCGACAGGTAAGTGATCAGATAGTACAATGACCAGCCCGTAAAACAAATAAGCAGTATCCAGAACAAGGCGGGAATGCTTTGAGGTGACTCACTGCCCGTGATTAGAAACTTCTTTTGGTCGCCTTTTCCGTAGGCATTGATCATCATCGGTACAATACCGTCAACAACCGCATTTTCTTGCATTCCTTCTATGGCAATGGCCGGTCCGTTTCTTACCTCAAATGGAATCATCCTGATCCCTTCCTTACCAGTCGGATCTTTGCTGACGATTTTCAGAACATGCTTACCGTCAGCGATTTTTCGTGTGTCCAATTCAAAATTCACGGGAGAAGCGAACGCTCCGATTGGCTTTTCATCATCATCTATAAAAATAATCACTGTGCTTTGATCTTCCATTTCAAGGGTTGGTCAAAATGAATTTTTTGATGTGGTCATTCCCGGCTTCACCCGGGTTGATCAGCCATTTCACAGAAAAGAAAAGTGTGAAAATAACGATGGCGATCGCGGTTATGATGATCACATAATCCCAATTGCTTTCCGGACCAGTTCCGTGTGTGATCCCTTTTAAAACCTTGGGTTGCCGCTGGTCGCAGACCGGACAGGCCAGGGAAACCAGCCTGATCAAAATCAGCAAAAGGGTGAGGACGGGTTTTTTCATTGTGAAACCATTCATTGTTTATTGAACCGGCAGTTGTCTGATCGCATCCATGAGCTTGCCGATTTCCTGCACAGTAACTTTCCTGGCATTGTTGCCCCAGGAAGTTCGTTCGTGGTTCATGATGGCCGCGATTTCGTCGGGCGTTAGTCTTGCATTTTTTCCAATCGCAGGCATCACACCGAACTCTTCCCGGGCATCGTACCCGTTGACGACAATGTTCAACATGATTTCGGGATTGTCGTTCAGAACAATCGGACTGCCTGTCAATGCAGGAAAAGCACCTTTAAGTCCTTCTCCGGTCGGCTGGTGACAAGCCTGGCAATGCGTTGCATATAGAGCAGGACCGTCCATGCTTACGCTGGCATTCGGCTCTTCTGCACTTGGTTTTGTTTCTTTCTTGTATAAAAATGCAGTTGTGGCGCCACCCGGCAATTCGATTTGTTTCAGCGATTGCAGATAAGCCACGAGCTTTAACGCATCTTTTCTTGCAACTAAGGTTCCTGGCTCTTTCAAGTATATCTCCGGCACGATCACAATCACGTCTTCCCGGGAAGGTTCTTTTTTTACTTCAAAAAGCCAGGGATAAGCTGGCATGATGGATTCCTTCACTACGATGCGCGGATTAAATAAATGGACAAGGTTCCATTCCTTGCTCGGCTGACGTGTCCCAATAGACGTAAGGTCCGGGCCGGTACGTTCCGTTCCCATCAACGTAGCCGTGTTGCGCCAAAAATCCGTCCTTCCAATGGCGGCATAATCAGCGGCCACACTTGGTCTTTGTCCCCACATTCTATCCATATCCACATTCCTGACCTGTTGGGTATGACAAGCCACGCAGCCATTGGCCACAAAAAGCGCTTTCCCTTCCACAGCATCATCGCTCAGTGGCTCAAAGCCGGGAAGTGGTGCATTTTTTTTCTCATTGTTGATGGCCGGTACGAGTGCAACAAAGACCGTTAAAACCAAAAACAACAAAAAGGCTGCACCAAATAATTTAGTATGGTTATAAAAAAAATCCATGTCGCGAAAGCCTAAAAGTATGGAGACGTCGGTCAGGCATTATGCTCCTGGGGCAGGGGTTTAAATATCGTTTCGTGCATGTCGATTATGTCACTCTGGACAATCATACGATACATATTGTAAGCAAAAAACAAGTGAGAGAGCCACATCAGGCTGCCGCCGATGGCCCGCCATAGCCAAAACGGCGCCATGAAAACGACGCTGTCGATAAAAGGTCTTTCCTCCATCCACATCAGTCCGCGAAGTGTACTCCCGTACATCAGTGGTATCGTGTAAAACAAAAGCCCGATCAACGCGAGCCAGAAATGCGCCCCCACTGTTATTTGCGGAGGTTCGAGGCCCGTCAACCGCGGCACCACTGCATAAATACCGGCCCAAAGAAAAAAGCAAATGATACCATACATCGTTAGGTGCGAATGTGCGACGGTGAAATCGGTAAAATGCCACATTAAGTTGGTCGACCGGAATGCTTCCGCCGTACCCTGCAATGAACCTGTAAAGTAAAATACAATGCCGGTCAGGAAAAATGGCAGCGTGTAGCTGTCCGGTACTTTGAACCAGGCGTTTTTAAAGGTCATCACAAAATTGGTCGTGCCGGCCACCACCGGAATAATCATACCTGCGCTGCCGACAATGGCGACGGTTTGCAGCCACCACGCAATGGAACTGAAAACGAAATGGTGTGTGCCAATGGTCGTATAAAATAATATCTGCGTCCAGAATGCCAATATGCCCAAACTATATGAATAAATGGGTTTATTGAGCTGCTGAGGCAGAAAATAGTATACAACGCCCAATGTAAAAAGCATAAACCACATACCCACGCCCTGATGCATATAGTAACCTTGAACGATGGTCTCACCTAGCCCATTTTGCCAAAATGGTAAGTAAGCGACAACTGTGATCGTGATTGCGAAAATGATGGAAGCCACGATGTACCAGTTTGAAATATAGATTTCTTTGGTAGTCCGGTTGGCAATGGTTTTGAGGAAATTGTATAGCGTGAGCACCAGGCCAATGGCAAAAGGCAGCATCACCGGCCAGATATATTCCCGATACTCCCCGCCGCCATTATTAATACCGGCCATCAAACACAATGTGCCGGCAAACACCGACAAATTGATCAGAACCAGCGCATACCAACCCAGATTAGTATCAAAAAGCTGCGTATTGCTAACCCTTGGGACGACATAATGCCCCAGTCCCAGCATGGCCAAAGAGGCCCAGCCCCAGAATACTGCATTGGTATGTACAGGGCGAAGTCTTCCAAAACTCAACCAGCTGACCTGATCCACATCAGGCGCTACAAATTTGATCCCGACATATTCCCCTACCGTAGTACCGAAAACAAGCCAGCACGCAGCACATCCGATGTACCATTGAATGAGCCGTGATAATTCAAGGTTTACTTTGGGACGTATTTGTGCACTTTTTTTACGGGCAACAAAAGGTAAGGCGGCATTCTGGGCTACATGGGTGATGAGACCTCTTTCATCTTCGGGGGAAAGCAAACCAGCCAGTTCCGAATTGGTCAGCCGGTAATCCAGTTGCGCTTTCCGCTTACGCAAACTGGTTTCCAGGTTTTCATTCTCCATGTTTTCAAGATAGGCTTTAAACTGTTGTGCTTCGGCAATAGCCTGGGCACTCCCATATCTTTTTAATGCGTTCAAAATCTTAAAAAATAACAGAAATATTCCGCCGACAACAGGGATACCAATCAGGACAATGGTGATTATAATCCCGGTATGACCGATTAACGGCCCCGAGGCAGCTGGTGTCTGCGCGGAAACGGTATTTAAACCAAAACATAATAAAAGCGGCACCAGTCGCAGCGTCTTCTCTTTGAGCAATTGCCCTTTCTTCCTTTTAATATTTTTTAAAACAACATCTATCTCGCTGCTATTCAGCTTTTTGATATATTGATCGAAATCGGAAGAACCCTTAGGTTTCTGCGTTTTTCTGAACTGAATAATCAGTTCTTTGGTCAGGAACGCCAGCAGCAACACACATACAGCAATAGCCAGTACGATCAGAGAGACAATGTCAAGAATGGATGTATCGTCGATAAAAACCTGAGCCTGAACTCCGCTATTTAGCAAGATACCGGGTACGAGCAGCAAGCCTGGTCTGTGGATTTGAGATAATTTCATGTATATAAAATTGGAAAATGGATGTCTGAAAAATATACTCGAACGCTTCTGCTTCACAATCTGATGATGCCTCAAATCTATGGCTCTCCGAAAAAGCCTTCAATAGTTATTCTGCGGATAACATTGTACATTTTGATCATTCAACATCTACATTTATTTCCAGCCACCGCCGAGCGCAGTATACAAATCTGTAACGGCGTGAAATTGGTCCCTTTTGATGCTTGTCAATGAAAGCTCACTTTGAAGCACATTGCCCTGGGCGGTAATGACTTCGAGATAAGTGGCCATACCGTTTTGAAAAAGCATCCGGGCATTTTGAGTGGCCTGCCGAAGGTTTTGCGACCGAAGCTGCGCAATGTTTTCCTGCTCCTTTAACTTATCAATCCTGACCAATGCGTCGGATGTTTCTCCAATGGCATCCAAAACAGACTTTCTGAATTCGGCGACAGCCCGCCGCTGCTCTACCTGCGCGACTTCATATTGTGTTCGTAGTCTTTTTTGCTGAAAAACCGGCTGAACCACACCGCCCGCAATTACACCGAACAATGACGCAGGAATATTGAACCAGTTACTTGCCAAAAAGGAGTTAACGCCACCACTTGCCGTAATTCTCAGCGCCGGGTACATATTTGCTTTGGTGATGCCAATGTTGGCGCTGGCGGTAACCAGTTCGAGCTCGCGGCTTTTTACATCAGGCCGCCGACTGATCATTTGGGACGGAATCCCGGCTGATAGTTTTTCGGGAAGCGCCAGTTGATCAAATGCTTGGTACCGGTCGATACGCCCAGGCAATTCTCCTGCGAGTATTTTCAAAGCATTTTCCTGGATATGGATAGCCTGCTCAAACTGTGGGATCAGCTGTGTGGCGAGCTGCTGCTGTGCCTGCGCCTGCTGAACCGCCAGCGAACTTACCTGGCCTGCATTGAATTGCAAAGTGATCATTTCCAGTGTACTATCATTTAGCGTTACGTTTTTTCGGGCTATCGACAGTTGGGCATCCAGCATCAGCAGGTTATAAAATCCTTTGGTGACCGAAGATACAATGTACGTCTGCACCGCATTCCGGGCCTCTTTGCTCTGCAGATAACCCGCCAGCGCAGCCTTCTGCTGGTTTCTGATTTTGCCCCAGATATCCGCCTCCCACGACAAGTTCAATACCGCACCGTAATCTTCAATGTGGCTCGTCCCCAGAAATTTATCGAGGCTTAAACCATTCAAGCTGTTATCCGAGGGCCGGGCGCTGTTAGCACTGATCTGCAGGCTTGCCTGCGGGAGATAGTTATGCCGCACCTGCGCGGAAATCAACTGGGCGGCTTCGATGTTTTTTAACGCAATCTGCATATCATAATTCTTCTCAATGGCGCTGCCAATGAGTTTTTGAAGGGTTGTATCGATGAAAAATGCATCCCATGGAAGATCCGCAATGCTGGTCGTATCGTCGGGTTGGTCGTGAAAATGATCTGGCAGGACTGCGGTGGTTTTAGGGGTATCCCTGGAAATTCTGCAGCTGCTTGCGACCAGCACGATCAGAAACAGGAGGGTTGTGATGCTTCTTTTCATTTGAATGGTTATACAGCGCTTAATTCAAATTGATCTGCAGACCCATCAATGACACTTACCGGCTTTCCGGAAATTTTCTCCTGCAAAGCCTGGAAAACGACAAACAGTACCGGGATAATCAAAAGCCCGAAAATTACACCAGATAGCATTCCGCCTGCTGCTCCAATGCTGATCGAATGGTTACCCTGGGCGGAGGGGCCGCTTGCCGACATCATCGGAATTAATCCGGCCACAAACGCAATGGAGGTCATCACAATCGGCCTGATGCGGAGCCGTGCTGCTTCCATGGCGGAAGTTTTCAAAGACAAACCGGCATGCCTGCGCTGGACGGCAAACTCTACGATCAGGATGGCGTTTTTGGCCAATAAACCAATCAGCATGATCAGTGCTACCTGCACATAAATGTTGTTTTCAATGCCAGCCAGCCCAATGGATACAAATACGCCGAGGACGCCGGTCGGAATGGAAAGAATGACGGCCAGAGGAAGAATATAACTTTCGTATTGGGCGGAGAGCAGGAAATATATAAACAGCAGGCTTAAACCAAAGATAACGGCCGACTGCCCTCCGGACGCGATTTCCTCTCGGGTTTGGCCCGAAAATTCGAAGGAATAACCGGCAGGCAATTGCTCAGACGCTACTTTCTGAATGGCTTTAATGGCGTCGCCCGAACTTTGCCCGGGCTTGGGAATAGCTGTTACACTAATGGAATTGAACAGGTTATACCGCGAAGTGGTTTCGGAGCCGTAAACCCTTTTAAACCTGACCAATGTATTGAGCGGAACCATATTTCCCAGCTTGTTTTTGACCAGTATCCCATCCATGGAAGTGAGCTCCGCCCGGTCTTTTTTGTCTGCCTGGACCATCACGCGGTAATACTTACCAAAACGATTGAAATCCGAAGCCTGTGCACTCCCAAAATAACCCTGCATCGTAGCCAGGATATCTTTGGTACCGACACTCAGTTGTTCCGCTTTCATATTGTCGATTTCCATTTCAAACTGAGGGTAGTCGGCACGGAAAGTGGTAAATGCTACACCGATTTCGGGCTGTTTCATCAACTCGCCGATGAATTGCCTGCTGATGCCGCTGAATTTGTCGAGCCTGCCGCCCGTCTTGTCCTGCAGGACGAGGTCAAGACCATCCACGTTGCTGAAACCGGGTACCGTTGGAAAGGTGAACACAAAGAAATCGGCCCCTTTGATGGCAGCTAATTTTTGACGGACGGTATCGACAATGGCGTTGATGTCTTTGACGTTTCCCCGCTCATCGGTTGGTTTCAAAAGTACAAAAGAGATCCCCGCCGAAGGACTAATGGATAAAGTCAGAAAATTGAATCCGCCTACAACCAGTACCTCCTTAGTCGCTTCGACAGATGACAATAATTTCTCAGCTTCGGCCATTACTTTATCGGTCCTGTCCAATGAAGCACCGGCTGGCATGGAGAGCGATATCGCAATAAACCCCTGATCTTCTGCGGGAATGAAGCCCGAGGGTGTCTGGTTAACCATCCACATAGTCGCCGCGACCACCAGCAAAAGTCCGCCCATACTTGCCCATTTGTATCGCATCAGGTAATCCAGACCCGAGGTATACCTGGAAGTAAGTTTGTCGAAACCGGAGTTAAATCCCGCAAAAAACTTTTCCTTGATTGTTACCTTCCTGACTGTTTCATTGGTTTGCTGATGACTGGTTTTAAGAAAGAGAGCAGCCAGCGCGGGACTGAGCGTTAATGCATTCACTGCGGAAATAACGATCGCGATCGCCAGCGTAAATGCAAACTGCCGGTAAAAAACGCCTGTGGAGCCTTCCAGAAAACCGACAGGCAAAAATACGGCTGCCATCACAAGCGTGATGGAGATAATCGCGCCGGTAATTTCGCTCATGGCCGAAACGGTTGCTTCTTTGGGTGGCAGATGTCCATATTGCATTTTGGCATGCACGGCTTCGACGACCACAATCGCGTCATCAACGACAATTCCAATGGCGAGAATCAATGCAAACAAGGTGAGCAGATTGATGGTAAACCCAAAAAAGGACATAAAAAAGAACGTTCCCAGAATGGCGACGGGCACTGCAATGGCAGGTATGAGTGTGGACCGAAAGTCCTGAAGAAAAAGGAAAACAACAATGAAGACGAGTACAAAAGCTTCCAGCAAGGTATGCTCCACTTGCGCAATGGATTGGTCCAAAGAATCCTTGGTGTTATAAATGACCATGTATCTGACATCTCTGGGGAAATCCAGTGAAGCCTTTTCCAAAAAGGCTTTGACTGCAATCTGGATCTCACTGGAATTGGAGCCCGGCAGCTGAAATATGCCGATCGGGAGCGCTGTAAGGCCTTTGACGCGTGATTTGCTGCCATAGGAGTATGAGCCGAATTCTATTCTGGCGACATCTTTCAGTCTGAGCACGGAGCCGTCGGCATTGGCGCGAATTGCAATGTTTTCGTAATCTTCCGGCTTGTTCAGCTTGCCTTTGTATTTGATCACATACTCGAAAGACTCCTCGCTGCTTTCGCCGAACTTGCCCGGGGCCGATTCCAGGCTTTTGTCCTGAATAGCCGCATTGACATCGCCTGGCGTCAGATGATAGGTGGCCATTTGAGTCGGATTCAGCCATACCCGCATGGAATAATCCTGATTAGAACCGAGTATAAATGTTTGACCCACGCCCGGTATCCGTTTAATGGCCGGTATCAGGTTGATCTGCGCATAGTTGGCCAGGAAGGTCTGGTCGTAGGATTTACCGTTTTCGGAATACACGTTGAGCACCATGATCAGGCTGTTTTGCTGCTTGGCTGTGTTAATGCCTTGCTGAATCACTTCTGCCGGTAATTTGCTGGTCGCCTGCGCTACCCGGTTTTGCACATTCACAGCCGCCTGATCAGGGTCCGTTCCCAGCTTGAAATAAACGGTGATGGCGAGCGAGCCATCATTGCTGGCCGTCGAGCTCATATAGGTCATTCCTTCGACGCCATTGATGGATTCTTCAATCGCAGGGGCAACTGATCTTAATACGGTCTCTGCATTGGCGCCCGGATAAACCGCGTTAACGCGAACTGCGGGCGGTGCGATATCAGGGAATTGCTGAAGCGGCAGGCTTTTGAGTCCGAGTAATCCAAGAATAACCAGGATCACCGAAATGACAGTAGCAAGTACAGGCCGGTCTATCAGTTTTTTGATCATGGAGAGTCTATTTTAATTCCGAACGAGGATTGTTATACGTCATCAATATTTCAGGCCGGATGGTTTGACCTTCCTGCAAATGGTCCATGCCACGCATCACGATCCGGTCGCCTGCCTTGAGTCCTTCTTTCACCAGGTAACTGCTGCCGCTTTTGCCCACAATCTGAATGGCCACTTTGCTCACCTTGTTTTTTTCATCCAATGCAAATACAAACACTTTGTCTTGCATTTCCAGGGTCGCCGCCGCAGGTACCAGCACGGCATCACGATGATGGAGACCAAGTCTGACCTTGCCCGTGTTACCGGACCGGAGTAACCCCTGTTGGTTCGGGAAACTCGCCCTGACTGTGATCGAACCGGTATTTTTATCAAACTGACCGTCAAAAATGTCTATTTTTCCTTTTTGGCTAAAGATGCTTTCGTCACTGAGAACAAGATCCACTTCTGGTACATGTTCGATTTTTTCGCTTAATGAATTGCCCGGGTATTGTGCTTTGAAATGGACAAAATCCTGCTCGCTCAGCGAAAAGTAGACGTGCAGCTGAGAAACATCCGATAGTTCGGTCAAAGGAGCGGGATCGGATGGCGCTACCAGTGTGCCCTGCTTTTTCATTAACCGTCCCACATAGCCGCTCACAGGCGCTTGTATAGTGGTGTATCCCAGATTGATTTTGGCCGACGCAATGGCGGCCTGTGACTGTTCGAGCCGCGCTTTGGCCATTAGCAATGCAGCTTCCGCGATTTTGAGCTGATAATCTGATATCACCTTGTTTTGTACCAATGGTTTGAGTTTATCCGTCTCGATTTGCTCATTGATCAGCAACGCCTCGGCAAGATGCATACCCGCGATTGCAGCATTCAGCTGCTCGCGATAAAGCAGCCCATTGATCTTGAAAAGCGTTTGCCCCTTCCTGACAAAAGCGCCTTCATCTACCAAAACACGATCAATATAACCGCTTACCTGCGGCCTGATCAGGACATTTGCGACTGCTTCAATGCTCGCGGGATAATCATGATAAGTCGTGACCTGGCCGGCACTCAGACTTACAACCGGCACACTCGCAGGAGGATGTGCCGTTTGAGGCTTTTCATTACCGGAACAGGCCACCAAAAAGGCAACTAACAAACAAGTGACAATGTCAGCTAATATGAATATAAACCGCTTTCCCATTTCCTGACTTGATTACAAATATTCGTTGAGTACGCAAGAAGCCACTGAATGCATTGTCATGATACACTCCTTTCGGGAGCGGGCATGTCGAATCCGTTTAAAATCACGGCGATCAGGCAGTAGCCGCTGATGAGAAATATGAGCTCGCCTGCCCCCTCCTTTCCAAGGAGGTGCACCGCATGGTTGTAAGTTGAGTCGGGAACAATACGGCTGTTGACCAGCGCATAAGCCATGTCGTGCGCAATGGTTTCCTGCTCGGTTAACCCTTGGGGGCGGCCACCGGCTGCAAGTGAGGCGATAATGCCGGGCGAAACGCCAAAAGCTTCGGCCATGATCTCGTGGGCATACAGCTCAAACCGTGACCCAAAAGCTCCACCAACTGTCAGGATTGCCACTTCCCGTACGGCTTTGTCCAGCGCTGCATGCATGTCCAGCGTCCGGAGAAAGCTCAAAGCCGGGACACCAAACTGTGGAAAATGTAGCATCGGCGCAAAAGGGCCTAATAATGCACCCTGCTCATCGATCATTACGACCTGACTTTGGCTCCTGCCCACTAAACCGGCGATCTCATCATGCACATAGCGGAGCTCGGCATTGAGTGTTTCTGGTGGTAAAGGTTTGATACGCATATAGGGATGTAACTTACTGTAATTCATCGGTAAACTGGCCGTCAATCAAAATAAAGGCTACGCGGCAGGGTTCGCCCGACCGGTTGGCCCAGGCATGGTTGGTACCGCGCTGGATGATGATATCACCGGCTTTGGCCGTTGTTTCGCCCCGGTCGACGATCAATGTCAGCTCACCTTCCAACACAATCCCATAGTCGATCGTTTGGGTCCGGTGCATCAAAGGGTGTGCGGCACCCTCTCCGGATGTGGACGCTTTCTCACCGCCCATAGATTTGAATTTAGCTGCCGCCTCCTCTTTGCTAAGATTCCGGATCTCTTCCCCTTCCGGCGGGAAATCAATAACCCTGATGCGCGTGCCGCCTTTGGGTGGCGACAATACCAGGCTGGTTTCGTCGGGATCTTCCGGCCTGCTGCCGATCAATGCCGGGGACTGCCACGTACTCCAAACCTCATGAAACTTGGCACCATGGGGGCCGCCGATCATATAGGTTCTCTCGGGAGAAGCTTCCGACAGGATAATAGCTTTCCCGTTCGCATCGTGACCCGTCACAATGCGTCTGAATGGTTTTTGCTGGTTCATGTTGGTATTTATTAACTAATCTTTCGCTTGAAAACATATACCCCCAGGTAATGGAAGAGTATTCCTATTGCCCAGGCAGGTGTTGACCAAAGCGGCCACGGGTAGGATCTGTCCGTCCAATACCATACAGCCCATATAGCAGGGACGACGAGCAGAAAAACAAGGAAATGAATTTTGAAACCCTTTTTAGGGTCAATCTGTGCTGGTGCATCTCGGTTAGTTAGATTTTTCATGCCTCAGTATTATAATTAATAGTGTTTTATTCCTTTGATCAGCCAACCAGTTTTCGAATATCGAAAACTTACATATGGATAATTCTTATGAGAAGCTCAAACTGCTCAGTTAGTCTTACTTTCACAATTGCAAAAAAAGTTTGAAAAGTCTGCCGTAATCGAAACTCTACATATTGTCTTGCAAGAATTTTCCTTGAAATCTCACCCTTCTCTCTTTACAAATTTACAACAGCGCTACTCTTATTGAAAAGGAGGGAAATCACAAAAAAAGTGTGATCGAAATCACAGTTCGCATGGTTATTTCCAACGTAGCAGAAAGAAGAGGTGTAAGTCCGTAATGCTATGTCGAGCGGTCAAAAACCGTTTAGACTATTCCCTGTCTCAGGCCTTTCGTGCGTTTACCAGCCATTGTTTGTTGGTGCAAAAGAGCACGCTGGTATTCTTCCGATAGATCGTCTTGACAATTCTCTTCGGGCCATCCTTCGCAATACATTTCTGTTTTAATGGACGCATGTCGCGCCGTCACTTTGATAGTCCAATATGTCTTTAAGGGCTTACCTTCTGTACTGTACTCATGTGACCGAAATTGTAATATCTTTCCATTGTGTAAGTATCCATAAACACCAGACAAACGATAACAAGGGTTCAAGAATTTAACTTGGCGACAAGGTCCTCGTCTCTGTTTAGCAAACAAAACTCATAGTTTATTAACGCCAAAGACACATAGCTTTTTTCCGGTAAGCACTCTAATTCACAGGAAAATGCTCACCGAATTGCTCACCAACACGAGGAGCTTTTTTGGACATCTTTTCAAATTTTATACTAATAATCAGCTAGTTAAGTGCCTTAAAACAAGAATAGCGGAGGAAGCACCTCCGCTATGCTAACTTGAAGCGAACGCTGTATTGTCTCCTTGGTGGACCTGCTGCTCAGGCGATATTTGAAAAAAAAATTGCGATAGACCTAGATGAGCATATTTCCGATGGCAGGAAAATTGACGAACTCTTTGCAGGTGTTGCATTAAGTAGAAAGAGTGTTTTGATAGAAGATGCCACGAAAGAGGTATTTGAATTTTTGCTATCACCCAGAACCATAACTGCAAGAGAATTAATCGCTCAGGAGCTTATTTCATTCCACACCCTTTCGTCCAAACGATTTCTGGAAATTGTCAAACACCACAAAGTAAAAAGAAGACAATCTCAGACGATACTTATCTTCTTTTTGAAGAGTCTGAAACCTGTTCGAGCAATATTTTCAAGGTTGAAAAGGGCTCTCAAATAACCCTCGAACCTTAGACTGTTCTTTCCAACTCACAGTAGTTTAGATGGTCGCACGGATCGGACGTTTTATCAGACGCTTGGGTATGTGTTAAAAGTACGGGAAAACCACCATTTTTGTAAACGCCGATGAAGCGATAAGTGGGAGAAGCCATGGAGCTTGTTACTGTCAATACATGCCTAGCAGCGAAATCGGAGTCTTAAAACTCATCCGCCGGTTCTTCTGACACATCGCGCGAATCAAATATGGGTAACATTATTGGGTTGTGCTCTTTGATTCATGCTTATTAACCGAAAGCCTAATTTTTATGTATCCACAAGCAAATATCGACGAAGAAATCATTAAAATAAAAACACTTGCCGTTGGCGGTCGAAGAATGACTAAGTCCGTTTTTAACCAAGTGATTCCCCTTTCACCGTTCGACAGTGAGTTAACCTTTACCGGTGACAAGGTTATTGGGTATGTTTATGAGCAACAATCGCGATGGCTACTCTTTATAAAAGACGGCCAACTCAGAAAATACATTTTAGACAACATATTACAACTGATTAATGTAGGTAAATCAACAAAATACAAAGATTTTCAATCCCTTGCAGATCGACTCAGGTTTGGCCATTTACAGACGAACTTTGACCACGAGGACGATTGGAACAAAGAACGTAAGTTTGCTACCGAATCCTATTCTGAAGAAACCTGGGGCAAAATCCTAAACCGAATAGACAAAGCTAAATCTTTTATTGCCTTTCTAGACGACAGGCAAATATTCATATCTGCGTAATTTATCATATACGATATCTTTAAAAACCCGACGTTATTTGCGACAGTGCCTCTTCTCAGTAAATGCAACCGTGGTGATTCTAAATCAAATAACCACTTATCCAATATTTCTTTGAGGCATGATATAACTAACCATATTGCATAAAAAGGCCGCGTCATGGAAAAGAAAAAGCGCTTCAACTTTTGGATCAAATTTGCAACAGCATCGCTGGATATTATCAGCTTGATACGCCTTACCTTTTTATGACATTGGTTTGAGTCTATGCTTTCTTTTCGAGAAGCACATTCTCCTGTGCTTTATATCTTACCCTGCGAAATGATTTAGCTTTTCTCACAAAACGCTCGAACGTGAGACTGTATCCTAACGTCCTGTCCAAATCTTCCGCAATTTTCGGACAGTTGATGAGAAAGGGAATGCGATTAGAAAATGGATCGCTATTATCTGGGCTTTGCCGAAGTAACTACAAAAGGTACAGGTGTTAAATTCATTGTTTCCAGTGTCTTGGAGGTCAAAAAATAGCCTGTCACGTAGACGGCTAAACCACTTTGCATAAATTGTTTCGGGAGATTGCAACCACCCCAAGCAACACCATTAGATGCTATCAGTTGGCTACCGACAGCTAATCCGCCGCTTAGTTGCACTGTTACTGGCGCGCCAACTACATAGTCGCCACGTGTTAATCCTTCGAACCCATAATAACACTCCAGTGCCGCTGGACTAATTTTGTCTTCCTTGCAATTTAGTAAACTCAACATGCATACACCAGCGAGTATAAAATGTTTCATAAGTCGGTTTCGTTCAGATGGCTCCATCAAGGTATCTCCAAGTATCAAAATAAGACTATTCCTGTTACAGGACTCATTTAAAGACGGTTTCGTTGGAACATTGCCGTTTCATAAAACGCCGAACATAAGACACTTTTCTTCAACTCACCTTGGTTTTTTCGATCGCACCGATCGGACGTTTCACGAGACAATTCAGTGAGTATATGGTAGTGGCCTCAAAGGTGGTGGAAGTTCTGGATTTGTGTATAAATCTACGCAGAGTGGCAAATTCATTCTCGTCACGGTTCGACACTGTATTACCAACTCTAAACTTCCCTGAATTTGGCATCGGCGACTGCAAGGCAGATGGGTATCGGTTCTAAATTACCAGTAAGAAAGCTTCCGGTGCCACTTTTGCCTACAATGAAGCTTTCGTGAATTTAATAGCGAATTGTATGACATGCTCTGCCCACATTCAGCGCAAAAATCAAAGTATTTCCAACAATGCTCGAACTGATGCAGGATTGCAAAGTACCATGATGTACAGTTATCGATCAGTAACGCATCATTAAATCCGGTTTTCTGAGTATACAGGTTTTAGCCTTATCTGCTTAATGGCATGGGAAACTTAGGGCACTGCTTGCGTCGTAAAATCGCCCCAACCAGCCAAATTATCATGTTATGAAATTTATTGTGTTGCCAGATCAAAGGTTGATGACTAACAGCGTCAAAAAGCAACTTTTTCTTATTCATAGCGAATGGGATGATTATTTTCAGTTTGCAACCACATATTTACTTTTTTACGTGACGGAGCTCGGTGCCATCCAAAGTTTGGGCGTGCTAAAAATTGGAGAGTTCAAAATGGGCGAGTCACAACGCTCTCCAATGATTCCTCTACAATTTGATAGTCTGGATGACCGATTTTTTTCGCTGGGACAAGACGAAGATTACTACGGAGTTTTAGCGACGTTTGGCCCGAGTTTCAGAGACGAAGTACTGGATGCCCTAAATGATGTTGCGCGAGACCTAGATTTATTCGAGCGGGCTTTACACGAGAAAGTCATGGGAGTGTCGTTACTGCGAGATGTCAGCAAGGCAACTGTGAGGGGGCAACTTCATAGGGTAAGTCGAGGAGGCGCGCGGCTCTCTCCTTATAATTTTAGCTATTTCGGGCCTCCACAACTTGACAGATTGTCTAGTCAAATTGTACTTTCATTCGCCGTTCTGCCAAATGCGGAGCCGCCCACTAACATTCATGTTTTGATCGGAAGAAATGGAGTTGGGAAAACCTTTATGTTAAATTCCATGACGAATGCCTTGGTTGCGCAAAATTCCGGAGCGGTCACTTATCCCAGCGGCTCTTTCTCATTCAATCAAAATATGTTGGGTAGCGAACTATTTGCGAATATTGTGTCCGTAACATTTAGCGCATTCGATCCATTTCCGCCGCTGCCAGAAGCCATCAATCGAAGCAGTGATTTAAAGTACTCCTATATTGGCCTAAAAAGTATAGCAAATGCGCCAAATAGGCAAACTGGTGCTTCGAAGGGTCCAGAAGAACTTGCCAACGAGTTTGCAACAAGTGCCAAACTTTGCTTGAGTCAACCTGCGAGAGCGTTGAGATGGAGAAGATCATTGCTTGCTTTACAGTCCGATACGATTTTTCGCGGAGCAAACATTGCTGAGCTCAGCACCTCGAATAGTCCTGAGCACTGGATAGAAGCGTCGCAAATTTTTGCAAGGCTAAGCTCGGGACATAAAATCGTATTGCTTACAATGACGCGGTTGGTCGAAACTGTTGAAGAGCGAACCTTGGTGCTCCTTGACGAACCAGAAGCTCATCTGCATCCTCCGTTGCTATCGGCTTTCATACGATCCATTTCAGATCTAATGATTGATAGAAATGGTGTTGCACTTATTGCAACTCACTCCCCTGTGGTGCTACAAGAAGTTCCTAGAAGTTGTGTTTGGAAAGTCCGACGGAATGGACAGACTACCACAGTTGAAAGACCAGAGATCGAAACATTTGGTGAGAATATTGGCATTTTGACAAGGGAAATATTTGGTCTGGAAGTGACTGATTCCGGCTTTCACAACATTTTGCGAAGGTCTGTCGACGAAGAGCTAACATACGAAGACGCTGTCAATCGCTTCGATGGGCAATTAGGGGAAGAAGCTAAGGCGATCGTCCGTACATTAATGATACAAAAGAATCGAGGAATTTCATAATGTGGAAGATTGAACCTGAACCATTAGACGCCGAATCTACATTCAGAACTTGCATTAGCCGAGTAAGAAATGCTGGACTAAGGGCACGTCTGATAAATGTGGCAAATTCTGTCGCCCGCGCTGAACAAATTTACATTGATGCTGCAGATCGCAGGAGGTTAAATGAGATTCTACAAGTAGGCGACGTTGACGGTATCGTGACTAATGCTGAAATGGTTACAGTTTACACATCAAGAATGGTTGGAGCGAACTCTCCCGGGCGGCCGATTTATGACCGAATCATGGCTTCTGCGAGATTTGGGAGATGTCCATTCTGCGGGCACCGATCGGTATCTACCTTAGACCATCATTTACCAAAGACGTCATATTCTGAGTTCACGGTCACTCCACTAAACTTGATTCCAGCTTGCAAAGATTGTAATAAAGCAAAAGAGTGGGACAATCCATATCATCCTGATCAGGTATTTCTTCACCCTTACTTCGACGATGTTGAAAACGACAGATGGTTGCAAGGAAATGTTATTACTGGGCCCGTTGCTACATTATCATTCTCGGTGGTCGTTCCAGCACATTGGGATCTAATCACCTGCAACCGAGTTCGCAACCAATTTAACAAACTTGGTCTAGATGAGCTCTATCGCTCTAATGCGGTTGAGGAAATGCTAAACATTCGATTTCAACTTACTAATATGTGGAATCAAGGTGGTCGCGATGCTGTCCGCGCTCATTTGCGGAGCAACGCTGAATCTCGATTGAACAATCGAGTTAACTCATGGCAAACTGCAACGTATGAGGCACTTTCTCTAAGTGACTGGTATTGCGACGCCGGTTTTAGAATGCAGTAGTGTCCTGGTGACTCCAATTACAAATCCTATACTTATTGTAAACTGAATCCGTCCAGCTTCTTTGATCGTCCCAGTTAACTAAACGATAGGACAAATCAATAGCCACATTGTCTTTATTTACATTCCTTGCATATGGCGACGCAATTTTCAGTATCACCACTAAAGTCCCGGCCGATGATATCCTCTTCATCAAAATCTGGTTCTCTTAATTCGAATACTCGTCGATCAATAAAAGTTAAGGTTGCGTTTAGCAGCCCAAGACTAGAAATTAGTGCGTCCTTGCTTGCGCAGCCGAGCCCGACAGGCTTTGGACCTTTCTGCACTTTGGAAAGCCTTTTGCAAGCAGGACTTATTCTGGGCTTTGTTGTCTAACACACAAGGAAGGTTAACTGCCTAAGTACGTTTAAACGTACATCAGAAAGGTTCATTTAAACGATATTGGCCTCATTGAGATCTAAAACTATAAAGTGGTATGATCGTCAAATTTCATTGAAACCACAGAGTAGGTATCAACATTAACAGTACCAACCAAAACCTCATCGATGTGATCAGATTTTGGTTGGATGTTTCAAATAACCTTTTCCGGTTCATCCTTAAAAGGTTGGTTGTAATAACGTCTGCCTTTCAGTTTATACAATGCATTGGCCACTGCCCCAAAAACCGGCGGAAATGGCGGCTCTCCCAATCCCGTAGGATCTAGTTCGTTCTGGACAAAATGCACTTGAATGCTTTTGGGCACTTCGTTAATCCGGATCATACGGTAATTGCTAAAATTATTCTTCTGTGGAGATCCGTCTTCAAACGTTAGTTCACCATAAAATGCATTACCAATCCCATCAACCACCGCTCCTTGCACCATGTTCGTGGCAGCATCCGGATTGATAACAATGCCGCAGTCCATTGCACTATATACGCGCTCGACATAAGGCTGACCATCGCGCGTTACCATATCCACTACATGCGCCGCATACGAATTGTGACAAAAATAAGCAGCCACTCCACGGTTGTATTTTTCATTTCCCGGCTTGTTCCAGTTCGATTTGTCGCGCACCAATTCCAGAACGCCAGCGTAACGGTCGGCGTCATATTCATTGTTTTTTCCAATAGGCTTTTCCTTTGCTCTTTTCAAAAGTTCCAGCCTGAATGCGATTGGATCTTTGCCAGCTGCTTCGGCCACTTCGTCCAAAAACGATTGCTCGGCAGCTGCGTTGAAATTGGAGCGCGGAGCTCGGAAAGCACCTATGGTAATGTTAGAGGCGATCTGCCAGCCTTCTGCCAGGTAATTGTCAAGGGCACCAGCCGGAAAACGGTTTGCATGGATTGGATGCTCCGGAATCCCACCTCCTTTTACGTGAAACGCGATCAGATTTTTATTAGCGTCCAAAGCCGCGCGGTAAGTGGCTGTGTACATCGGGCGGTAAATACCGTAGGTCATATCATCCTCTCGGGTATACATCAGCTTCACCGGTGCTTTCACTTTCTTGGAAATCAACGCAGCTTCGTAGAGATAATGGCCATAAGCCCTGCGGCCAAAGCCACCGCCCATGCGCGTCATTTGTATCTCAATCTTGTCGGCAGACAGGTTCAATAGCTTTGCAAGTGTAGGCTCAGACCAACCTGGGGCTTGCAAGGGCCCCGCTACCAGCGCCTCTTCATCTGTCACATGGGCAAAGAAATTCATTGGCTCCATACAATTATGGGCTAAAAAGGGCCCGTTGTATGTACGCTCGATCACCTGGGCTGCATTCTTGAAAGCAGCTTCCGGATCACCATCTCGTCTCAATTCCTGGGCTGGTTTTGCTGCATATTCCTGCATTTGCTGCATTTGCGTAGTTGTACTTTCGAGCGCTCCAGGAACGGTAACTTCCCGCTTTCCGCCCCTTCCACCCATTGTGTCTTTCACATCGCCAGCTGCTTCCCAGTTGGCAACCAGCTTTTTACGCGCACTGATCACTTCCCAGGTGCTGTTTCCGACTATAACCAGCAGATCATTGAACGTACGCGTATCAAAACCGCCTTGTTCAAAATCGTCCGCATATAATTTCAGGGTGAAAACATCTTTAATGCCCGGCATTTTCAATGTTTCGGCAGCATCGAATGATTTTAGCTTCATTCCAAAAGCAGGCGGGTGCTGGATCATGGCGATCAGCATTCCGTCAACACTATAATCCAACCCAAAAAGCGGCTGGCCGGAAGTGATCTTCTTTATTTCTACATTCTTTTTGGACTTGCTGACAATAGTAAAATCCTTTGGTGCTTTTAGCTTCAAATCTTTTGGTACAGGCACGCTGGCTGCTTTACTGGCCATATCTCCATATTTGGCCGACTTTCCGCTCGAATGCGACAAGACACCCGCCTTGGTGCTCACTTCGCTGGCTGGCACATTCCAGGTTTGGGCGGCAGCTTCACGCAGCATTTGTCTGGCTGCAGCGCCAGCCTCACGCAATGGTTTCCAGTACATGCGCACAGAATTGCTTCCGCCTGTAAACTGCGCCCCGAGTTTGGCCGGATCGTGCGACCCCATTTCGACGCTCACGTTTTTCCAATCCACATCCAGTTCTTCGGCCAGCATCATCGGCAGGGAAGTCATTACATTTTGCCCAAATTCAGGGTTAGGACAAATAAGCTTTACCTTATTATCAGGCAGGATATGGATGTAACCATTCAGGGTTGCCCACTGCTCAGGCAAGCCCAGCGCCTGGGTTTTGTCAGCAGATTTGAAGCTGGATAACCAGCTGACGGTAAGCATCATTCCGCCACCAGACAGGATTGAAGCTTTTAGGAAAGAGCGTCTGTTCAAGGCTGTTTTATCTTTGTCCATGTTCGGATATCTTTAAATAGTTAACTAAGGATCATTTTTTGCTTCAATCTATAACTGGCCAGGTGCATGTATTTATATCAATTTGGGCCAATCCTGTAGAGACGGCCTTCATCAGTAATAGCAAATAAAGCACCGTCTGTTGCCTGGGTGATATCACGGAAACGCTGACGTTGATCAGCCAATAGTCTTTCTTCACCCACAATCCGGTTGTTTTCAGTCACTAATCGGGCGATATGCATTCCACTAAGCGATCCGATAAATAGATTATTTTCCCATTCAGGTACCGAGTTCCCCGCAAAGAAGCTCATCCCACTTGGAGAAATGACCGGGTCCCAATAGTAAGCGGGTTGCTCTAATCCGTTTTGCTGTTGAATGCCTGCCCCGACACGCTGACCACTGTATTCAAGACCATAAGTAATGGTAGGCCACCCGTAATTTTTACCAGCTTCCACACGGTTAAGTTCATCACCGCCCCGTGGCCCGTGCTCACTTTGCCAAACGTCACCCGTCACCGGGTGCAATGCCAACCCTTGCGGATTACGGTGACCGAGAGAAAAAATCTCAGGGCGTGCTGTTGCTTGACCTATAAACGGGTTATCTGCGGCAGGCTGCCCATCAGTTGTGATCCTGATAATTTTGCCAAGTCCCGAGCTCATCGATTGAGCCTGTGGCCTTGTTACTAAATCTGCCCGTTCTCCTGTGCTTACCAATAAATGTCCTGTTGGGTCAACCAGGATACGTCCACCATAATGATTGCTTCCCGAATAAGCTGGTGTAGCCCGGTAAATGACGGTTGCATTCTCCATTCTGATTTCATCGGCAGACAATCTGCCACGACCTACGGCTGTCACATTGCCCCCTGCTACGGGCTCTGAAAACACCCAGAACACAATCCTGTTTGTTGCAAATTGCCTGTCCAGACAAAGACCAAGCAAACCGCCTTGACCGGAAGCATTCACAGCAGGCAGACCGGTGATCAAAGCTCCAATCTGGCCGGATGCAGATACAATCCGCATTTGACCGGTCTTTTGGGTAATCAGCATCCGCCCGTCAGGTAAGCCTGTAATCCCCCAGGGACGATCCAGTTGGTCAGTTATAATCCTAGCTGAATAGGCGGTTTGGGTGCGTACACCCTTAATCCGTGTCTGTCCGTTGAAAGAAGACGAATAGGTAGCATTGGGCGGATTAGTCTCAACCGCAGATGAATCTGCCGCTTGCTCTGTATCCGGACCGGTGGAAACAGAAGGCTCAGGTGTATTGTCTGATTTCTGCTTGCAGGAAATAAAAACAAGCATCGCCAGGCATGTTGACAGGATATAGTTCATATTATTAAGTTTAATAGGAGATAGAAACGGCAAATTCAACATCTATGACAGACAGACGAGCTGCTGACTATTTCCCAACCCGGTTCTGCAGCGCCTGCGGATAACGTGCCCCTTCAATTTTAATTTCCGAAGCTGCACTTTCGATTTCAGTCCGGTCCTGCTCGCTAAGTTGAACAGCTGCACCGCCTAAGTTCTCTTCTAATCTATGCAGTTTAGTTGTTCCTGGAATGGGCACAATCCACGGCTTTTGAGCAAGCAACCAGGCCAATGCAATTTGCGCGGCGGTGGCAGGCATTCCTGTTCCGCCTTTTTGCTCCGCAATACGATTAAGCAAATCCACCACTACCTGGTTTGCTTTACGTGCTTCTGTGGTGAACCGGGGTACGATATTTCTGAAATCGTTTTTGTCAAAGGTTGTGTTCTCGTCGATCTTCCCGGTCAAAAACCCTTTGCCTAGCGGGCTGAATGGCACAAAGCCGATCCCGAGCTCTTCCAGCGTCGGTAAGATCTCATTCTCAGGCTCCCGAAACCAGAGTGAATATTCACTTTGAAGCGCGGCAACTGGCTGAACCGCATGCGCCCGGCGAATCGTCTGCGCTCCTGCTTCTGAAAGTCCGAAATGTTTGACTTTTCCAGCCTGGATCAACTCTTTTACTGCTCCGGCCACATCTTCAATTGGCACCTGTGGATCGACCCGGTGTTGATATAGCAAATCGATGCGGTCTGTTCTAAGGCGTTTGAGTGACGCTTCAACAAATGCCCGTATACTTTCAGGCTTGCTGTTAAGCCCGCCTTTCGACTCGCCGCCTTCAAAACCAAATTTTGTTGCGATCACGACTTGATCCCGAAAAGGCTCAATTGCTTCGCCCAGCAGCTCTTCATTTGTAAATGGCCCGTAAGCTTCGGCAGTGTCAAAGAAAGTTACACCGCGCTCGAATGCAGCCCTGATTAGTGCGATGCCCTCATTTTTATCTGTTGCCGGGCCGTAGCCGAAGCTTAGTCCCATACAACCCAGGCCAAGTGCCGACACTTCAAGCCCGCTTTTTCCTAATTGTCTTTTTTCCATTGTGTTCTTACTTTGTCGTTGACGATCCTAAATTGAAAGCCTTACTTCTTGGGGGCGTAAGCACCGCTTCGAAGCCAGATAATCCAGGCTTTTTTAAATTCGGCATGCGTTACCGGTGGCAATGTCCTTCCTTCTCCCGGATCCCAGCCTGCAAGCACAAGCCCATCATCGGCGTGCTCGATCAGCTTTTTGATATCCTTGTTCCCATTTTGCTTCTTGTCAACCAGCTGTTTAGCCAGCTCATGCGCACTTTTTCCTTGAAAAACCATTTTCATGGCAGCAGGCGGCAAGTGCCACTCAGGGTTTCCCGGCGGCATATGAAGGCCAGCTATGTTGGTTTCCTGATGGCAATTGGAACATTTCGTGGCATAAACGCCCTTGCCATCCAAGCCACGTTTGGGGCCCATCGCATGCAAATGGCTGTCATCCCCTTGCAGCGGCACATCGCCAGCCGGATGGCAGTTCATACAGCGCGGGCTCATCAGCGTTTTGTAAACAGTTTCAAAAGCTTGTACCGACGCTACGCTATCACGGTTAATGGTGCTGAATGTAATCTGTTTTACCGGCGCATCATTCCGGAATGCAGATGCCCCAACGGCGATGATAAAATGAATATTGACAGCACGGTAGCAGCCTTTTTTTGAACAAATAGTTTCATTCCATTTTCTAGTTTTTGCTTCATAAGGTGAGTTTGAAAATGGATGTTTTTAACCCTTCGTACCTGTTTTTTTCTGCAACTCGGCAGCCGTGTGGATCGCCTCGCGAATGCGCAAGTAGGTTCCACAGCGGCAAATATTCCCCGCCATCGCATCATCAATATCCTGGTCGGTCGGATTGGGCTTTTCGCGTAGCAGCACCGCAGCCGACATAATCTGCCCTGAATGGCAATAACCGCATTGCGGTACGTCAATTTCCTGCCAGGCTTTCTGGACAGGGTGTGAATTTGTTTCAGACAACCCCTCGATCGTTACTACCTTTTTCCCAGCCGCACGGCTCACTTTGGTCACACAAGAGCGCACCGCTTCGCCATCTAAATGCACCACGCAAGCCCCACACTGCGCGACACCACAACCATACTTAGTTCCTTTAAGACCAGCCAGATCGCGTATCGCCCATAAGAGCGGCATTTGCGGATCAGCTTCCAAAGGGTAATCCTTTTTGTTGATATTTAATGTGATTTTGGCCATGGTGAAAAGGTTTAATTGATGGTGAGATTAGGCTTATAGTTTTAGAACAAAAAGCAGTTACAGCTGGTAACCAGCACAATCCAAATATTTGACTTACAGAAACTTTGTATAGAACTCAGCGAGCTTGTCAACAGCCTGATCTACATACTCTGGCTTCCAATAGGTCTGGATGTGTGTTGCCCCATCGATAACAAATAGCTCCTTGCTTTTTGAATTAGTAGCTTTGGGGAATGCTTCATCAGTCATGTATTTTGTGTCTGATTTGCTTCCAGCCATCATGAGTAAGGGCTGATCGATCAAATCCATATTCTCACTAGCATCCCAGGTCATCAAGTCTAGCAAATTGCTCATTGGGTACAGGAAAGTGGAGTTGGGATGCGCATGCGTTCTGTAATAGTAAATGTACCCTTCGCGGTACAGGTCTGTGGAAACCTTTGCGATTTCTTCATCAGTGATGCTTGCCACTCCGGCGTAAATAATTTTGCCATCTGCGGCCTGCTGCGCGCGGGCATCGGAAGCCTGCTTTAAACGCTGCGGAATGGTTTCCAGGGCCGAATTCTGAAAGCCGTTGCGCCGGACTTCGCCCGAGTTAAACATGCTCAGGGTTGCAACTGCTTTTAGTCTTTTGTCAGACTGGGCAGCTTTTAACGTATATCCCCCACCGCCACAGATACCCAAAGCGCCAACACGGTTCACATCCACTCCCTTATAGCGGGTGATGAAGTCGGCCATCCCACGAATGTCTTCTGTCCGAAAGGCAGGTTTATCGGTGTGACGGGGCTTGCCGCCACTAGCTCCCTGGTAGGCTGCGTCCGCAGCAATGGTAATGTATCCTGCTTCGGCAAGGCGCTGCGCATACAGCCCGGCTGTCTGTTCTTTAATACCGCCATTGGGATGGGCAATTACTAATGCTGGATATTTTTTTGCAGGGTCGTAACTCGATGGAGTATATACGTTGGCGGCAATATCAATCCCATTCAACTTATATTTTACGGGGTGAATGTTGACTTTGCCTGCCATATTTTTTGAAATAGCACCATCATAAACCAGCGTAAACGGGTTTTTGGCTGTTGTAGCCTGAGCGTTTGCTACCTGCACTTCTGACATCGATGCTAACAGGCTCATTGTTGCGATTGCTATATTTTTCATTCTATTTATTACTGCTTAACACTTCGTTTAAAACTGTATTTACCGCTGTGGTTTTCTGCTTGCCAATTGTTGGGGCAATGACCGTGACAAACTCTTTTAACTGGGCAGGCGACCAACCTGTACGTAGTGAAATGTTCAAATGGCTTTTTAGCATTGGCTCAGCCTGGCCAATGGCGCTGATTACCGAAATGGTCACCAGTTCCCTTTGGCCGTAGGTCAGCACATCTCTTTCAAAGATGTCTGCAAACAAATGTTCCTTTAAGAATGTGTCTATGGCCGGCGCAAATGCGCCATAGCCCGAAGGCTGCTCGGGCTGTGGCGTGCCTGTCAGCTCTCCTAATATTTTTTTGCCGCGCTCATATTTGTTGCTATCAGCTTGGACAACAGATGCTTCTTTTCCCATGTTGTCATTGATGCCCCTGGATTTCCTTTCTTCAATGACCTGCATGAATGTTTGCAGGCCGCGGATGCTCCGTGGAAAACCACAATATGCGTAGGTGTGCACCAGGACTTCCTTAATCTCATTGACACTCAAACCTGCATCAAGGCCCCCGCCAAGCTGTTTTCTTAGCTCTGGGATCTCACCTTGTGCTGTCAGGGAAGAAATAATAATGATGCCCTTTGCTTTGGGGTCTAACCCTTCTTTTGAGCTGGCCACGTTCTGTGCCTTAATAATGTTAACAGTCATTAAAACCACCGCTAACACCGTTATAAAGGCAGATGATTTTAACCTGCTCGTTCTCAATTTGATTTTGCTTAAATCCATAGTCTGATGATTACTTGTCCAGGCCTTTTTCTTTTAACCATTTCTCCAACACGCCTGCAACTTGCTCACTGTTTAAATCCGACATCAGAAAATGGGTATTGCCTTTAATACCTATCTCTGGCAAATGGACAATAGTAGCATCACCCCCGTGGCTGTTTATCACTTTTGCCCACTCGCGCGCCGTAGCCAAGACATTTCTCCAAAAATTTAATGAAGCTGCTTTCGTTTCGTCTTTCGGGATAAAATCACCGAAATAAACCACGATGGGTATCCTGGTCAGTTTCTTGAACTCATCAAGCGGAACTCCTTTACCGCCACGGTTGCCTTCCGGCTCCTGGCCTTCGGGAAAGGTAAACCCGCCCGGCTCATAGGCCACAACGGCTTTAACACGCTGGTTTCTAATAGCCGTCTTCCATCCTGGCGAACCACCGGCCGAATGGGTAAACAAGATCCCGTCACCAGATTTATCCATCACTGCCGACATAGCATTTACAATCGTTGCTTCATCGACACTGCCCGTGTTGGGCGTCATCATCCGGAAGAAATTATCGAGTGATACGCTGTCTTTTGGGAACTGGACACCCTCATTAAAATCTGGATACAAGCCGATCCGGAACTGGGTGAACCAGGTCTGGTCATCTGGTATGGCCGTGATCTGTCCCGGCTTTGAAGTTTGCCCTGCGTGGCCACGCCCGGGTTGGTCTACCAGATAAACACCGTAGCCTTTTCTTAGAAAGATATTGGCAAAGCCTTCCCTTCCATCGGCAGTGGTTTGCCAGCTGCGGCGCGATTGCCCGTAGCCATGCAGGAAAGCCATAGAAAGTCGCTTTGCCTTTGGCGGGATCTGGTAAAACACGTCGGCATGGTCCCCGTGGCGGGTTTGTCCGCCCTGGGCTACATTCCAGGATTTTAGCGCATCGAATGTGCCCTCACTTTTGGTTACACTGCCACCAGCAGAAAAAGCGCCCTGCTCCTGGATGATTAAAGGTTTCGTACTTTTAGTTTTCTGTGCCTGGCCTTGCAAGCTAACTATGGAGCATACCACACATACAAGACTTAGCATTACTTTATTTCTCATATCTATTGCATTTAATCTGCGACGCTTGAATCAAATTGTTCGCATTAAATCATTTTAAGCTTTTCGAGCCATTGCTTGATCTCGTCCTGGGTCTGCCGCGCTTTTTCATCTTTAATCATTAGCAGCTGCCCGTCCCTTTCAAGGCCGCCACGGGTCGAATACCCTTCCAATATTTTACTGTCAGGGCATAGCTGCTTGACAGTTTCAAAAGTGCTGCCAATGCCGTAGCCACCATTCGTATTGAAGGGAATGATGGTCTTACCGCTCAAATCGTATTGTTTCAAAAAGCTTTTCATCGGTGGTGGCAGCTGCATCCCCCAGGTTGGGAAGCCAACGAACACAACATCGTACTGGGCGATGCTGCCAATTTTAGTTCTCAAAGGCGGCATATATCCCGACTGGTTTTCACTGGCTACCTGCGCGACAGTTGCCTGATAATTATCAGGATACGGCTTTTCCAGTTCAATCGCTACCAATTTTCCGCCTACGTTCTTCTGGATCATTTCCGCAACCGCCTTGGTATTCTTTGTGCGAGATAAATAGACGATCAGGATCTTGCCAGCTGCTACATTAGTGTTTGTTTCAGCATCGATCCGCTCAGTTTGAGTAGAAGAGCAAGCCGAAATCAAGAACAAAAAAGCAAGCAGCAGGTGCGCTAATGGAGCGGTTAGTTTCATGCTTTCTAATCTGTTTTTTGTTATCCCCCCACTTTGGTAAATGAGAGTGACCCTAGTTTCCAACCTTCTTTTTGCTGCACATACACTTCCGTCACTTCAAATTCATTGGTGACCTCCCGGCCGCCAACGACAGCTAAAAGTGTGATCCTGTTTAAAAGGATAGCCGTTGATCCAATGATGTTTACAGATACCTTATGGATATCTGCCTTTTTGTAATGAATGCCTCCCGACTTGATGATATTGACTTCTTGTTGTTTGCCCCAGGATCCTCCCATGTGAACAAAAACGGCCTTTTCGTCAAAAAGCGCAGCCAGCGAGTCTGCATTTTTGTCTGCCATCCATTGCCATTTCGTTTTAGAAAGTGCAATGATCTTCTGCTCGGCGCTATTTTCAGCTTGCGCGAATGCTCCCTGAGATCCTAGCATCAAGCCTGCTGAAAGCATCAGGCAGGTAAGGATTCTGGTGATTGTTTTATTTACGTTCAATTTCATTGTATCCCCGGTTTTAATGTTTGATAACATGCGTATCGCGCACGCTGCTGAATGTGAGCGCCAGCATTTTCCAATCATTGGCCTGTTTTGTATAAACCTCTGTAACAGTGAACTCTGTATTTGCTTCATTGCCCCTTACCATCGCTGAGAGTGTAATCCGGCTCCAAATAATTGCCGTGTTACCCACAATCTCGACAGCAACATCTTTGACGTCTGCTTTTTTATACCAGATGCTTCCGGTCTTGATGATTTCCAGCTCTTCGTCTTTTTTCCAGGTGCCACTCATATGGACAAATTTTGCTTTGTCATCAAAGAGTTTGGCCAGCTCGTCCACGTTCTTATCAGCCATCCATTGCCACTTCTTTTTTGAGAGGTCAATGATTTGCTGCTCCGGCCCGGCAGCACTTTGTGCCCGTGACGATTTTGTATCAACTATTACGAGGCATAGCGCTAGTAAAGTAGATGCCAGAACAGACTTGAAAAATGAGTGAGATTGCATGAGTAATAAGTTTATTTAGTGGTTAAATATTAATTTCGCGACCTTGATATAGCCTATTTATCGTCCAGCTTTCTTTCACCCAGCCATTTCACCATTTTCGGATCGCGGTGATCAAAGAAGCTGCTGGCATTGGTATCCAGAGATTTGATCGCGTCCATATCTTGCGCGCTCAACTGGAAATCAAAAATGTCCAGGTTCTCTGCCATTCTTTCTTTGCGGACTGATTTGGGGATCGCAATTACCCCACGCTGCGTAAGCCAGCGTACCACTACTTGCGCGATTGTTTTATTATATTTTTCACCAATTGAGGCTAAAACCTCATTTTCAAACAAGCCGTTTTTGCCTTCCACGAATGGCCCCCAGGACTGGATCTGCACATTGTTTTCTTCCAGGAATTGCTGTGTCTGGATCTGCTGGTGAAAAGGGTGCGTTTCAATCTGGTTGACTGCCGGCACTATTTCGTTATGGATGATCAGGTCAATGAGCCTGTCAGGTTGAAAGTTACTTACACCAATTGCCCTGATTTTACCCTCCTGATGTAGTTCCTGCATTGCCCGCCACGCTCCATACACATCGCCGAATGGCTGGTGGATCAAATACAAGTCCAGGTAGTCAAGCTGTAACTTTTTCAGCGACACATCAAATGCCTTTTTGGTATCCTGGTATCCGTTTGATTGTATCCAGAGCTTGGTAGTGATAAAAAGCTCTTCCCTGGCAAGGCCACTTTTCTTTATTGCATTCCCTACGGCTTCTTCGTTCTGGTAGGCCGCTGCCGTATCAATCAAGCGGTAACCTGTATCGATCGCATCCAATACACTTCTCTCACATTCTGCCAGGTCCGGCACTTGAAAAACCCTGAACCCCAGAATTGGCATTTCTACGCCGTTATTTAATTTTACTGTTTCCATAGTGGTTTCTTGTTGATGATGCAAAATTCCGCCTTTCCAGGGGATATATGGTATATAGATTCCTGTTTTCTCTACCAATATTCCCGGTAGAAGATTGGTCAAACCCTTTCAGGAAAGCTATGCTAGAACCGCTTTCAGTCTATTTTTCCCGCAGCCTTCTGCATCACATCCAGCCGTGCTTTTTTAGGGTCGGGCCCGCCCATAGCCGAGCCGTCAGAACGGAACTCGATGATTTCGTTTTTCTTTGGATCATAAACCGGCCAATTTGGTAAACCTTTACCATTCGGGTCAGATGTTTTGGCGAAATTGGCCCAATACGTGTTCATCATCGTGGCAATCTCCTTATCCTTTGCTGCAATCGTAGCTCCGTTGCGCTCCATCAGATTGTCAAATACATAAGCAATTTCAGAAGCGTGTGCAGCGCCAAAACGCATCCGCTGTTGCATGGCAGCTGCCACGTAGGAGAAAAGATAAACGTAGGCTTTGTCACCTTTGGCTGTGACTGCATTCGCTGTAAACCTGGCCGGCTCTGCCCAAACCTTATCGGTGTTGACCATCGAAAGCATTTGGGCAAAGTCTGTTTTACCATCCGGATCATAGGCTGCGGTCATTTCCTTGCGTACAGGCTCAAATTGTGCGAGCAATTCATCCTTCGACCTTGCATTTACAAAGCCAGCTGGGACTTCTGCACTATTAGAACCAATGATGATTGGTACACGGATCTGCCTGCCAGCCTTATATGCGTTCTCGAATGTCTCTACAACCAATTTGCCATCTAGGATCGGGCCTGCATAAATTGGGGCGCCGCCCTGACCATTGCTTTCTTGTCCATTATCGACAATATCTTCCACGGAAAGTGAACGGAGTTTGGCCAAGGCTTCTACATCCTTACCCTGAATACCGTGTTTAGCAGCAAAGTTTACACCTATTGTCTCAGCTGACACCGGGTAATATTTGTCGGCATTTTCCTTGCTGATCGGTCTGCTTGACAAAACGCCGTCACGGCCACCGCCTGACTCAATAATTGCCTTATGAAAAAGACCTTTCGCAGTTGGAATAGTCAGCAGTGAATGCACAGAAACACCACCGGCCGATTCTCCGAAAATCGTAACGTTCTTTGGATCGCCACCGAAAGCAGCAATATTTTGCTGCACCCATTTTAGGGCCGCGATTTGATCCATATAGGCATAACTTCCTTTGGGCTCATTGGGATGTTCAGCGCTTAATGCGGGAAACGCAAAATGCCCAAGCCGCCCCAGGCGGTAATTGAAATTCACCAAAATGACGCCTTGTTTGGCAAATTGGCTGCCGAAAGTTTCAGGATAAGAACTACCACCGCCCACAAATGCGCCGCCGTAGATCCATACCATTACTGGAAGTTTGGCTCCCTGCTTGGCTCCGGCGGGCTTCCATACATTTAAAAATAGACAATCCTCCGATGTGTTTTCCCGGATCTTGCCCGCCTGGCGGGGCCAACCAGCCTGAGCACAATCAGCGCAAAATTTGGTTGCGTCTTTTATTCCCTGCCATGCAGGAAATGGCTGCGGTGGCCGCCAACGATATTCTCCCACTGGTGCAGCGGCATAGGGAATGCCTTTGAAGAGATCAACTTCTGCTTCTGTCACGCCACGTGAAGTCCCTGCGCTTGTCTGGACCGTAGGGCCTGCGCCGGTACCAGTATCGGTTGATGTTTGCTGGGCCTGCAAACTAAAACTTAAAATGAAAGTTAATCCTGTAAGTATCTTTTTCATTTTGGACATTTCCGCAGTTTAATTGGATTGTAAAGTTCGACTTTGCTTTTAGAGGAAATGGTATACAGATTCCCGATTTGTCTACCAATATTCCTGATTTGCCTTTCCAGATTTTTCAGCAGGTAATGAATTGGGTAACTTCGGACATCTAAAATTTTCAGACATGGAAGACATCATTCGTTTTGACACTGTAAATCAATACAATTCATTTAACCAGCAGGAAACGTTGCACCCGCTTGTAACTGTGATTGATTTGTCAACCGCAAGCCCAAGAAAGAAGACCAGCCAATACATGGGCTGCTACGGCATTTTTCTAAAAGACGTCGTGTGCGGTGACCTTCGTTACGGGAAAGAATACTATGATTATCAGGAAGGCACACTTGTCTTCATGTCTCCCGGCCAGGTTTTCACTGTCGAAAATGACGGGGAGCTTTATAAGCCGAAAGGCCACGCCCTCGTTTTTCATCCCGATCTGCTTCTTGGCACTTCGTTAAATGGGAAGATGAATGAATTTTCATTTTTTGGTTATCAGGTCAATGAAGCTCTGCATTTATCGCAGCGTGAAAGGCAAATTGTGATGGATTGCTTTGGCAAGATCAAGTATGAGCTCGAACACGCCATAGATAAGCACAGCAGAAAACTCATTGTCGCTAACCTTGAATTGTTCCTTGATTATTGCACACGCTTTTATGACAGGCAGTTCATTACACGCGATACCATACATAGAGGCATTTTGGCAAAATTTGAGAACCTTCTGAGCAGCTATTTCAGCTCGGACAAACCGCAAACGGTTGGCCTGCCGTCTGTTTCTTATTGTGCCGATGCGCTCAATTTGTCAGCAAAATACTTTGGTGACCTGGTTAAGAGAGAAACTGGCCAGACTGCCCAGGAATACATTCAAATGAAGGTGATTGAAGCAGCGAAAGAAAGGATTTTTAGTAGCGATAAAACTGTTAATGAGATCGCTTTTGAGTTGGGCTTTAAATATCCCCAGCATTTTAGCCGCCTTTTCAAACAACGGATTGGGCAAACCCCCAATGAATACAGAATTTTAAATAACCTCAATTAAATTGACTAGCCACAGGTAATGAAGCGATCAAAAGGACTAATCCGTTTGTTGTTAGCATTCCTGCTGACGCTCACGCAGATCTTTGTAAACGCCCAAGTAAGAGATGCCGGGTCACAAAGTAGTACGTCGATCTTTCCAAAAGGACAGCTGGCCCCAGCTAGCAACTTTACCGGAACAGCGTGGGTTCACCCGTTGATCCCAGCAGATAGCGTGTTTAACATTCCGGTTTCTTCTGTAACATTTGAGCCAGGTGCCAGAACGTACTGGCATTCACATGGAGGTGGCCAGGGCATTATCGCCATTGATGGTGTAGGCTATTATCAGGAAAAAGGAAAGCCTATCCAGATCCTCCGGAAAGGTGATGCAGTCAAATGTCCGCCTAATACGCCTCATTGGCACGGCGCTTCTCCGGAAACTGGCTTTGTTCAAATGGCAATTACGCCAAATCATGTTAGTGGCAGAGTCAAATGGATGCAGCCAGTAACGGATGCCGACTATTTGTATAAAAAGTAATCGGATAGTAGAAGCCTATTAATCTCCAAATGATTACGACACAAATGGCTTAGAGTTAACCAGCACAAAAGGGCTCCGCATAATTATGCTTTCTACCAGCAATTTCTATCTTTGCCTAAGGGCCTAGGCGATCTCGCACTACAAACGCAGAAATTGAATCGATTGTAAGTAAAGGTGATAGGCTATCAATGATACTAATCCCAAGCAATCGAAGTGAAAGTTTTGGCAACATACACTGCAACGGCAGAAATTGACATTGACTTAGATCTTGACTTTGGACTCCTCGACTCACGAATCTTTACAACAAACGATTTGTCAGCGATATATCCCTCTCATGAAGGGGACTCTGAGGCACGATACCTATGTATAAGTGTGGAGGTAAGTTTAGACGAGTTCGAATCCGCTCTGGATGGCGCTGCTCATGCTCGCCCAAGACTACTGATCATTCTCGGAATTCTCTCTTTCTTAACTCAGGAACTATTTATTTCTTTTGAATTCTTTGTTAGTTCAACGGTGAAAGGTGAACTAAACAGGACGAACGTAGCCGATCATAAGTTTGAATTTAGTGGTATTGACTTCGTTCCCAAAATCAAACAAATAATATCCTTTATAGACTCAAGTAAAGAAAATGATACCAGATTGTTTTACTCCTTGATTGATCGATATCGGAAGGCATTGTTTCTCGAGAAAGAGAGTGAGGATAGTATGGTTCATGATGATGAGGTTTTACTCTCATATTTTCACATTCTCGAACTGTTATCAACGAAATATTACGCTAAGCAAAAGAGTTTGGCTCTCGAATCTATTAGCAATTTATCTGAGAGCTTACTTAAAGATATTTTCCTGTTAGATGGAAATCGACTGCAATCGGAACTGTCTTCCAAAACTAAGCTGATCGAGTCGTTATTCATATCGGAGCTTTCGGTGGCAAGCAAAATTCTATTTATGCTCAAAGAACAGGGCATTTTGACACATCGCCTAAAGGCGTTCATATATGATTTCGTAAAAGATCGTAACTCTGTCGCTCATGGTCGGCAGGTTTACCAGGATCGTGTCATTTTTCCCGTACCCCAATTTTTTCCTTTGGTCGCGAACTGGGAATACTCGTTCGATATGCTTAGAATTATATCAGGTCGTACTATCTCATTATTCATTGGATTAGATCATTTGGAAGACGAATGGATTGAAATTGAAGATGATCTATTGCCGACCTTAGAGGAGGTAAATACTTTTATTACTGAAAAACGGTTTGATAAAATTAGTATTGAAGATTTCTACTCAGGGAAAGACAATGACATAACACCACACGCTATTGGCTATTATCTAATGATCAAAAAGATTAAAGTAGCTTTCGCTATTGCAGCCTTGCAAAAGGTTATTTTAGATTATAGGGAAATCGAAGACGAAATTACTCAGCTAATTCAGGTCGTTGTTCTAATTGTTGATGATACGACAGATGAAATAAGAGAAAAATGTATCAATATTATCAAGCTTTCGTCGGATAATAGGTGGCTACCTGATGTCGGTATGAGAGACATCCTTCATCATCTTGAATATTTAGGCCATGAACCGAAGGTGCTTAGAGAAATGATGTTAAATCGGGAAATAAGATAGGTTGATGATATTTGGCCACTTTTAAAAGCGCATTATCAGATCTTAACTAGGCATATCCAAAATAAACTTGACTAGAATCACACACCGATGAAAACCACCCTCACGCATCTCCCACAAAACAAGCAAGACCAGTTAAAATCACTAACCCAAATTATACTCGACAAAGTCCCGGCTGAAATGATCATTCTCTTCGGCAGTCATGCTCGTGGTGACTGGGTTGAGGATTATCAGGAGAAATACGAGTATGTGAGCGATTTTGATATTCTGATCGTCACCAAAGACAAAAATTCCGCCAAGCAAGTCAAGAAATCACGTGAGTTGGACGAGGAGCTGATGGCCAATGAGGAAATAACGAGAACAAGCATCATCTACCACAGCATTGGTTTTGTGAACGACAAGATCGAGCGCAATTACTACTTCTTTGTCGATATCCTAAGGGAGGGAATCATGCTTTTTGATTCCGGAAAATTTTCCTTGTCCGAACCAAAAGATCTCAATCCTGCACAACGGTTCGAAAAATCGACAGAGGAATTTGAGCATTGGTTCAAATCGGCAACACACTTTTTAGAAGGATATGAATTCTTCTATTCAAAAGGCGTGCAAGATCCTGACTACTATCGCAAAGCAGCATTCGAGCTTCACCAGGCTACTGAAAGATACTATGCAGCTATCCTCCTCGTGTTTACCGACTATAAGCCGAGAATCCATGACATTGAAACACTGGGAAATCAGGTCGTGAAACAACATGCAGAGTTTGGGACTGTTTTTCCGATGTCGAATGAGGAGGAGAAGCGGTTATTTGTGCTTCTTAAAAAGGCTTATATCGATGCGAGGTATAACAGGAATTACACGATTGAGAAGGAGGAGTTGGAGTATTTGGGGAGCCGGGTGTCGCTGCTGAGGAATTTGACGGAGCGGATTTGTCGGGAGCGGATTGGGCAGTTGAGCGGGACTAGCTCGTCTTAAAAATAGTTTAATTCGAATAGACAAAATCACATTTGACTATGCAATAATTTTTTGCACGGTTCTTTTAGTGTTTTATTCTACGGGGTCAAGCTCCATAGCGAAGTCTATCTTTTTCACAAGTAATCAAGATATTTTCATTGTACAAGTCTTATTTTCAAGATCAGTCTTGGCACATTATCCGGATTATTAATTGTCGTTAACGTATGATTCCCATGTTACAAAATACACTACTGGAGAAAACCCCCGAATTTTTAATCGCTTTTGTAACTGCTGTCCTGGGTGTCGGCTACCCAATTATTCTACAAGCAATCTCGCGACTTGATGATCAATATGGTTCTATGCGCGTAACTAACGCATTTAAGAAAGAACCAGAAATGAAAATGTTTAGATTGGTTATGACGGCAACATTAGTTAGCGTAGGGTTGTATATATTAAATCTCTCTCCGGAATATGATTTTTTAGAAAATTCTGCATTTTTATTACTGATAGTGTTTACCACGATCCTGATTGCCAGCTACATTCTATTAATAAATAAGTTTATAAAATATCTTTCACCGGAATACTTGACTAATTTATTTATAAATCGATTTGTTGGTGACCGAGAAGAAGAACAGTACTATAACATATTAATTGATTTGCTTGTAAATTCTCTATCCAAGGGAAGGGAAAACGTCATCACTTCCATTTATTCTTTCCAATACGCTGAATTTAAAAGGATCCGCGAAGAATCGGGAGAAGCACCTGTTTCTTACCCTTATACTTTTTATTCCTCCTTGTATCGCGTCATAGTACAAATATCTCAGAGAAATTCTGTCCTACCATCTGATATAGAAAATGGGAGCATTGGTGGTCGACTTATATTTGGCAGTTACCACCGTCATAGACTTTCTGATGACACATATAAGTGGCTATGGAATTATCTCGTTATTGCGATTGCCCATGCCCAGGACAGAATGGTTTTTAAGTATTGGACTACTGCGTACCAATACTATCAAACTTCGTTTGTGCTAGTTTTTGATACGCCGAGAGTGTTCGATAGTGATGATCAAGAAAGATTTCTTGAATTCCACTATGCACTTGGTGGTTATTTGTTATTTAATGAAAGATACCAATGTCTTGAGAAATTATTTCGTTACACAATATCATCTCCCGGTACATCTGAAATGTTGCCTAAAAGCATGACTGACATATTCAAATGGCTTAGTCATTATAGCGATCGAGGTGATTTGCGTAGCATGGCACCTTTATCCTACTTTTTCCCAGAGGTTGAGGGGATTAATTCGGGGGAAATCGTCAATCACTGGATTTGCAAATATCTCGGAATACTTCTCCTAAGACAATATACAATACAATCTTCATATACATCGAACTATGTACGATTTGAGCCGAATTTGCCTGCGACTTTATACGAGATGACGGTTTGGTTAAATCAAATTCCGTATTGGGAAAAATTGCTCTTAGATATACTTGAAAATCAAAACTATATGCAGGCTTTCAGATTTTCTCATATTACGATTGATTGGTGCGTTCAAAGGAATATGGTGTATCCAACTGATCTTCTCAAAAAGATTAAGGCAAGTCTTATACAAAAAATTGAGGAAACGCACCGAATACAATCGGTTTCAAAAGAGCAAAAACGAATATTCGCAGATAGTATCAAGGAGACACTAATCCCGCTAGTCAAATCCTTAACGTCATTATCCGGCAAAAAGGCTTCTAACAAGGAAACAGACATAAATAAGCGGTTCATCGAAGGTATCAGATTCGTATCCGACAAATACCCTTACACTGATGAAGGCGCTGGATCAACTATAAATAGAGACTTAGCTCCGATCAGACAAGTTAGTTCGAGCTTAACAATAGGATTTTCTGAGGTCATTTCGCAGATGACGACTGGGGTCTATCATTTTAGTGAAAACCAAATCGCAGATATAGTTAACAAATTGCATCTAAGTCAACAGCATCTTATTGTTTCATTTGGAATGGATCAATACGTATCAGAGTTGTCTCAATACGAAAATGGTTTTGCGAATGGTACAATTGAGGGCATAGACGTATTATCTAGTCATCCATATTTAAAAGAGCAAATTGGTCGGAGCCTATTTATACTTCGAAAAGATTCATTTCCGAAAATTGAATTTTTAACACCTTTTGCAGAAATGATCGATAAGTTTGGGCTCCAACAAGTTGATGAGGAGGTACAAGTTTATTATTCTGTAATTGATATTAATGATAATATTGCTGTTAAAGAAGAGCTGGAAGATCAGTTTCCGGGTCAAGATTTTTCTAAATCAGTTGATGTATTGATCAATTTGACTGCCGAACTTTCTTGGACGAAAAATGTAAAATGCATAGCGATACAATTCCCTAGCCATAGCAATGCAACGGGCGTTAAAAATAATATTGAAGATTTAAAGGAATTTTAAGTTCATCTGGGGCAGTATCGCAAGCAAATTATTTGCAGCTTGGCAAATTGCAATACATTGCCTAATCATCCATGTCTACCAATGGTCAATTGCTATTGATATTGCACCAGATTATTTATTTAAACAGGAGTTGAGATTCTCAAGCATATCATGCTACCATCTTGCGAGAGCTTGACGAGTAAGGTAGGATAATGTCTGAAAAGTTTGTATCCACGTTATTGCTGTAAACTCCATCAATAACCCGATAAGCGGAAAGTTTCTCATCCGGGTACTGAAAATAAGTTAAATCCATAATCTCATTTTCTTTCAGGCCTGGAATCATCCAGGACAGCGCAGCATCACCTTTCAATATTAGCGGCTGTCGTTTACCATCATTATGTATCGCGCCAACTAACGGGCTTGCGTCCTGCGTAACGATGGCAAATGTGTTCATTCCTTTCCAGGTCGAATAGATCGCCCCCATTGCAAAGAACTTCTTCTCCAATGGTTTGATGTACCAGGACTCATAATTCTTCTTGTCGTTCAAGTCAGGATAGTGCGGTTCAAAGAATCCTGTGCAGAGCACCAGGCAGCGATTATGCTTAGCATACTTCCACCACATCTTATCTCGGTTGAATAAGTCATGATTGGTTGCATTCAGGGTATTGAATCTGAATGCTTTTTCGTCCGTCACATTGGGTGGTACCAGCCGCCAGCGGTAAAGGTCAAGAGACCTTGGGGTCGTCATCACCGGCAAAAATGGCTTTTCGAAGCCATTAAAATCGTATCTCTTTTTGAACTGTTCGAGCTTGTCAACAGGAAGTTTGAATTCTGCTTTCAAAGTTTCAACATCACTTTCATTCGACACATGATAGCACATAACCTCAATTTTTAAGTCTGAAACATGTTTTGGTCTGTCCGTACACAGGAAAGATCCTCAAATATACTATAAATGGATTAAATCCACAATACTGGAAATATTCCATATCAAGTATTGACTTCTTGCTTCTTCCGCGGCACCTTTGTAAAAAGTGAAAAGAGATGGAAGAGATTTTTAGCGTTCGATCAATAAGCATTTACCGACCCTCAGCCAGCGAAAACTGGCTTACTGCATTAATTCCGGCGATTAGTGCTGGTTTTCCGTCCCCTGCGGCCGACTTCATAGACCTGGAAATTGATTTGCAGAAGGAGATTGTAAAAAATCCGGCAAGCACATTTTATGGAAAGGTACAGGGTACCAGTATGCGTGATGTGCAAATCGATGACGGCGATATTATTGTAATCGACAAGAGCCTTCCATGCAAAGAAAACTGCATTGCGGTCTGTTTTCTAAATGGCGAATTTCTGGTAAAACGGGTGCGCTACGACGAGGGCGGATGCTGGCTCGTAGCCGAAAATGACCAGTACGCACCAATTTGGGTGGGTCATGATACGGACTTTTTGGTTTGGGGAATCGTCACAAACGTCATCAAATTCTACTGATATGTTCGCACTGGTTGACTGCAATAACTTTTACGCGAGCTGCGAGCGAATGTTCCGGCCGGAATTGAATGGCAAGCCTGTTGTTGTGCTCAGTAATAACGATGGGTGTGTCATAGCCAGATCGAATGAGGCAAAAGCATTAGGTATCACCATGGGTGCTCCTGCATTCCTGTTTGAAAAGAAGTTCAAAGAACAGGAGATCCACGTTTTCAGCAGCAACTACGCCCTTTATGGAGATATGAGTAATCGCGTCATGACGCTGCTGGGCCGGTACTCGCCTGCGATGGAGGTTTACAGCATTGATGAAGCTTTCCTTCGCTTCGATGGAAATAAACATGTGGATCTTCGAAAGCTCGGCGAAGATATGCGAAAGACGGTGACACAAAGTACTGGCATTCCGATCAGCGTAGGCATGGCACCGACAAAGGCGCTGGCGAAATTGGCAAATAAAATTGCCAAGAAGTTCGCGGACAAAACGGGCGGCGTGCACGTCATAGACACACAGGACAAGCTGCTTAAAGCAATCGCATTTTTCCGAATTGGCGATGTCTGGGGAATTGGTCGTCAGCATGAAAAGCGCTTGAAAGCGCTTGGCGTCGAAACTGTGCTGGATTTCACTTTGCTGCCCGAAGATTGGGTAAAGAAAAACATGAGCATCGTAGGGCTGAGGCTTCAACAAGAGCTGGCTGGCCAAAGAACGCTAGAACTGGAACCACCTCAGTTGAAAAAGAACATAGCGGTGACCCGTTCATTCAATCAGAATTTCACCGCATTCGAGGAGGTAAAGGAGCGCGTCATCACATTTGCTTCGGTTTGCAGCGAGCGTCTTCGAGAACAGGATAGCTGCTGTAATGTTCTTCAACTGTTCGTTCACACCAATACCTTCCGTCCTGATCAGCCGCAGTATAACAAATCCATCACCATCGACCTACCGTTCCCGACTAATTCAGCTTTGGAACTTGCTCACTTTGCGGTAGATGCATTGCATAGGATATTCAAGGAAGGCTATGGCTACAAAAAGGCAGGCGTGATCGTGATGGAACTGACTCCCGCAAGTGCAAAGCAACAGCAGATTTTTGAAAACTCTGATCCTCGTCACGGCCACCTGATGGCGGTTATGGATAAGCTAAATAAATCTATGGGGCAGAACAAGGTGCTGCTGGCAAGTCAAGATTTGAATACGCGCTGGAAGATGAAGCAGGATAAACTTTCGCCCCGATATAGCACTCGGATGAAAGAGATTATCACTGTCCATGCAAAATGAAGGTTAGCAAACTTGCCTGCTGTCGAAGCGCACAAAAAGGGCCAGGAAAAATCCTAGCCCGGCGATAGTCGCATATCAAATTATCATGCTTATGCTAGTTAGTCGCCTTTTTTATGCTTGTGCGGTTTCAAGGAAGGCGTATTACCTGGGGATTCTTTGTTGTCCCGTTGGCGCTTGTCTGGCTCTTTGGTTGAGTCGGCAACTTTTTTAGGTCCTGGCTTAATTCCCATGTCTATGTATGTTATTTTATAATTAATCGATGATTAGGACAAAAAAGCTGTGCCAGCTCAAAGCTCTTCGATCTGACAAGTCAGCTTGGCGAGAATGCTAAGAAGTTGCTCCTTATCACGTCCCTCGACGGAGTAACTTTTTGATCTAAGACTACCATGGGAAATATCTTCTTTGTACGGAGTTGCTAAGTAAGGTGCGACGGCCTGGAAAATAGCAGAAAGCGATTTAGCTGTAATGATTTTTGACTGATCGGCTGCCTTGAAAAGAAGAGCTAATTGATCGACGGTTAATTTACAAAGTACCTTATCGGCAGTCTTTTTTGTATACCTCGGTGACTGGCTAGCTGTACTTAGTGATTCACTGCCTTTCGCAGCATTGCTTCGAGACCTGAATTCTATTTCGCAAATAAACCAGTTGTTGATAGTCAGCGAGAGGTCATCATGTTGTAGATCGTAAGCCAATCCCTTTATTACCGGTATTTGATTGAATGACTTTTGTATGTAGGCTAACTTCTCGATACTATTACCAGATGCATACTCCTCGATCTGGCTGTTGAAGCGATTCGTAAGATATTTGACAAATTTCGTGGAGTTGAAATTCCTCTCAATGAGTAGTAGTTCTAAGCTGTCAAAGTATCCGTCACCCGGATTTTGCTGTTTGGGTATGCAAATCATTTCATTGAGATCTTTCCAGTACTCCGCCTGTCGCGAGGTGATGTTTGCCAGATTGCCTGTACCAAATACTGTGTTAAATTCATCTTCTAACAACGAAGCAAGTGACGGATGATAAGACAATAAGATGCTGTCTGCCGGTTGCACGAAATCAATGACTGGCACCGCTAAATTGTATTTTCTTAGTGGCTCATCCGGATTTATACTAACTGCGTACCTATCCATAAGAAACGTATGAATATCGGCCAAGGTAGCAACGACAAGCTCTAAGGCTTTTTTGGAGATTCCTGATTCACTGGCTATCAGCTTCAAGTTGAGCTTTGCATTATCAATAAGACTATTCAGCGCACTAAAATATGAATTCAGAACTTCCTGAAATCTTCGCTTTTTAGGATATTGAAAGGCAAGCTTCTTTAAATAGGCGACCTGTCTGGCCTTTTCATCACGCATTTCCTCCGAGAAGGATAGAAAGCGGTGATCTTCAAAATTCGCAGACTGCGTTTGTGTAGGGTTGAATTCATTAATCGCGCGATCCAACCATTCTAATACATACCCCTGTTCCATACCAATCTTCTATTCGTTTCGCACCCTTGGACTACTGTGTCCGACGGTATGTAAAACTCGAAGATTTGACCACGATTGTAAATACGAGAAAACAAGTATTTAGCGGGTTGAACGCTACGCATTATAGCGTATTTCAAGTACGCATAAACACGTATATGACGGCTATTCGCCTAATTTAGCCGTTTTCCCAGATTTCTAGCCGACTAAGTAATTCGATTTTATTAGAGACGCCGAGCTTTTCAAAAACGTTTTGAATGTGCTTACTCACCGTCCGCTCTGAGATGAAAAGTTGGTCTGCTATGGACTTATATGACTTTCCTTCCCGGACTAAGCGAACAACATCCTTTTCGCGAGAGGTCAAACCAACTGTTCCTAAATTGATCTCAAAACGTTGAGCAGGTGAAATGCCGCTAGCCTCCAACTGACGAATCATTTGATCGATTAGATCAAGCTTGGACATTGACACCTCTTCATCTCCACTCGCCAATTTGCTAAGCCGATCGTATTCCTCCCTGCTCTCATGGATCGACCTTCTAATGAAAAGCACGGTAATTACAATGAAACCCACATTGGTAAGTAATGCCTCCGGCACTTGATGAATGCGGAAAAACGCGAAAAAGGGCAATGATGCCCAAGGGATCACGGCAAGATAAACGGCAGTTACTTCAAAGAAACGGCGATCCTGAATGTCTTTTTTGTATTTGTTCTGAATGGAACGTTGAATGGTGTAAAGGAGCACCAAGGCGTATCCAGCCGGAATAACCATTCCATAATTAATTGCTGAATCAATGTTTCCATCGAAAAGGAATTTGCCAGGAAAAATGATTGCAAATGGCAAGAGGATAAACAGAGGAACGCCATACAGTGCGTGCCAACGTAGGCGGCCAAGTTCGAACGCCTTATAGAAATAATAAGGAAAATAAGCACCCATCAAGAACCCCATACCGTAAGCAATAGCATATTGCGCAACCAGCGGAGGGTAGTTCAGATTAGGATCTGGAAAAAATCCGCTCGCGATATTTTTTAGTATGAGGAAAGACAATAAGCCGACGTAATAAAGCCGCCGCTTATCCTTTGGATGAGATAAATAGAAAAATACCTGATACACGAACATGATCAGTTCGAGTATGATAAACACGAGTGTGACTACGTGCATATCTGTGCCTCCGACGCGCATTGTTATTGACCATTTCTAATGAGAAAAAGATTGTATCCAAAGTCTAGTTGATTGTAGACGTCGAGCCCAAACTTCTTGTACCAGGGCAAATTTTTGACTGTGGAGGTCTCTAAGTAAATGGGTCTTTTCATCCGCTCCGACTCTGCAAGAAGGTCAGACATTAACTGCTGGCCGACACCATTATTTTGCTTACTTGGCTGAACTCCTATAAACCAGAGATAAAAGATTGGATGTGCCGGGTAGTTCTTGGAGATCTCTTTTTCGCGATTAATCGCTCTTGAAATGTTACCAAATCCTATCCCCGTAAGTATGAGTTTAACTTCCAACCACAGGGACATGAGGGTAGTTTTTTTGCGCTCAGGAAAGGAAACTAAGGCGCAACCGCTCTTATCATCGGATAAGTAAACCTTCCCAAAAAGTCTGCATGTCTCGAAAGAATATTCCATCAAGGCGCGTATTCTAGTAAGTCGCTTGTTGTCTGCAGGGATGAGGTAATTGACACTTTGATTGTCTTGGAAGGACTCTGTTAGTATATTAACAATCAGCCTTTTGTCTTCGGAAGTCGCCTCTTTCATAACATAAAAATTGGTGTAAATTAATATCCTATTTTTAAGAAGAGGGAATGCAAACTAACTCAATTAGGATGAAAGTAACTTACAGTTATTAGAAATTTATTAGAAAATATTTTGAAAAAACGAGATAGATTCGTCTATACTATTGATTTTCAGCAATATTCATTTTATCCAATTCTCGTGTTTGTTTTATGGATTTTTTCAACCTCCCGTCTTGTTGATTATCAGATGACGAAGGTCAGAATCTTCGGTAATGCGATTGATTTCACTCTCTGCAATCCCTTCAACATCCGCTCTTATCTGCCGATAATTATGCTGAACAATGGATGAGTCAACCTTTCTTATGACGGGCAATTCGATCGCATAATTTTTACCGGATGAAGCATTTTTATTATTTGTAAATCGTGAGTGAAAACCCTTCAAATCTATTTTTTCATCCGGGTTGTCTGCTACGAATCCAACGAATTCCCCCGAGCTGAGGGATGATATAGTCGAGAGTGGAATTGCAGAATCAAGTTGTTGTGATTTGCTCACAGAGGTATCAGTTCTATTGATCGATAAACTAGTCCTTCCTTGGAGAATTTTACCAAATCTTTCTGACAGGTGCTTGGCGGTTTCCCCGCTTACCTGTCCACTAATTATGTTGCCTGTGATATTCGTAATCACTTCCGCATAATCTTTTCCGTAGTCTTTTTTGAGCTGGCTGAAATCCTGAATACCTATTGTCGTTGCAACCTGATTCGACCTGGCAGTTGCTATGAGCGTATCCATATTGTTGAGGTAGATAGTAGGGAACTCGTCAAAAATCAAGCTACTTTTTAATTTATTTGGCTGGTTCACCAGCTTTACCAAGCGGGTAATATATAGTGAAAGAACTGCACCGTAAAGAAAGCCCTTCTAACAGTGGCCCTTTATCAGCCAAAAGGAAACGGAATAAGTGCCGAAGGCTGGCGGCTTAACCTTCAGATCCAGTAATAGATAAAGCCGCCATTATGCCGTAAGCTTTTGGCGGCTTCTCACAATCCTTACAAATAGGGCCACTTATTTAGCTGCCCTTTTGCCGAGTTTGTTTGTCAGACAATTATCTATGAAGTACCTAATACCTCCTTTAACCTACGCATATCATCTGAAATTTTCTTGTCGACGATCTTTGCGTATAGCTGAGTCGTTTTGATATTTCGATGCCCTAACATCTTCGAAACACTTTCGATTGGCACTCCGTTGGTCAAAGTTACGGTTGTCGCGAATGTATGTCTGGCCAAGTGAAATGTGATCTGCTTTTTAATACCACATAGATCAGAAATTTCTTTTAGATAGGAATTCATTTTCTGGTTTGACAATACCGGGAGCAGTCTATCCTGAGCGATGCATTGCGGATGCTCGTTGTATGCAGAAATTATGAACAACGCCTGAGGCAAAAGTGGAATTCTTGAAGGCGAATCGGTCTTCTGTCTCTTTATGACTATCCACTTTTCACCATCGCTACCATCGATAATTTCCGAGCGTTTCAGCTTAAAAACATCAGCATAGGCCAAACCAGTATAGCAGCAGAACAGAAATATGTCGCATACCTGCGCCAATCGGCCTTGTCCGAAATCACGATTTGTTATTGCTTGCAGTTCAGGACCTGTCAACGCTTGCCTGTCTACCTCGTGCTTTGTCATTTTATAAGCATGAAATGGATCGCGTGCTAGCCAACCCCGCTTGATACACAGAAGGGATATCTTTTTAAAATTAGACAGGTACTTCATAGTCGTGTTATGACTGCATTTTCGGATAGCTTTCATCCAAAATTCATAATCGGCAATGAAATCATAATCCAGCTTTTCAATTTCAAGGTCGGCACTCCGGTACTTATATTTTATAAACTCCTTCGTATGCTCAAAAGAAGTTTTATAACGTTCCAATGTGCCGGGAGCAAAGTCAGTTCCTACCAATTTCGACATCTTGTCATTGTGCTCCTGAAAAATCTCAAGGATCATTTTTGGCTTTACCGAAGTTCCCACAAGAATATTTTTTACCGATTCAGCGGTAATGGCTCGGCCAGATTCTATCAGCTGCCTGTGAACATCATAAACTTTGGATTGAAGGGTATCCAAATACGCGTTGAGTAACTTTGCATCTTCTTTGGTTCCATTCTTCCTACCAGCTGAAGAGTTCCATTTTTCCGGCTCGCACTCCCTTTTTGTACTAATCTCAATTCTTTGGCCGTCTACTGTCAACCTCATGTAGATTGGCAATTCACCTTTGACGTAGTTGTTGCGTTTTTTTAGATAAAAGAGCAACGTGAAGCTTTTTGTTAACATAGCAATCAGATTTTAAGTGGTTTAAAATTATGATTGCAGCTTGTTCAAATCAAGATGTTTACGTCGTAAACATGTTCATAAACAAATCGTTACGGGCAATTTGGTGAGCACTTTTTTCTTCTTTCAGCTGCTCACCGAACTGCTCACCAACATATTGGGATTTTTTGAACATTTTGGCATAGCGTGGAAAGAAAAAAAGCCTGCAAATCGTTGATTTGCAGGCTTTTGATGTGTTTTGATATTGATTTCCGCAGAGAGAGAGGGATTCGAACCCCCGGACCTGTAACAGTCAACGGTTTTCAAGACCGTCGCAATCGACCACTCTGCCATCTCTCTAAATATTTCGCCGTATGCGAAACGTGGTGCAAATGTAAAAACAAAATCCTTATGCGCAAGGTTTGATGTCAAAAAATTATGAGTTAGGAACAATTCACAAAACCTCATATGCATCGTCGATCGATAATCCTGAGTTTTCCTCGTGATAGTTGGCTTCATAGCTAACTATTACTTTGTCTCTTATTATTATATTAACCTCCGTGTGAAAATGAACAACTAGAAAGTTGAAGTGCTCGTCATCTAAGAGATATTCGACTAAAACCTCACCACCCAAGCTCATCCATACACTATATTCATTTTTGGCTTCCCGACCTACATTAAACATCAAAATGGATTTATCAAATTCAGCTTGCAAAGGGTCATAATTCAAAATACCGTCATAGTCAGTGCTGACCTTCCTATGAAATGTTTCGAAATAATAACCGCAGTGGATCCCACGAACTCCTTCCAACACCGACGGATTTAAAAATGCACAATCAATATTGGCGCTCAGCAACTGCTTGTTAAGGAAATTTAGGTGGTTTGTATGAACTTCATTGAAATGATTTAAGGATCGAAAAAATCTCACATTCAGTCCAAGTTTTTCTACTTCACTTTGCAAATCGGAATGAAGATTGTGCCCTTCATTGTCTGCAAAGTCATGCACATTACTAGATATGAAACAAACTGTCTCTCTACAGTCGCGCTTTGCTAAGTCAAGGACAGAGAGCCAGATAGTTGCGTCCCTAAAAGCATCTTTCCCTGCTTTAAACGGTTTGATGCCCTCCCTCCAACGTAACAAAACATCAGGTAGTCCGTCGATCTTCGTGGGTATTTCAATGAAGTGAAAACGGTGCAACTCGGTTTTTTGCAGAATAGTTAAGCAGTTGATTAAATGCCTCTGATTTCAGTCGCCAATCCTGTCTTATTATATTTGTATCTAGTACAATGTGCATGATTGAGCAGCTTATTCTAGCCAACTGTCACCTGCAAGGTAAACGTCGTCCATTCCTGTACCTTATATCGCTCGTCCAATCTCACTCCTACTACCCAAATAACTTCCCCATCACCATTTAAAAGAACCAGTGCATTTTTCTTTGCAAATTGGTCCATTTTCAGATCTATAAACAGATCGCTTAACTTCTTTCGTTGACCATTCATACCCAGCGGCTGAAACATATCCCCTACTCTCCATCTTCTGATCATTAACGGAAAAATCAGTTTGTCATAATTTATCGAAACTGAACTTCGGCTTTTGATAAGGTCATCATTTGCATTTCGCCTTTTCTTAAGGATTGAGATGAATTGCCCGACAAACTCCACCTCCTGTTGGTTTTCCTCAATTTGAATTTCAACATCAAAGTCACTTGCTTCCGTTTTCTTGACAATTAGATTTTGCCGGTCTATCAACAATGTGTGAGATGCGGATTGAAAAAATTTACCCGAATGCCCGTTCAAGCCTTCAATAACTTTCACGACTTGCGCATAGGCAAAATCATAATCCTGTAAGATATGCCATAGCCTATACGCAGGCTCACGCTCAGCAGAAAGCTTTTCTTTGCTGATCAGGATTTGATCATCCGCTTTCACAACAACGTCTGCTGACCAGTCATCCAGCATTTTTGCCAGCAACCGGTCGGCGCTTCGGAGCTTGGCTGATGTTTGATTAAATGTCTTTTCCAGCGAAGGATTAAGCTGTTTCAACACCGGCACAACCTTATGTCTGATCAGATTTCGTTTGTAGTCATCCGAATCATTGGACCGGTCCTCTCTCCATTGAAGTTTATTTTCGTGTGCGTATGCCAGGATTTGCTCCTTTGTAGCCAGCAGCAAGGGACGAAGAAGATAGTTGTTAATGCCTGATATGCCGTGCAGACCTAATATGCCGGTTCCACGGGTGAGATTCAGGAGCGTTGTTTCGAGGGAATCGTTCGCGTGGTGCGCAGTTGCGATGTATATATAATTGTTGGCTGCCCTAATCTCTTCGAACCATTCGTACCGCAGCTCCCTGGCTGCCATTTGCGTGGAAATGCCCGTGTTTTTTGCAAAAGATTTGACATCAAAACGTTTGGAATAAAATGGAAAACCACACCTGCTGGAAAGATCCCTCACAAACTGCTCATCCCCCTCTGACTCCTCCCCCCTTAACCCGAAATTACAATGCGCAATGCCCGCCGGAAAACCTGCTTGGTGAAACAGATGAAGCATTACTACTGAATCTACTCCCCCGCTTACAGTCAGTAAACAAGGGTGCTTTTTGAGATCCAGCTTGTGTTGGTTAATAAAAGTTAAAAAAGGATCCAACATGAACCTAAGAAACGTAATTGATGTAGTTTTGGCGTATATAAGATCAAAAGTCTTTTACCAGGCTAATTATAGGCACCTATTTCAAAGGTAAAGGAAAGACAGCAACATGAATAAAAATAAATACACAATAAAGTGCAACCCTTTTAAACTTTTGCGCGTCATCCATATCAAAAGTAATATATTCCGATTGACGTTCTTTGTCTTGATGTCTTTTTCACCTTATCTGTTGGCGCAGAAAGCCTTACCGCAATCTCAGCCCGCGCAGAGTGAAGATCTTGTTGAAATTATAAAATCCGACGAACTGGAAATTATCAATGAAAATGGTGTTGATTCCAGACGTGTCACAAATGGCGTTTTTAAGCATAAAGGAGCACTTTTGTATAGCAAATTGGCCATTCAGAACATTAATACCAATGTCATTGAGGCCTTTGGAAATGTGAAAATCGTGCAGGGTGATACGGTGACGGTTACTGGTGACACGCTCTATTATTACGGCAACACCCGTCTCGCGATCGTGAGCGGAAAAAAAACGGTCCTGAAAGATAGCAAACGCACATTGACAACCCGGAAAATCGAGTACGACATGGCCAATGGCATTGCCAATTACAAAACGCCGGGCCGGACGGTCGATGAGGAGAATGTGCTGACTAGCAAAGAGGGTTTTTATAATACGCGGACCAAAGAATTCACTTATTATAAAAGCGTAAAGCTGGTCAACAAAAAATATGTGCTGACTACCGACACATTGTTTTATAACTCGATCACAAAATGGTCTGACTTTAATGGTGTTACGAAAATCACCAATAAGGACGGGACGGTAAACGGGACGAAAGGCCGTTACAATACAGAGTCTGCGGAGTCAGCATTTCAGAAGAGGACGACGGTTGATAACGAAACGTATACACTCACCGCAGACTCGCTGGAAGTAGACGGAAAAACTAACAATGGTCGTGGAAGAGGGAACGTGGTTATTGTGGCAAAAAAGGATAAAACGGTTCTGAATGGCGACGAAGGTTATTATTGGAAAAAAGAAGGTTATTCCAAGATTTTCGGTCACGCATATGTACGAAATGTAGTTTCTGATGACACGCTCTATATTCGAGCTGATACTTTGTATTCTTATGAAAATCAGCGTGATAGCACCAGGAAATTAGTCGGAAATAAGAATGTTTTTATATACAAAACAGATTTCCAGGGTAAATGCGATTCGATCACGTACAACACTGCGGATTCGATCATTCGTTTTTTCCGCAAGCCGATTTTATGGAGCGATCAGCATTATCAAATGGAGGCGGATTCGATCACTGCTTTCTTGGTCAATAATGAGATTAACCGGATGCTGCTGAAAGGGAAATCTTTCGTGATTACGGAGGATACTTTGGTGAAGCAGTTTAACCAGGTCAAGGGCCGCACGATCAATGCTTATTTTGATACGGGGAATAAATTAAAACAAGTTCTCGTGGACGGAAACGGCGAAAGTGCCTACTATGCAGTGGACGACGAGCAGAAAAACATCGGGCTGAACCGGGTAGAGTGTGGAAGGATGAATCTGCTTTTTACAGATAACCGTGTACAAAAAATCTCATTTGTGGGGAAACCTGACGGGAAGCTGATTCCACCAACAAAAATCAAGGCACCGGAAAGACAATTGGAAGGATTTAATTGGAGAATATCCGAAAAACCAACTAAGAATAAGACAATCTGGAGAGAGTTGTGAAAAATATATCAGGATAAGCTTAAAATTCGAAAAACCGGCATGGTTTTTTAACTTAAAATAAAGATGTCCATTCACACAATATATTTTGAACATACAATTATTTCTCTATATTTTTGTAATGTACTTTTTAACTAAAATAGTTTAAAAATTAGTCAAAAGTATTCCAACATGACGCTATGAAAAGAAATATACTTTATTTAATGATTTTGCTAACGTTGGCCTTACAGGGTTTAAACGCGCAATCCGTCTCGAACGGCAGCCGTTTGAACATGGTCAGCAAAAAGAAGCCTGCCTCGGGAGAAAACATCAAGTTTTCGGGTTTGGCCACAGGTTCAAGTTATAAATTGTTGTCTTTGCAAAATCCAAAAGCACTAAACAGCTTTTACCGGTCTTTTCTTTTTTCTTCTCCGAATGCTTCTGAAAGCACCGGAGTGGCAACAACGGAAATTGTGGAAAAAGTAACAGACAGAAGGCAGCCAGCGATGGAAGCGCAATTGAAAGCGGAAGAGCAGTTATATGTAAATGACAAAATTTCGGTTTCAAATATTTACCCCAACCCGGCCAGCGAATATGCGGATCTTGATTACAACATTACCGCTAACATTCGTGACGCCAAAGTGATTATCTACAATGTTCTTGGCTCTCAAATGGCTGAGCTGCCCCTAACCAGAAATGACAGAAAGCTGCGTGTGAATACGAAGGATATGCCAACAGGGCTTTATTTCTATCAATTGTCACTGGACGGTCAGAAAGTAGCCACCAAAAAAATGCTTGTACGTCATCAGCAATAGGCTAATTTTTAACACTATATCAGCTACGCATTCGTTATGAATGGTGTAGCTTTTTTTATTACCTTTGCACCTAATATGCGAAAAAACAGTCCAGCAAGCTATTTCTTGCTTTTTATTGCGGTCCTTGTTATTACTTCCTGTAGTAAGTTCTCGAAGTTACAAAAGACTGGTACGGATCAGGAAAAGTATGATGCCGCGATGTCTTATTACAAAAAAGGGGATTTTTACCGTTCCGGTTTACTCTTTGAGGAGCTTATTCCGTTATTGAAAGGAAGTACGGAATCTGAGCTAGCGCAGTTTTACTATGCTTACACGCAATATCAGCAAGAGCAGTATAATACGAGCCAGTTTTTATTTAAAAAGTTCTTTGATACATACGCACGCAGCGATTACGCACAGGAAGCACTATACATGCATGCTTTTTCCCTGTATAAGGACTCGTCTCCGTTCAATTTAGATCAGACCAGTACATTCACGGCTATTTCGGCCATGCAGGATTTTATCAACACTTATCCTGAAAGCCCGTTCCGCGAAGAATGTACACGTTACATATTAGAACTACGTTCGAAACTGGAAAGAAAAGCGTACGAAAGAGCCCGCTTGTATCACAAGATCAGCGACTTCAATGCAATGTCGATGAAGTCAGCTGTGATATCAATAGAGAACTTCCGCAAAGATTTCCCGGATTCCAAATACAACGAGGAGCTTGCATTCCTCAAAGTTGAATCGCAATACAATCTCGCTGCGAACAGTTTCAGCATTAAGCAAAAAGAAAGATATCAGGATGTTTTGAAGTTCTACCAGGAATTGATCGACAAATATCCGACTGGCAAGTATAACAGGGATGCGGAGAAAATGTTTGACGATAGTCAAAAGCAAATTGAAGTAATTGCAAAAGCAGAAGTGGAGCGGCAGAAACTACTTGAAACACAGCCAGATCCAGCTAATAAACCGACGAAAGTAACAACGCCGGCCATTTCGGAACCAAAAGGACAGTAGTTCTTTTATTAATTTAAATTTCAACTAATAGCACCATAAGCATGGCAACCAATCCATCAATCGTTACCCGGGATACGGACAAGATCGCAGACGTAACTGGTAATCTGTACGAGTCAGTATCAGTGATTTCTAAAAGAGCCCGTCAGATCTCGAGCAAAATGAAGGAAGAGCTTAATAATAAGCTTGCTGAATTCGCTTCTGGCGTAGATAACCTGGAAGAGGTTTTTGAAAACAGGGAGCAAATTGAAATTTCTAAGTTTTACGAGCGTATGCCGAAAGCCGGAAGCATTTCAATAGATGAATTCATTGAAGGAAAAACTTATCACGCTTACCGCGATACGACGGAAGAATAAAATCCGATTTCACAAAAAGCCAGCCGCTAAAATTCTTTTGCGGCTGGCTTTTCATTTATAGGCACCAAAGATTTCAAATTGTTACACTTATCTCTGTAACTTTATGCCTGACAGGAATCCTTCCGAATTTGACCACCCAAAGCGATTGAAGATTGAATCTCAAAGGTAAAAAGATACTCGTTGCCGTTTCAGGCAGCATTGCTGCATATAAATCTGCGCTTCTTGTCCGACTTTTGGTAAAGGCTGATGCTGAGGTTCAAGTTGTTATGACAGAGTCTGCGAAGGAATTTATAACACCGCTTACCTTGTCCGTTTTATCCAAAAAACCTGTATTAAGCACATTTACAGCCGGGGAAGAGGGAACCTGGAACAATCATGTGGAGCTGGGACTTTGGGCAGACGCTATCATTATTGCTCCTGCAACTGCACGCACCCTGTCCAAATGCGCAACAGGAAATTGTGATGACTTGCTCACAGCCGTCTATTTATCGGCGCGTTGCCCTGTTTTCTTTGCGCCGGCAATGGATGTGGACATGTATCAACATCCGTCCACACAGCATAACATCAACACATTAATTGGTTTTGGTAACCACTTCATCGAACCGGAACATGGCGAATTGGCCAGCGGGCTCATTGGCGATGGACGTCTTGCAGAGCCGGAAACAATCGTGCGTACATTGGCAGGTTTTTTTGCTAAAAAGTCCGTTGCTTTTGGGAAAAGGGTGCTTATAACTGCCGGGCCGACCGTTGAAGCCATTGACCCGGTGCGCTATATCAGCAACCGCTCTTCCGGGAAAATGGGTTATGCAATTGCCGAAGCGTTTGCGTCCGCGGGTGCAACGGTCTTGCTCGTCAGCGGCCCCACAAGCCTGCCGATTCCTGAACAGACCATAAAACGCATTGACGTGCAAAGTGCCGAAGAAATGTTTGAAGCAACTCAAGGACATTTTACCGGGAGCGACGTAGTGATATTTGCTGCTGCCGTGGCTGATTACACATCGAAGTTGGTTGCAGCACATAAGATCAAGAAACAAGGCCAGGAAATGTCGCTCGATCTGGTGAAGACACGGGACATTGCGGGAACATTAGGCAAATCCAAAACGGAAAACCAGTTGCTGATCGGTTTTGCCTTGGAAACGGAAAATGAAATGGAGTATGCAATGGACAAATTACTGCGCAAAAACTTCGACTTTATCATTTTGAATTCACTGAATGATCCTGGCGCGGGCTTTGCACACGATACAAACAAAATTACCGTTATTGACAAAAGGAAAAATGTGAAACATTTCGATTTGAAACGCAAAGAAGAAGTGGCACAGGATATCCTGCATATTGTCCTGGATAAATGGAGTGAAGCATGAAAAAAATAGGAGTTTGGTTGATTTTACTGGTTGCTTGCACAATTTCCGGACAGGCTTTTGCCCAGGAATTTCAATTTTCAGTAAATCTCAATTATGAACAGCTTGTTGCACAGCAAAAGACTGACCCGCAGTCCATGGCGCAGCTTCAAACTTATATGAATGATTTTTTGAACAACACGCGCTGGACTAATGACGAATTTGGCAAGGAAGAAAAAATCAAATGTAAATTGAATGTTAACCTGACCCGCTCACTGAATCAGGGAAACTATGAGGGAAATGCGCAGCTGGTTGTTTCAAGGCCTGTTTATAATTCCAATTACGAGACGGTGCTGTTTACTTATGTTGACAAAAACTTTACATTCACTTATTTGCCCAACACACCCCTTTATTTCAACGAGAACAACTACACCGAAGAGCTTCCATACATTCTGGCATTCTACGCCAACATTGCGCTGATTTTTGATTACGATTCTTTCAGCAAATTAGGAGGGGCACCATATGTTCAGAAGGCATTTAATCTTGTAAATCAGGCACGGAACTCTTCGCCTAACAAGCGCGGCTGGGACTCCAACGGTGATTCCCGGAATCGCTATTGGCTGGTAGAAAACTTGATGAGCCAGCAGTTTACGCCATTCCGTGAAGGCATGTACAAATATTACCGGCTTGGACTCGATGTAGCGACTCAAAATCCGGCTGAAACACGTGCGAAGGTTATGGAAGTGCTGAACACAGCAAAAGAAGTCAATCAGCTCCGTCCTGCCAGCGTGGTTATCAATTCATTTTTTGACTCAAAATCAGACGAGCTTTACAGAATTCTGATTGAAGCACAGCCTGAGGATCGCGCCAAAGCTTACACATTATTAGTGGGGCTGGATCCTACCAAAACGCAATTATATCAACGTCTCTCCCTGTAAAATAGCCTTTCTTCCGTTAACATCTCCGTTTGAAGCTTCCGATTATGAGTAAAAGACTAATTCGCATTTCTGCCAAAGACATTTATTCTTCACTCGAAAAGCTCCTTAAAATAGAGATCAATGCAGTTATGGACAACGGGAATACACACTTCGGTAAACTGGAATCGTTCACCAAAGAACACCTGCTGATCCGCGACACACGCAATCACGCGCATCTGATTCCATTGCCAACACTTTACGAGATCGTGTATGATGCCGGTTCAAAGTAAGCGATCAATAACAGGCTGCGAATGGTTATATTTCCTATTTGTTGATATGATAACTATATTCGTATAGATATGCTTTCGAATTTACTTATAAAGAATTACGCGCTAATTAAGCAATTGGAGATGTCCCCCGATCCCGGGTTGAACATCATTACGGGTGAGACGGGTGCAGGAAAGTCTATTATGCTTGGGGCTATCGGGTTGCTTCTGGGCAATCGCGCGGATGTGAAATCGCTATATGATTCCAATGAGAAATGCGTCATTGAGGGCAGTTTTAGCCTTTCGGGTTATGATCTGGCACCGAACTTTGAAGACGAAAACCTTGATTACTCTGATGAATGCATTATCCGCCGAGAAATTTCCGTGGCAGGCAAATCGCGTGCATTTATCAATGATACGCCGGTAAATCTGGATGCATTGAAACGAATCGGAAGCCAGCTCCTGGACATTCACTCGCAGCACGACTCGGTCACGCTTGGTAACAATGAGTTTCAATTGCAGGTTGTGGACTCATTTGCAGATAACTCGCAATTGCTCAAATCGTATCAGCGTGATTTCACAGCATATAAGGAAGCAACCAGAGCGTTTGATAACCTTCAACAGGAAGCGGTTAAGCTTAGAAAGGAATTTGATTATGATCAATTTTTATTTCAGGAGCTGGACAATGCTAAACTTGCCCACGATGAGCAGGAAAAGCTGGAAGTTGAATTAAACATTCTCGAAAATGCGGTGGAGATCCGGGAAAAATTGCAATTAGCCCATACGCTGCTCGATAATCCGGATAACTCCATTCTTGAATTACTCAAAAATGCGGCGAATGCATTAGGCCAGGCTGCGCGCCTTGTTCCCGTGTACGACGCGATGCGCGAGCGCGTGCAAAGTACATTGATAGAGCTGCGCGACGTTGCGGATGAAATTGACCAGGCAAACAGTTCGGTGGATATTGACCAGGGTCGCGCGGAACTCGTTCAGGAGCGCCTGGATCTGATCTATACTTTGCTCAAAAAACACAATGCGACAGATGTTGAGCAGTTACTCAAAATCGAGTCAGATTTGCAGCACAAGCTGAGCATTGTTCTGAACCTGGATGATGATTTGGTAAAGGCAGAAAAGGCTGCGATGCAGGCAAAAGAATCCATGCTGAAAAGCGCAAATTTACTGTCTGAAAAACGCCGGAGGGTGACCAAAGCGATAGAAAAGCTGATTTTAGAAAGACTTTCGGAACTGGGAATCCCAAACGCCAGTTTATCTATTCAGATCACGGAAACCTTGCCGACAATGAATGGGCTGGATTCGGTTGCGTTCCTGTTCAGCGGAAACAAAGGAATTGTTCCCCAGGAATTGAAGCAAGTTGCTTCTGGTGGTGAATTTTCGAGGTTAATGATGGTTATTAAATACATTTTGGCCGATAAACGAAAACTGCCGACAATTATCTTTGACGAGATTGACACGGGGGTTTCGGGCGAAATTGCCAGGAAAATGGGCAAAATGATGCTTAACATGGCTCATAATCACCAAATTATCGCCATAACCCATTTACACCAGATCGCCAGCAGCGGCAATGCGCATTACTTCGTTTATAAAGACCATTCTTCGGACAAAACGGTGAGTAAGATCAAAAAGCTGACCGTGGATGAGCGGGTTCAGGAAATTGCGCAGATGATCGGCGGACATAACCCGTCCGAAACTGTGCTGGTCAACGCCCGTGAAATGATCCTGAAAGAACAGACATAACAAAGCATTTTTTACACCTAACCTCTCAATGATATGAAATATTTGATACTCCCTCTATTAACCCTGGCGCTTTTGACCAGCTGTGGCAGCGAAGCAAAAAAAGACAAAGTAGCTGAACTGGAAGCCGAAGTAATGACCATTCACGACGAAGTAATGCCGCAAATGGATCAGATCATGACATTAAAGTCGCAGCTATCCAAGAAAATACAGCATATGGATAGCCTTCAAAATGAGGGGATAAGCAGTAACACCATCGCCGAAGAACGCATCAAAGCGGTTGACCTCAATCAAAGGCTCAACGAATCCGACAAGCTGATGATGAGCTGGATGCACGCATATCGTGGTGATTCTGCTAAGAAATTAGCGCCGGAAGGAGCTGTGGCTTATTTTGAAAAAGAGAAAGAAAAAATCCTGGAAGTGAAGCAGGTAACAATAAAGTCAATTCAAGAAGCGCAAACATTTTTGGAATAACACGTTATGATACAAGTAAAAAACGCCGTTCATATATACACATTCGTTCTTACTGCATTGATTTCCAGCTTGATCAGCTGCAAGAATGAGCGCAAGCTGCCTATTTTGGGAGAACGTGACGCGGTTAAGAAAACGGTGGACGGCAAGGAAGTTGTTGATACGGTTTATAATTCCATTCCTGCTTTCACTTTTGTAAACCAGGAAGGCGATACGGTTTCTGAGAAAATTGTGGAAGGCAAAATATATGTGGCCGACTTTTTCTTCACAACCTGCCCTACCATTTGCCCGATCATGAAGCGTCAAATGGTTAAAGTTTACAATCAATACAAAGGCAATCCGGAATTGATGATCCTCTCCCACTCTATCGATCCGGATCACGACACGCCCCAGGTTTTGAAGAAATTCGCGACAGATCTTGGCGTTCAAGGCGATCAGTGGCAGTTTTTGACAGGAGAAAAGGAGAAAATTTACGAGATCGGCCAAAAGCATTATATGACCACTGTTAAAGAAGACAAAACTGCGGACGGCGGCTACCTTCACAGCGGTGCGTTCGTTTTGATTGATAAGGAAAAGCACGTAAGAGGCATGTACGACGGCACGACCGAGGAAGGAACTCAGAAATTAATTGCTGACATTAAAATCCTGCAGGAAGAATATAAGCAGTAAGTTACTCTCAATTTAATGACCAAACCAGCGATTTTTCTTCTGTTTGTTACCTCAATGTTTGCTTGTAAAAGCGCGTCAGAATTGAAGAGCGAGCAGTATTTTGTGGAAGGATACCAACTTTATACCACCTATTGCGCCAATTGCCATCAGACCGACGGCAAGGGCATGTCCAACCTCTATCCTCCGCTGGTGAACTCATCCATTCTCGATGATAAATCCGCCGTTGCCTGCATTATCAGGAATGGAATGAAAGGCACCATTCTCGTGAACGGAAAAGAATTCAATCGCCCTATGCCTGCGAATCCGAAGCTTACAGAAATCGAGATCGCTGAACTGGTCAGCTTCGTTAGTATGAAATGGGGAAAAGACAGCGTATATACGCCTATCGAAGCGGTTCAAGTTGCTTTAAAGGACTGCAAAGCGTATTAAGGCGTGCCGCTAAACTTGTAGATCCCGGTCGCCTTTCGGAATTTGATCCTGGTGAAATCCTGCTCGGCATCCATACCAATCGCATTGGTGATTTCCGAAGTTCTTTTATTGATAACCGAGAGCGGTTTTTCAGTAAAAACTTTGCGCGTCCTCGGGCTCCAGTTAAGCTCCGTTGTAGTTAGTAACTCTTCTGTTTCCGACTTCACCACGCGCACATTTCCTTTCACAATGTAAACATCCGCGGCTTTATCATAATGTCCTGAGTCCGAACGCAAGCGGGTGACGATTGTGCCTGTCGTATCGTAGAAGTTAATGTTGATCGTATCCGGGAAAACTTGTGCTTCGTTTTGATAAGCAAGCCTTCTCGGCGTCTTCATCACTACTTTCAACTTCCCCTGCTCGCTATATTTTACTTCAACATCATTCACTACTTCAAGCGGGCCTGTATATAACGCACCCACTTTATTTTGTTTGCCCTCACAAGCTGCCAAAAGCCACACAGCCAGCACAATAATACAAAAAGGAGATAAAGATCTATCTCCTTTTAATATATGCTTGAAGATCAATGCAATACGCATATAAGCCTTTAATCAATTTTTTGTTTAACAAACCACCTTTCCAAAAGCGTTACGCCCAGCACAACGCGTCCATAGCGTTCGCGGATCATACCGCCGCCCGTGTCCCCTCTCTGACCACCAACGAGCGCAACGGATAGAAAGTTCTGATAACCGCGCCCCATAGGGAAGGTGAAGCCCAAACTCACACTAGCATCATTAACATCCTTATTCCCAATGGAATAAGGCGTTTTTCCATAGCTGAAACCAACACGATATCTTACCAGATCAAAGTAGTTGAGCGATGTAAATCTGGGAAGATATTCGGCGCCTATATTAATGCGACCTACATCATTCAAGCCGTCATTTGAGTTGTCAAAACTCCTGTATTTAGACCATTGCTGGTAACTGAAATCTGCCGAAAGGACCAGCTTAAATGGCCATTCCAAACTTCCTCCTACTTGAAGCTGATTAGGCGTTTTAAGTCCGCCACCCACCGCGTTGTCGAGCGTGTCGGGGTTGATGATGTTAAGCGCATTGGACGTCACTTCGAAAGTGGTCGTCCGGTCGGCATTGATAGTAGTTCCAAAGCTGTAAGACGCACCCAGGTTCAGGTTCAGCTTGTTTTCTTTTTTAATAGGAATTCTTAATGCAGCACCAGCGCGAAATGCAATGTCATTATAAGTCGTTCTGTCATTTAAGCTCACAACTGGCTCGTCTGAAATGTCCAGACCATTTTCCAGAGAAACTCTGTCAATCAGAGAAACCTCCGTGGCTTTACGCACATTGCCGAAGAAATAGGAGCTTTCCAGTCCAAGGCTCAGGTATTTGGTAACCTGAAAAGAAGTTGTTACCGAGGCTTTATTAATGCCCCCCTTACCGGTTGTATTATAAATACCAACATATTCTGTTCCCATTACATCGCGTACTGATGCATTGCTGTAATCAACAAATGTGTATGGTTTAAGGCTTACACCCAGGACCCAGCGCGGACTCACCGGAAACGCCAGCGATACATATGCAAGGTTTCCACCCGCATTGGTTTGCTTTTCCGAACCCGAAACAACGTCTTTATACTGGCCTATAAGTCCTATATCCAGCGTAGTAAATCGGTTGCGGACCCAAAGTGCAGGATTGAGGTTATTGATCTGAAACCCGGAGCTGGTACTAACGCCCGACTGCCCCATTCCCACATTGTCAGAATAAGCATCTCCGTAAAACTCGCCCATTCCCAATGATGAGTATGGAGAATTGCCCAGGCCTTGTGCTTTCAGCGCCGTATTGAGGTATGTACAATTCCAAATGAGTGCAATTGCAAAAGTGAGTATTCTGAATCTACTGTAACGAGACATTATATGTTAAAATTCTGTTCAATCCTATTAAAACCAATTCCGGCACCGCAAAGATGGGTGGTTTCAGGCTACTTTCAAAAAAAGCAGCATCTCCTCCACATAATAGTACGCGCAAATCCGGTGAATTGTGACGGTACTTTTCAATAATTCCCTGCATTTCCGCAAGAACCCCGTTCATTACGCCGCTTTGCATGGCACTGCGTGTGCTCTTTCCGATCAATGGCGGCTCTGGTTCAGGTTCTACTAGAGGAAGCCGCTTAGTGAACGAATGCATGGCATTGAATCGCATCTTCACCCCCGGGGAAATCAATCCGCCCTGAAACACTGCATCTTTATCAATCAGATCGTAAGTAATGCAAGTGCCCATATCAATCACAACGAGATCTTCACCGGGATACAGAAAATTAGCGCCAGCCGAAGCTGCAATCCGATCTGCACCCAAAGTTTGCGGTGTATCATAATTTTTTGTGATCGGCAGAGGCGTTTCCGGCGATAAGTTGTATATTTTCAATGACTTACCCAAAGCACTCTCGAAATCAGCTGCGTTGTAACTTACAGATGAAAATAAAATGTTTTCCGGCATTTCCGAGCGCACCGCTTCGATCAATTCGCTAAATGTAAGGTGCGTCGTATATCGTATAAGTTTCTCTTCCCGGAACCACCCTACCTTCGAATATGTGTTCCCGGAATCAATGACAATGTTCATAATTTTGCAAAAGTCCTACATTTGGCGCACAAAAACTAACGCTTACGAAAGGCTCAGCGGTGTTTTATACATTCATTATCAAGCCCTAATGATTTGTATCAGAGCGTGCAGGCTATTTAGTAGCTATTTTTTTGAATTGTGAAGTTATTTGTTTTGAAAATAAAATAACTTTCTTTACCTTCGTCGCTATAAGTCCAGTATCGACTTCTAAATCCAAATTCCATCACGCGATAACTCTCAACGTTGTCGAGGTTTTAAAAATCTTGCAGATTTACTGTCTTTACTTCCTTTATTTAATTGCTAACTTTCAGAGTAGATCCATCAAAGTTTTTCAGTTTGTAAAGTCAGCACCCGGACTTATACAGAAGATATTTTTTCAATATTAATGACCATCACGTCACTTCGAGATATGCTTCTCGGCTTTTGTCCAAAAAAATTCAAAACCTTAATATCCATTCGGTAAAGTGTTACTTTACTTTCCCTTGTCTGTATGCCTACAATTGATGAATTAAACATTAAGCTTTTATCAGAGCTTAAAGAAATAGCTGGCAACCTTGGCGTTGCAGAGTATGCTAAACTCCCTAAAAAAGAATTGATAAACAGAATCCTGCTTAAACAGGAGCCTGCTGCGGTTACCGAAGCTCCCACAGCTTCCGAGCCTGTTAATATGGCCCCTGAGGCACATTCTGCTGCCCCGACGGCCGAAGATTCGGATGATTATAATTCCGATGAGCCAAAGAAAAAAAGGGCACGCAGACCAGCTGAGAATGCTGCCGGAGATACGCTGAAACCTGCTAACAACAGGCCGGCCAATGCAAACAACAGACCGGCGAGGCTAAAAAAAGACAGTGCATCGCCCGTTCCTTCGCCTGCTCCCCTATTTGATACATCCCTGAGAAATCAGCGTCCTGATATAAATGACCGACCAAAAAATTTAGACATTCGTGAAGAAGCGGATTCTGACAGCGACACGCTGAATGATTTGGGCAAAGAAGAAATTACCAACCAACCAGAGGCAGAAACACCTGCTAATGAGGAAGTTGTTTCAGAGAAATCTGAAATTAACCTGGAAGAAGCTGCGGCGGCGGCCAAAGAAGAAAAGCAGAACCGCCAGCCAAATCAACCTAATCAGCCGAATCAGTCTAACGATTCAAGCGACCGCCAACCGCAACAGCCTCAGCAACCTGCTCACCGCGACGATCCATCCTCGAAAATCAAACGCAATTACAACAATTATGTAAGGGAGTTTGACGGATTGATCGTTAATGAAGGGGTCCTTGAAATCATGCAGGATGGCGGCTACGGTTTCCTTCGTTCGGCAGATTACAATTACCTGGCTAGTCCTGATGATATATATGTGTCACCTTCGCAGATTAAGCTTTTTGGTTTAAAAACCGGTGATACGGTAAGAGGACAGATTCGCCCACCGAAAGAAGGTGAAAAATATTTCGCATTGCTTCGTGTTGAAACCGTTAATGGTAAAACAACAGAGGAAATCAGGGATCGTATTCCTTTCGAATATCTTACGCCGCTTTTCCCTGAAGAATGCTTGAAGCTAAGCTCCCGTCCTGACCAATATTCTACAAGGATCCTCGATCTTTTCGCTCCTATTGGAAAAGGACAACGTGGAATGATCGTTGCACAGCCAAAGACGGGTAAGACTGTTTTACTGAAAGAAATTGCAAACGCCATCACACGTAACCACCCGGAAGTTTTTCTTTTGATCCTTCTGATTGACGAACGCCCGGAAGAGGTTACGGATATGCAGCGCAGTGTAAGAGCAGAGGTTATTGCTTCTACATTTGATGAGCAAGCCGACCGTCACGTGAAAGTAGCGAGCATTGTTTTGGAAAAAGCCAAAAGAATGGTTGAATGCGGACATGACGTGGTTATTCTGCTCGATTCTATCACACGTCTTGCACGTGCCTATAACACGGTGGTTCCTTCATCCGGTAAGATACTTTCGGGTGGTGTGGATGCGAATGCATTGCACAAACCAAAAAGATTCTTCGGAGCAGCAAGAAATGTTGAACATGGCGGATCGCTGACCATCATTGCAACAGCATTGATCGACACAGGTTCGAAAATGGACGAGGTTATCTTCGAAGAATTCAAAGGAACGGGTAACATGGAATTGCAGCTGGATCGTAAGCTATCCAACAAGCGTGTATTCCCTGCAATTGATGTAATGGCTTCGGGCACGCGTCGTGAGGATTTGCTTTTGGATAAAGAAACATTGAAAAAAGTGTGGATCCTGAGAAAACATATGTCCGACATGAATGCCATGGAATCCATGGACTTCCTGCTTGAACACATGAAAGGCACCAGAAGCAACGAAGAATTTTTGATCTCCATGAACCGATAAGCATTCAGGCTAATGGAAGATTTGAAGATTATAGAAGGGATCGGGCCAAAGATTGAGGAATTGCTCAATCGGGAAGGCATTCATACTATTGAACAGCTCGCCGACACCTCCATTATCAGATTAGCAGCCGTTTTGAAAAAAGCCGGTCCGCGGTTTCAGATCCAGAATCCTACTTCCTGGCCAAAACAAGCATTACTGGCCAAGGAACAGCAATGGGATGAATTGGATCAACTGAAAAAACTGATCATTTCAGGGAAAGAATCCTGACAACATATAAATACTAAAAAGCCCGCTCCTGAACCAGAAGCGGGCTTTTTCCTTTATTATGGTTGGTATTACAAAGTCGAAACTGTTCTTTGGATAAATTGCGTTAAGTCGCTTCCTGATAACAGTCCTTGTGAAAGCAATGCAAGATCAAAAACCTGTTTTGCCAACGATTTCTGCGCTTCCTCATTTTCACTTTGCAGCACGCGGCTAATGACCGGGTGGTTAGAGTTCAATGATACAGTGTACATTAACGGCATATCACCGAACATAGAACGCTGTCCCGAAGTCGCCTGCATGTCGGTCATACGACGCATAAATTCAGGGAATGTGATGACAACGGGCAATTCATCCACAGGCATTGCCTCCACCTGCACGTGCGCGCTTTTGCTTCCCGCCACTTCTTCAAAGATCTTTTTCACTTTATCCTGATCATCTGACGAAAGAATGCTTTCCAATGTTACATCCTTTTCAACCAGCTTATCGAGCGTATCCGCATCCACACGCTTCACATTCACTTTTTCAAGCTTCTGTTCAAGCGCATTGATAAAATGTGAATCAATGATCGTGGTGAATGTCAGGACGTCATAGCTGCGTTTTTTAGCCGACTGGATAAACGCATCCTGCTTTTTCTCATCTGTTGTGTAAAGCCAAACCTGTGTGTCGTTTTTATCCGTCTGGTTGCCTTTCACGTGCTCCCGATATTCTTCAAATGTAAAGAATTTGCCTTCTGTGTTTTTCAACAAGCAGAAATCCTTCGCTTTTTCATAGAATTTATCGTCGCTGATGATTCCGTATTTTACAAAAAGCCCGATATCATCAAATTTTTTCTCAAAACCTTCGCGGTCATTTTTGAAGATCTCCGAAAGCTTATCCGCCACTTTACGTGTGATATAACCATTGATCTTCTTCACATTACCATCTGCTTGCAGATAGCTTCTTGAAACATTCAATGGAATGTCCGGCGAGTCAATAACGCCGTGCAAGAGTTGAAGGAAATCGGGAACGATGTCTTTTACTTCATCCGTAATGAACACCTGACGGCTATAAAGCTGAATTTTTTCACGCTGTCCCTGAAAATCATTTTTCAGTTTAGGGAAATAAAGCACGCCTGTTAGATTAAAAGGATAATCCACATTCAAATGGATCCAGAAAAGCGGGTCTTCGCTAAACGGATAAAGCTCTTTGTAGAAAGCCAGATAGTCCTCATCTTTTAGGTCAGCAGGATTTTTTGTCCAGATCGGATTCGGGTTATTGATGACCTTTTCTTCAAATTCAATCTCGATAGGAAGAAACTTGCCATATTTTTCAAGGATGCCGCGCAGACGGTGTTCATCCAGAAACTCCTCAGAATCAGCAGCAATGTGCAGGATAATGTCTGAACCACGCTCTGCTTTCTCAGCTGGCCCCAATTCAAATTCCGTGGAACCATCACATTCCCAACGCACTGCTTCCGCGCCTTCCTGATATGATTTGGTAATGATCTCTACATTTTCCGCAACCATGTAAGCAGAATAGAAACCCAGCCCAAAATGGCCGATTATCCCCTTATCACCTTTGCCATCCTCGCCTTTATCCTTGTATTTTTCAACAAATTCGGTCGCTCCCGAGAATGCGATCTGGTTAATATATTTTTTGATCTCGTCCGCAGTCATACCAATCCCATTATCGCTGATCGTAATGGTTTTGGCCTCCTTGTCCAGCTTAACAACCACTTTCAGGTCGCCCAGCTCTCCGTTGAATTCCCCGTAAGAAGCCAGTTTTTTAATTTTCTGAGAGGCGTCAACTGCGTTGGATACTAATTCACGTAAAAAGATTTCGTGGTCCGAATAAAGGAATTTTTTGATTATCGGAAATATGTTCTCGGTATGAATGCTTAAGTTTCCTTTTTCCTGAATCACTGATTCCATAGTTATGCCGTTTTTGTTTATATTATTGAAGAAATTGTTTTTTCTGTGTTGCAATACAGAATACAAATATGCGTTCCAAATACAATTAAAATGCCGGTTGGCTGACAGATTGTCAGGAATGCTGAATTCGTTACATAAAATCAATTGGTTGGTAACTGACTGGCTTTTTTCTTAATATTGCGATCTGTAAACAACTCAACTAAAATCATCCAAACAGTTCATTCAGAACACCAATTAGTAACATGAATCTTATTAAAAAACTTTTTGCAGGCGTATTCTTATTGAGCGCAATATCGGCTTGCACCACAATGAATTCTGTCCCTCTTTCTAATTATACAGTGTTTACGGAAGATCTTCGCCGCGACCTGGAATCAGCAAACATTGAGATAGCCAAAGTTCAGTTTTTCAATGACAAGGCAATCAACATTCGCAGAGAAGTTTCTGACCCGAACGACATTAAGGTAAATCCGGAAGGACAAATCACGATGAGCAATGGTAAAAGCATTCAGACCATCAATGTACTTCCTTTTACACCTGGCGTAGCATTGAGCTCCGATAATGGTGTTATCCATGTTTCCTGGGACGATACGCAGCAGGATACCAAAGGAATGAAGTTCAATCTGAGCGGCCAGAATTATTTCCTGGACGTGCTGCCAAACAACAAGTTTGATTACAAAGAAAGGACATTCGATCTGCAAGGTGGAAACGGAGCACGTCTTTTTGTAAAGAAAGACCTTTTGAAACAAGTAAAAAATTCGAGAGAAACCTTGAAAGGCCGGAAAGTAGGCCAATAACATATCATTATAAACGCAAAAAGGTCAGGCAATCCTGACCTTTTTGCGTTTAATGTGTATTTAGTTGAGATTGAAATACTGGTTTTTTTCGCCTGTGATCTTTGGCTTGTTGATGATAGCCGAGTTCTGTATCAAAACCAGCAACATTAACCCGATAACAACTGCCAGCCCAATCTGAAGGAAAGAAATAATCCCGAAGCTCGCGATATCACTTTTTGATTCTTTCATCAGATCTTTTCCAATGCTGGACTGAATGTTCGTCAGCTCGTTAAGGTTCGTAATCGTGTTCTTAAATGTGTTTGATCCCGCGCCAGCAAACAGTTTCTTGCCTTCTTCCTGAGCGCCTGCATTGCACAGGTTCAGCACCGACTTCTCCAATGCCTTATATTTGAGCACTTCGGTTTTAAACGCTATGAGGCTTTTGGCCTCTTCATCCACAAGATATGTTTTTTCAAATGCCCCGATCAGCGAATCAATGCGCCGGTTATGATCGCTTAATTGCAATTTTATCTCATTTTTATTTTCTGCGCCGTTCGTCAGCAAGTATTCTTCAAGCGAAAGACGCTTCCCGTACAGGTTTTCTGTTAGATAAATGATGGTAGTCGCCGGTATCAAACGATCCTGATAAATAGATGAGAAAGACTTGTCAATCCCCTCCATATTGCGTCTGGACAGCAGCGTGGCCAATATGATCAACCCCATAATGCCTCCCAGAAGCAAAGCCGCTTTCAATTTTTGTTGAATCACAAAAGACCATTTCATGCAATGACTGTTAAAAATGGAAAACTCTGAACGGAAGTTTTGAATTAAAAAAATACTAAAACTCCTCCGTATAATAACGTTTTATTCACTACAAATATATGGTCAATATAAGCAAATATGGAAGATAATCCGGCAAATGGGATATCATTTCCGAATCGTGGTATAATTTTGTTACATTGATTACATAAAACACTCTTCCGTTCATGAATGAAGTTGCAATTGATTTCAGTAAGGTTCACCAGATTCAGGTTTTTGGAATAACTATTTTGGAACCTTCGACTGTAATTTCTAGTCTAATGATGACCGTCATATGCATTTATGCATTTGTCCATTTGGGTAAATTGGGACGGGCGCACAGGATGTACAGACAAATCCAGTTTTTCTTTCTTTTTATGGGAATTGCGACGGCAATTGGCGGCGTTCTCGGGCACGGCTTCCTATACCTGACCGGTCAGCCAGGAAAAATCCCGGGCTGGTTTGCCAGTATGATTGCAGTGGCGCTGTTTGAACGTGCTGCCATCTGGCACATCAAGCCACTGTTACAGAAGCGTAATGGACTGATTTTGGGATGGTTAAATTACGTAGAACTTGCCGTGTTCTTCATACTGACATTCATCACGCTCAATTTTTTGATTGTGGAAATTCACGCCTTTTATGGTCTTTTCCTCATGCTTTTCTTGATAGAAATTTATGTGTACAAGAAGAAAAAAGATCCTGGAAGTGTCAATATTTTTATAGCGACGGGCTTAGGAGCTGCTTCGGCTGGTCTCCACGCACTGAAATTCAGTTTTGGCCCGTGGTTCAACTACAATGACATCAGCCACATCACAATGGGTGCTTCAATATGGTTTTACTATCTGGGAGCAAAACACATGACTTATTACGGAGACGAAGTCATCAGGCCTAAAGAAGTGCTCGAAAGCGAGGCCTGATCAAATTGGTCGTAAAAAAGAGGATGCCACACAATGTGACATCCTCTTTTTTACGACCAGCAAGACTATTTGTTTGGCTGGGGCGTGTAACGAAGATATGGCTTCACAATGTTAAGGCCTTTCGTAAATCTTTTTTGCGCATCCTCCGTGCTCACCGCCGGAACAACGATCACATCGTCGCCATCTTTCCAGTCGGCTGGCGTTGCAACTGAATAATTTGCAGTCAATTGCAGCGAGTCAACCACACGCAGGATTTCGTTAAAATTACGGCCTGTGGAAGCTGGGTAAGTCAGGGTAAGCTTAATTTTCTTATCCGGTCCAACGATAAACACAGACCTAACTGTTGCTTTTTCACTGGCATTCGGGTGGATCATATCATAAAGCTCCGCAACCTTGCGGCCTTCATCGGCAATGATCGGGAAATTAACTTCGGTGTTATTCACTTCATTAATATCCGGGATCCAGCGATTGTGCGAATCAATGTCATCCACACTCACTGCGAGCACCTTTACATTGCGTTTCTCAAATTCTCCTTTTAAAAGAGCAGTTTTACCAAGCTCGGTTGTGCAAACCGGGGTAAAGTCGGCAGGGTGAGAAAATAGCAATCCCCAGCTATCTCCCAACCACTCATGAAACTTGATCTGGCCTTGGGTGGTGTTTGCCTCGAAATCAGGGGCAATATCTCCTAGTCGAAGTGACATAATTATTATGTTTTAAATGAAAAATCTAATCTACTGACATTATAGAGTTTAACACAAAAATAAATAATAAGTTTCAAAAGTGCGTTTCTCTGATTAAGATGCTTTTTTGTTTAATTTGAACTATAAAGAAGGTTTTTGTTTTCTCCAATAAACATTCACTTCTGTTGCCATGAACTTAAAATTGCCTGTTTACCTGGATAATAATGCAACCACTCCAATGGACCCAAAGGTTTTGGAGGAAATGTTGCCCTACTTTTCGGAGAAATTTGGCAATGCAGCCAGCCGCACGCATTCTTATGGCTGGGAAGCTGAGGAGGCCGTGGATATGGGCCGAGAAAATATCGCCAGCCTGATTGGCGCACATCCGCAGGAGATCGTTTTTACATCGGGTGCAACTGAGGCCGTTAACCTGGCTATTAAGGGTGTTTGGGAGAGTAATACTGAAAAAAAAGGGCATATCATCACAGTTGTTACCGAGCATAGGGCCGTTCTGGACACTTGTAAGCGCATTAAAAACCTGGGCGGCTCAGTCACTTATCTGCTCGTTGGGTCCAATGGGTTGATTGATTTGAAAGAGTTGGAACAAGCGATTACACCAGAAACATTGCTGATTGCTGTGATGTATGCTAACAATGAAACGGGCGTTATCCAGCCGATCAAAGAAATAAGTGACATTGCAAAAGCCCACGGCATTCTGTTTTTCACCGACGCGACTCAGGCAGTAGGTAAAATTCCGGTGAATGTGCAGGCGGACGGCATTGACTTGCTGGCTTTCAGCGCGCATAAACTTTATGGCCCCAAAGGCGTTGGCGCGCTTTATGTAAGAAAGAAAAATCCAACCGTGACGCTCACTGCCCAGATTGATGGTGGTGGCCACGAACGCAATATGCGCAGCGGCACACTCAATGTTCCCGGCATTGTAGCTTTTGGTAAAGCCTGCGAAATCTGCACTGAAAAACTAGCATCGGAAAGCGAGCAACTAAGTGCATTGCGCGATCATTTTGAAACGCAGCTTTTGGAATTGCGCCACATTGATATCAATGCCGGAAACACGCCTCGCCTGCCACACGCGACCAACATTTCATTCCATGATATTGATGGTGAAAAAATGATTTTTGAGGCAGCTAGCGATATTGCATTTTCAAGAAGCTCAGCATGCACTTCCGCAACACTTGAACCCAGTTATGTTTTGAAAGCAATGGGTCTTTCTAATGAATTGATCCACAGCACATTCAGGTTTAGTTTTGGCAGATTTTCTACGGAACAGCAAGTAGATCATGCTGTTAAGGTAATTTCTAAAATTGTAAAAGAGCATCGGAGTGAAAGAAATTACGGACATCATAAAGTCATATGAGCTAGCGGTAGCGGTGGGAAAGAAAACTGCCCTGGCAACCGTCGTGCATGTCGAAGGTTCGTCTTACCGGCGTCCGGGTGCGCGCATGCTCGTCACGGATGATGGCCAGCTCACCGGCGCCATCAGTGGCGGTTGCCTGGAAGGAGATGCGCTCAGAAAAGCATTATTGGCCATTTCTCAACAAAAAAATAAACTTGTAACATACGATACAACAGACGATAATGACACTACATTGGGTGTTCAGCTCGGCTGTAATGGCATAGTTCATATCCTTTTTGAGCCCATTCATCGCGATGATGCCGCAAATCCAATTGCACTTTTGAAAAAGGCATTGGAAAAGCGGCAAAATGCAGTGGTAATCACATTATTCTCGCTTAATTCAAGAATTGCAAGCCAACCGGGAACCTGCTTCCTGAATCTGGAAACAGACAAAATCACCATTCATAACGCATTGGGGCATAACGTCCTGGAACAAATGCTTCCCGAGGCGGAGCTGGTGAAGGAACGACAGGAATCGTTTTTCAGGGAATTTGCTTTTAATGGTCAGAAATTAACGGGGTTTGTGGAATATTTGCGTCCAGCGCCCGCATTGATCATTGCAGGCGCTGGTAATGATACAATTCCGCTGTCTGAAATGGCGCATATTCTGGGTTGGGACGTTACGGTTGTCGATGGTCGCAATGGACATGCGACGAAACAGCGCTTTCCGAAAGCGAACAATGTTGTTGTTGCAAAGCCGTCAGAAGTTTTGTCTAAAATCGAGACCGACGCACAGACCTTTTTTGTGCTTATGACCCATAACTACAACTACGATCTGGCACTGCTAAAAGAACTGATCAACCTGGAAGCATGCATTTACATTGGGGCGCTTGGCCCGAAGAAGAAATTGGAAAGAATGTACGGTGACCTTAGAAATGAGGGAATCGAAGTAACTGACGAGCAAAAAACGAAAATTTTCGGCCCTGTCGGACTGGATGTTGGTGCTGAGACTTCCGAAGAAATCGCATTGTCTGTTTTAGCTGAAATCAAGGCAGTTTTGAATGGCAGAACCGGGATCTCGTTGCGGAAAAAACCTGAGCCTATTCACAGCAGGTCAGACCAGAAAGTGGATTACCATAAATCCACGCGGGAAGATTTTCTGTGTGAAATACAAACTAGTCAATCCTGAATCATGCAGGAACTGTCGGGATATGCGATCATTATCCTTGCTGCGGGCAATTCGTCACGCCTCGGAGAACCTAAGCAACTGCTTAAATACCAGGGTACAACGCTCATCAGGCATATTACCGAAGCAGCCATTGAAGCCAAATGCGCAGCTGTAATCGTCGTAACCGGTTCTAATGCATCCCTGATCAAGGAAGAACTGCATTCACTTTCCTATCACGTTGTCAATAATCAAAACTGGGAGAAAGGAATGGCTTCTTCTATTGTAACAGGTGTTCGTGAAGTCATTAAAAAACATCCGAACATTGCCGGTGCAATCTTTGCCGTGAGTGACCAGCCATTTGTCAATGTTACATTATTCAATGCATTGATTGATAAAGCATTGGAACAAAAATCCGGCATTGTGGCATCGGAATATGATAACACTTTTGGAACGCCCGTTCTCTTCTCCAACAAATATTTTCCTGCCCTGCTAACTCTTAGCGGAGCCGAAGGAGCTAAAAAGCTCGTAAAAAAGTTCGCCGACGACGCGACTTCTATCCCATTCCCACTGGGCAGCATTGATATCGATACGCAGGAAGATTACCAGAAACTGCTGCGGAACAGCTAAATCGTCTCTATTTCCACTCTTTAAAAAAAATTTTAGCAATAGATTGCTTATTGATATCTGATTTCTACCTTTACAGTGCACTACTTAACTAGAACACTAAACATTTCCAGGATGATCCACCTTGACCGCGTAACCTTTGGATATAGTAAGAAGAAAAAACTGTTTGAGAATTTGTCGCTTAACCTGGAAGCCGGGCATATTTATGGCTTGCTAGGAACAAATGGTGCGGGCAAATCGAGCTTACTGCGAAATATGGTGGGGCTGCTTTATCCGCAGGCGGGTAACATTAATGTTGCGGGTCATGAACCAAAAAAGCGGCTTCCGGCATTCCTGCAAGACGTTTATTTTTTGCCGGAAGAAATTTACCTGCCGTCGGTTACCATGAAGAAATATCTCGAAATGATCGCTCCTTTCTATCCAAAATTCGATGAGGCGCAGTTTGACGGATACATTGTCAACATGGATTTGCCGGAAGGTAACAAGCTGACAGATATGTCGTATGGACAGCGGAAAAAGTTTCTCATTGCATTCGCGCTTTCCACCAACACGAAGATTCTGATCATGGACGAGCCGACTAACGGATTGGACATTCCTTCGAAAAGTCAATTCCGAAAACTGGTTTCAACGAACCTTGACAGAAACAGGCTTATCCTCATATCAACACACCAGGTGCGCGACCTCGACAATTTGATTGACTCGATCATTATTCTGGAAAGCAGTAAAATTTTGATTCAGCACAGCCTGGACACAGTGGCTGAAAAGTTATGTTTCGGTACATTACCCAGCATCGAATATGATGATCGCGTTATTTATTCCGAACCATCAATGAAGGGTTATAAAGCTGTTTTTGAAAATTCAGACCTTGAAGAAAGCCGCGTGGACCTGGAATATTTATTCAATGCAGTGCTCGGCAACCCGGAACGGATCAGACAAATTTTTACCAAAAAATGACACAGTTCTTTTTATCCCTGCTGTTGCTTTTGCTGGCGATGCTCACGCAATCGCTGCTTCCTATCATCAATTGATCTCTATTTATCATGAATCAGACATTTGACATTCACCGGTTCGCACTCGTCATCAAGCTCGACTTTTTTGAGCGCGGCAAAAATTACCTATTGATCGCGGCTATTTTGCTGGTTTTATTACTTGCAATGATGCTCCCCATTACAACGTCGAGTAAGCCAGTGGGCTTTTACGAGGCTTTGCATTATATGGCTATTTTCATGGTTATGCTGTTTGCAACTACTTTTTACACAGGCAGCGCCATGACGCATTACTCCGCTTTTCCAACCTCAATCAGCAGTTTAATGCTCCCTGCCTCGAATTTGGAGAAATTTCTCAGTGCGCTCTTCTACAATTTAGTGTTCATCATTCCGTTTTTAATTCTTTTTTTCCAGCTGCATTACAAAACGATTGATGCTGCCAATGCCCAATTTCCTGCTAAGAGCTACAAATACCCGTACATGAAACCGGATTTAGCGGTCTACTTTTGTTTTGCCTATTTGATGTTGCATAGCATTCTGTTTTTAGGGTCAATATATTTTTCAAAACGGTCATATGTCAAAACTGCGGCGTTCATCGTCATTGCCGTGCTTATTGTGTTCACAACCCACATCATGCTGTCGGGTTACTTGGCCCACTATCCATCCAGAATTAACACTTTGCCGCTTGCCGGCTGGCAAATCTGGTATTTCGATGGACAAAATATCGCTGCAGGGATAAACGAACTGCATATCACACACCCGGAAGGCGCTTATCGTGCTATACAAGGTTTCACGGCGCTTTTTATCGTGAGCTTTTGGTACATGGCCTATTTACGACTAAAAGAAAAGGAAGTTTAAAAAACGCATTCATGGAATTTAAAGATAAACAGTCTATTTACCTGCAAATTGCCGATTACATCTGCGAGCAGATCTTGTTGGGTAAATGGCCTCCCAACGAGCGCATTCCGTCTGTGCGGGATTTCGGCGGAATGCTGGAAGTGAATCCAAACACAGTAATGCGGACATATGATTTTTTACAAAATAAGGAGATCATTTTTAACAAAAGGGGCATTGGTTATTCGGTGAGCGAAGATGCACAACAGCGTATTTTGATTTACAAAAAAGAGCGCTTCCTTGAATCTGAACTGCCGGAAGTTTTCAAAACACTTTATCTGCTTAATATCACAATGGACGAAGTAAAAACGCTATATGACCAATTTGTCGTAGACACATTTCCGCTAAACAATTAATCTAAACGCTATGAAAGCCAGCAATATATTACTCGTTATAATGCTCTCGATGTTTCTGACAGCGGTGATCGGATCGGATTTGGTCCTAAAAAAAAGGTTTGATTTGCTTGACAGGAAAGATCCGTTCACAGGTTACAAAGGACATAGTGTCGAACCATTTCGTTACGTAAAGTTGCAAGGACAGCACTTCGGCTTTAGTGAGATCAGTTATGGTGAAGATTATGAGATCAAGTCGATTTTAGATCAAAAAAATGTCAGCTGGAAAGTTGTAAATGATACGCTGATCGTCAAATACGACAAAGAATTACCGCAAGGATCGCGATTCAACGAAAATATATTTTATTCCAGACCAGCCGTCTACATTTTAACCCCCAAATTGGATGGACTGGAATCCAACGAGATCATTTGCAAGATCAAAGGTTTCAAAGGAGACAAGCTGCAAGTGAAGCAGCATGGAGGTGCGATAATGTTGTCGGAAAATCAGGTAACCGACCTTGATGCGCAATTCAGCGCCGGTACAATTGTGAAATTGAATGGTATGAACCAGTTTGGAAAAGGCAAAGTCGTTGTGATGGACAGCAGCAATTTTCAGGTCGATCAAGATATTTTCGAATCATTAGACCTGGAAGTTTCAAACAGCGCGCGTGTTAATTTGCCCGGAAGCCTGCTTAGGAAACTTTGAATTTTTTTATCTCCGGGTTGAAAACCTGAGCAATGATATCTGTCATGCCTGACGGCTTTTTTTGGAAGCTACAGTGCCGTCAGGCACAAACACTATTTGGCCCCAGGTTTCAACCCGGGGACTTTAATTGAAAATGCTGAAAATAATACAGAATGAAATTGTTTTTCTATTTAATCCCAAGCATTAAACTCGTGCTGCCGCCAGCATTTGTAGTGGGCAGCACACCGTTCCACTTGGAAACCCATTCCTGCTGGATCAGCAATGGTGTTAATGTTTTCTGCCGCAGCTGATTAGCTTCTGCTTCGGCCCGCGCTTTGATCAATGTTGCCTTCGCCTGGCCTTCCGCACGGGCGATTATCACTTTTGCTTCCGCTTCCGCTTGCTTCGCCATGTTTTCGGCCTTCAATCGTGCTTGAATCGAAGTATTTTTCTCGTCGATCATTTGCCGCAACGAAGGCGGCGGCGTGATAGCTGAGGTTAGCTGGTCGTATATGAATCCATCTTTGCCCAAAGTCTTGGTTAGCACATTCTGGACGCGGTCTTCAAATGCCTCCCGGTTTGACATAACGCTATCCGAACTGAACGAGTTGGCGACGATTCTGTAAGCGTCATATATGGTATTCTTCATAAATCCCTGCTGAATTTCTCCTAACGGTCGTCTGTATTGGCGATAGATTTGAGGAACTTTTTCCGGATTAATGTGATAATTCAGCTTAGGATCTACCTTAAATTCTGCTGCGTCCTTTGTTGTAATTACAAAAGAATCGTAATCAACACTTTGCGTGAAAGTTGGAAATTCAATGATCTTGGTAGTCCAGGCGTTATACCAAACCCGGCCGGTAACCAATGTAATGTTGTCAACCCCTTTGTCGGAGCCGTACAGGTTAATGCGAATGCCAACATTCCCTGCATCGATGTTTTCAAATGTGAAAGGCTGAATAAAAAGCAAAATAACAGCCACGAAAAAGCTTACAGAACCGATAATTATTTTCCTACCGAGGGTCATCATATTTTAGATTTAAACGAGCTGAAAAACTGATTGAGATCCGCCAAAAGAAAATAAATGGCACTGCCAATGATTGCCAAACCGCCAAAAACCAGCAGGTCGGACTGAGCGTTAACAAGTTTAAGGGAATAAGTGATGACGATGATAACCGCCACGATTTTCAGAAAGTGCTTCATGTCTGTGAGGTTTGTTTCAAGTAAATTTAATGCTACTAAACCCAGACTTATAATAAATTTATTCAGTGGTGTCTTTGGAACGTTAAACGTATCAAAAACCATTACAAACAAAAAGACGCACCATTTTCAGATGCGTCTTTATTCATATTAGCTTTTTAAATTCAGAGCATTGCCGCCGCTGCCCGATCAATAAACCAGTGCAGCTGTCCTTTAACAGGCTTTATAATCTGAGAAGGATAAAGATCAGTGTTAGGCTCGCCGTTCAGAACATGCTTTAATGTTTCTGCTTTTCCGGCACCTGCTGCCAAAAATGCAACACAGGCCGCATGGTTTACGACCGGGGCCGTCAATGTGATCCTGAACATTTCCTGAGCCGGTAAATAAAACGCCTTAACCCAGTCATTTTCCTCATGAATCACCTCAGTGCCAGGAAATAACGAAAGCGTATGACCATCATCACCCATCCCTAACAACACGAAATCGAATGTAATTTCCGAGTCGTTGAAATAATCTTTCAATACTTTTTCATAAGCAAAGGCCGACTCTTCCGGTCCGATATCGGTGCGCATGATGTGGATGTGAGCGGGGTTAACCGGCACTTTATTCAGCAATTCATCATAACACATCTTTGCATTGTTCCGCGAATCTTCAAAAGGGACAGCGCGTTCATCTCCCCAGAAAAAATGGATTTTTTGCCAGTCAATCGCCTCTTTGTAAGGCGATTCCGCAAGCAATGCATAAAGTTGTTTGGGCGTGCTCCCTCCGGACAATACGAATGTAAACCGATCCTTTTGCGACAGCACCTCCCTGATATAATCACTTAACCAGGCAGCCAGATCGTGACTGAGCCGCCCGGTGTCGTTTGCAATGTGCATTTCCATATGTTAAAGCGCTGGTGGAAGGTTGATCCATGTATGTCCGTCGCGTGCAAGCAGCGCATCTGCGCCATCCGGCCCCCATGAATCCGGCGCATAATTAGGAAAATCCTGTGGTGTTCTGCTCTCCCATGTTTCCAGGATCGGCATAATCACTTTCCAGGCAGCATCCACCTGATCATTGCGCATGAACAATGTTGCGTCGCCCTCCATTACATCCAGCAGCAATGTTTCATAAGCTTCCGGTGCATGTTCACCAGCGACTGCATCATAATCGAATGTCATGTCTACGGGATCCAATGTCATAGTCTGACCCGGACGTTTCGCCTGAAAACGTATGCTGATATCCATATTCGGTTGAATACTGATCGTCAACCTGTTAGAGCGCCATGTTTCCGCAGCTTCTGCCGGGAACGCGTAATGTGGAGCCGGTTTGAACTGTAAAGTAATGTGCGTAGCCTTTTGATTCAAAAACTTACCCGTGCGAACGTAAAATGGAACGCCCTGCCAACGCCAGTTATCAATATAAAACTTGGCAGCGGCGAATGTATCAATGTTGGATTGTGGGTTAACGCCTTCTTCCTGACGATACCCAACCACTTTTTCACCTTTTTTCCAACCACCGGAATATTGCCCGCGGACAGCATAATCGTGAACTTGTTCCTTTGTAATGCGGCGGATCGCATTCAATACATCCACTTTTTTGTTACGGATTTCATTGGCATCAAAAGAAACAGGCGGCTCCATAGCGATCATACAAAGGATCTGCAAGATGTGATTCTGGACCATGTCGCGCAAAGCTCCCGCATGTTCGAAATAACCTCCTCTACCCTCTAAACCAACACTTTCAGCTGCTGTAATCTGAATGTGGTCAATATAATGTCTGTTCCAAAGCGGCTCAAAAAGTGCATTCGCAAAACGCAATGCGAGGATATTTTGAACCGTTTCTTTTCCTAAATAATGGTCAATACGGAAGATTTGCTCCTCAGCAAACATGCTGGATAACAATTCATTAAGCTCATGTGCGCTTTCCAGATCGTGTCCAAAAGGTTTTTCAACAACAATTCTGGTCGTGCCTTTTTCTGAACAAATTTTCAATGCACCTAACTTCTGCGCAATCGAAGGGACAAGCTGCGGTGCAACGGCCAGGTAAAATATTACATTGGGATGCACGCCCCATTCTTCTTCTTTTTGTTTAACCAAATCCGTGATCAAATGGTAAGCAGCGGCATCGTCTCCATCCATTTGCAAATAGGAAACGTGCTCGGTAAATTCTGTCCAATGACCATTTTGCTTGCCTTTCCGGCGCGAAAACTTGGTTACTCCGTCCAGTAAATGCTCGTGATATTTCTCGTTGGAGTAAGCACTGCGGCCAATGCCCGCTATGGCAAACTTCTCAGGCATCCAATTATCCAAAAAAAGATTATAGAGTGCCGGAGTTAGCTTCCTGTAATTAAGGTCCCCGCTTCCTCCGAAAATAAATAATACTGAGGCAGGTGGACGTTTATTGGTTTGCATAAAATTTCTAATTTATTGTTGACCCCACTCTGTATGAAAAGTACCGGGGATATCGATACGTTGATAAGTATGCGCTCCAAAATAATCACGCTGTGCCTGGATCAGGTTGGTCGGCATGCGCTTGGATTTATAAGCGTCAAAGTAGGCCAGTGACGACATTAACCCTGCTGCCGGCACTCCCGCCTTGGCTGCAAACGCGATCAGCGAACGCGTATTCTCTTCTACCGACTTAACGACTTCGGCAACCTCTTGGTTCAGCAGAATGTTGGATAATTCCGGTGCTTGCGTATATGCATTCGTGAAGACTTCCAACAAGGACGAACGGATGATGCAGCCGCCCCGCCATACGCTCACCACTTTCGGAAGCGGAATGTCCATAGCCAGATCTTTCGAAGCCTGGAACAGCATGGCAAGTCCTTGTGCATAAGCCAAAATTGTCCCGAAATACAATGCATCATGCACTTCCTGGACCAGTTCGTCCGAAGGAGCAGATGATCCGTAACCTTCCTTTGCATAAATTTCAGCAGCCTGCACACGCTCATCTTTATAACCAGACAATGTCCGCATTGCCACGGCCGTATCAATAACCGGCACAGCGACAGGCAGTTCCATCGAATCTTGTGAAGTCCATTTACCAGTTCCTTTCGAGCCAGCCTTATCAGAGATCATGTCGACCAGATGTTCCTCCGTCTGATCGTCTTTTTGTAAGAATATATCCGCTGTGATTTCAACTAAAAATGACTGCAAATCTCCTTCATTCCATGTTTTGAACACTTCGTGAAGCTGCTGATTGGTAAGTCCAGCGTGTTTTAAAATCGCGTACGACTCGCTGATCAATTGCATGATCGCGTATTCAATGCCATTATGCACCATTTTCACATAATGACCTGCTCCTTCTCTTCCTAAATAAGCAACACAAGGCGTTCCGCCCACTTTGGCGGCAATGGCTTCAAGCATAGGCCTAACATGCTCATATGCAGCCTGATCGCCCCCGGGCATAATGCTTGGGCCCGTACGAGCGCCCTGCTCACCACCGGAAACGCCGATGCCCATAAAATGTATCTCTTTCTCGCGCAGGTATTTTACGCGTCTCAAAGTATCCGTATAATGTGAATTTCCACCATCGATGATCACATCGCCCTTTTCCAGCAACGGAATCAAAGAATCGATCACGTCGTCAACCGGCTGTCCGGCCGGAACGAGCATCATCACCTTGCGGGGACGTTGCAGAAGCTGGATCATTTGCGCAAGCTCCGCCACCCCTTTAACAGTGGTTCCAGGCGTTGCAGCAGATTCCAATGCTGCGTTTTTGGCCCCATCCTTATCGAAACCGATAACAGAGAAGCCATGATCGGCCATGTTGAGCAACAGGTTCCTACCCATCACCCCAAGTCCGATCATTCCAAAATCGAATACGTTATTTGACATAATTTAAGCGTCTTGAATAAAGAAGTTGCAATAATAAAGGAATTTACGCTATGGGATTCGCTTTGTAGTTAATTTTATCCAATAAGCGCAAGTTCGAAATGAGTGAGGTGACATTAGAGAAAGATTCCATTCTACCAATCGGCAATTTTTGTTAAACCGCGACATGATAATTCGGGTCATCAATAATGTTCACCTCAATCACATCCTGCGCATTGGCTAACAATCTCCGGCAATCCGGGCTTAAATGTGTCAGATGTGCTTTTTTACCAGCTCTTTGATATTTTTCAGTGATTTTGTTTAGTGCCTCGATGCCTGACATGTCAGCGACGCGGCTTTCAGAAAAGTCGATGATGACCTTTTCCGGATCTGTTGCGACGTCGAATTTTTCCATAAATGCGGCTACTGAGCCGAAAAACAGCGGACCATAAATTTTGTAATGTTTTACACCATTTTCATCGGTCATTTTTTGCGCGCGGATCCGTTTAGCGCTTTCCCAGGCGAAGACCAATGCTGATATAATGACGCCGACAAGGACCGCCAAAGCGAGATTATGCAGGTAAATCGTAATTGCCGCAACGAGTATCCCGACAAAAACATCCTGTTTCGGCATTTTGTTAATGATCCTGAAACTCACCCATTCAAAAGTCCCGATCGCAACCATGAACATGACGCCGGTCAGCGCGGCCATGGGCACAAGCTCAATGATGGGAGCACCGAAAAGAATAATCATTAAAATGGTCAGCGATGCGATAATGCCTGACAATCTGGCTCTTGCGCCTGCGGAAAGGTTTACGAGCGTTTGGGCGATCATGGGACAGCCGCCCATCCCCGTGAAAAATCCATTCAGAATGTTGGCGCTTCCCTGCGCAATACATTCCCTGTTTCCATCACCCCTGGTTCCGGTTATTTCATCGACCAGATTCAATGTTAAAAGTCCTTCCGTTAAACCGACTGCACCCATTACGAGCGCATAAGGAAAAATAATTTCCAAAGTCGAGAAATTAAAAGGAATGTCAGGAATGTGAAAAGGAGGAAATCCGCCACTCACAGAGGCAATGTCCCGGACGGTTTTGGTTTCGATTCCAAAGCCCAGCACAATGAATGAAACGACAATGATTGCAACCAGTGACGGGGGGATGGCCTTTGTGATTTTGGGAAAACCCAACACGATTACTACCGTTAAAGCCACCAACCCGGCCATAATCATCAGCGGTGAGCCAGTAAGCCACACCTGCTCACCGTTAACAACGGTTTTGAACTGTTCCAGCTGCGACATAAAAATGACAACAGCCAAGCCATTCACAAAACCGTACATCACTGGTTGGGGCACCAGACGCACGAACTTACCAAATTTGAAAACCCCCACAAGAATCTGAAAAATACCCGCCAATGCCACCGCAGCGAACACATATTCAACACCATGTGATTGCATCAGCGCGATTAACACGATCACAGTAGCCCCCGCCCCGCCCGAAATCAGACCGGGCCGCCCGCCGAAAATGGATGTAATAAGCCCCATAATGAACGCCGCGTAAAGGCCAACTAATGGTGAAAAGCCCGCCAGAATAGCAAATGAAAGCGATTCAGGCATCATCGTCATAGCGACGGTGAGGCCGGCGAGGATCTCATTCTTATAATTTATTTTTTGTGTAAAATCGAACAGGTTAATGTAACCTTTCATGGGAATTGCGGGTAATGATGCGAACCGGGCCCAAAGTTGAGGGTAAAGTTCGAAAAATGCACGATGTTGATGCGCTGCCTGCGGAAAAAGTATTTCAAGGCATCCAGCAACAAAAAAGCACTTACAAATGAATGCAAGTGCTTAGTAATCAGTTCGAAAATATCAGATTTCAACCTTTTCTACTTCCGGCGCAAGCGATCTCGGACTGTAAGTTATTTGGTCACCGAAATGAGGCATGTAATGAGCGGCCTTTTTTAAAAACATATAATAGACAAATACGAAGCCAAAATAAAAATACCGCTTCCACATTCTTTTCGGCTCTCTGAAAAATCGCCCCAACCATTCCAAATTCAAATCTATCCACAATTGGCCAGGTCTGGGAATTGTCTCAGCATAAAAATCAAAAGCGGCCCCAATTGAGCAAATTATATTCGTTTCCAGTTTATCTTTTAATAAATGAGAAAGAATCTCTTGCTTTGGAGCTGTTAATCCAATAAATACAACATCCGGGCGAAAAGAGTTTATATTAAATACCATTTCATCCATGTCCTCTTCACTGAATCTTTCTTTGTATGGTGGAGAATAATATGCAGATTCAATCGCAGGATACTCCTTATTAATTCTGTCTTTTATCTTCGATAATGTTTTATCCGAAGAACCCAAATAAAAACATTTTCCACCTTCCTTATTCAGGATATTTAATAAATGTCTATGAATATCCCAGCCAGTCACTTTACTGATTGTCTTTCCTGTTAGAAACGAACAGGCCTTAACGATTCCAACACCATCGGGAAGTAAAACGTCTGATCCTTTGAGAACTTCCTTAAACAATAAATCCTGCTCTCCAATACAATAGGAATATTGATTTATTGTATTAATTGAAATTTTGGAATCTCTATTTAGAATTATAGAGAATGGGCTTGCAGCAAGGGGATACCCAAGGAAGTCAATAGTCGTCTCCATTCTTATTTATTTGAGGGTTTATAGGGCTTGTAGTAATGCAAGAATAAACAATACAATTCACACATTTACTAAATTCAAATTGTTTTTTTTCACTATGTAACTATTTGTAAAATAGCTCATTATTGGCACACAGCATTTACAAATGCAACCGCTATTTTATTTGATCAATAAAAAAAATAGTGACAAATATTGTTCATGAAGACACAAAAATACTTTGACAAGATTGAAACCTACATACATATACGTAAGCGCACGCACAGCATCCATTTTGCTTAATGTTGCTGAGGAAAAACTGGTAGAAGAATATTGATTCTGCCGACAATGTTTAAATTATCGACCTAAAAATGAGGAGCAGGAAAATACGATTTCAACCTATATGAAGGTCAAATAAAAGGGGAGAATAAACTTAATTATCTAAAATTTTGATAATTGATCTTTCTTTCTGATAAATATTTTGAATGAACAATTTTCAAGTGTTGTTGAAGATCCTGCTCATCATTGAATCTATTCGCAATCTTTGTTGCCGGAACCCCTCCATATATTGAATACGGTTCGATATTCTTTGTTACAACTGAACCTGCTGCTATTATACTTCCTTCGCCAATGGTGATACCGCTCATAAGTATGGAGCCGTAACCCACCCAAACATCATTTTCAATCACGGTCATCAGGTGCAATCCCTTCCAGTTATAATTTTTGTCCCTTACTGCACTTGCCTCCCTTATGGTTGAGCCTATCTGCTGGTAATGATGGTCATACTTTCCGATCAATGCTACTCTATTTCCCCAGATAACATTATCTCCTATAACGGCGTCTGATTCAATAATCGAACCCATTCCCATGTAAAAATTCTTTCCAATTTTAATACTGTTCTTTGCCCAGATTTTAATTCCCAAACCGCAATAAAAGCCCGGACCAATTTCATACCGTCTGTAAACAACCGACTTCAACAAAAAAAACCTTAATTTTCTTAATAGCTGTAACATGGTTAATCAAGCGTTTTCGTGATGGTCGTTTGTTTGCAAATTTGGGATCGATACAGGCATTGGCTTGCTTAATGCAGAAAATGAGCTGAATATATTTGTCAGCAATTTAGCAGAAATGACAGAAAAAAGAAGCAAGCATACAATCACCGAAACATTCCCATATTTTATAAACAGATAATTATACACTACAATGAAAGTGCCAATTACGAGATAATGTCCTGCTGTGAAATACCATGTTAGAAGACCTTTTCTGATCAGGAATATGCTTTGAGCCAAATGGAAGAATATCAATGAAATTATTATCGAATAATTTATCGTAGACAGGCTCTGGGAGTATAGAAAACCCAAAACGCAGCATACAAGCTGTATAACCAGGGCAGAGACATTGAATATCAAGTCAGCCTGCTCCGACTTCATTGCAACAATTACATTTGCCTGCAACAAAATAGCCGGGAAAATTAAAATGGATATTACAATTTCCTTCGTTGCCTCAACGGCATTTACATACTCCGCACCAAATGTATAAACGACAATCTCTTTGGAAAACGAGTATATAATAATGTAGCTGAATACTGAATATACGAGGAATAGCATGTTGCATGCGTAATAAAATTCCTTCAAACTATGATATGATTTTTCAAATATGGCTTGGACAAAGTATTTGTAGCAGAGTCCGATAAAAAGACTTGGCACTATCATTAATATGGAATAAACCTTAAATGCAATCTCGAAATCTGCAACATCCTGGACAGTCAGGAACTTTGATGCCAGAATATTTCCCAATCTCCAAAACACTATTGCAATGCCACCTATCAGCGCAAATCTCCACGTTGCAAACACTTCCTTTTTAATCTCTGCTATTGTTACTTTTAATTTCAAAATGTCTGTTAATGTCGTTTGCCCGTCGAGACCAACTTTTATGAAGTACATACTGGTCAGAAGCCTGCTAACCACAAATATCACAGAAACCCATACTATGGATATCGGAATTGCAAGAACTATCAAAATGATCAGTACCCGTAACAATCCGTCCATTGTCAGTATCCGGAATGTTATTTTCTGATTGAGTTCAGCAATGTTAAAGCTCTTGATGGCTCCTATTAAATTATCGAAAATGATATTCGTTCCCAAAATTACAGCGAGCCAGTATATCGTAGTACCCGAATACAATAACAGCGCGGCTGCTATGTTAAGCAAATAAAACAGGCTTCCTAAAATGAGCTGTATTTTGAAATATCGCTTTGTAAACATTGGCTTGTCCGGCTCGTCGGTATATTGCCTGATATACCATTGACCGAGACCCATTGAGGAGAAGGCGACCAGAGACTGATAAATCCCCAATGCAACGAGGTATGTTGCGAATTCTTCCTTTGGGTAGACCCTTGCTAATACAACAAAGAATAGTGTTACAAAAACCGTTTGCAATATGTTACCTGCAAGAGCCCAGAAGCCATTTTTTGCCAATCGGGAATTGGCCAGAACTAGTATTTTATTGATAGGGTTTGACAACTTTCTTTATGGTTAGAGGGATAGGTTATCATAAACAAGCATTGAATTGCAATCATTATCAAAATTCGGTAATCGTATATGGAGTAGACCGTATTAAAAGCAATCAGCCACGTTATGATAGAAGCGATATGCACTAAAACTCCGGAATCAATCTCACCAATTGCATATCTATACACGGAGTTCATTATCGGAAGACCGATCAGTAATAAACAAGTTGCCAAGCCGAACGCACCCAGTTCAACAAGAATTTTCAGGTATCCATTTTCCGGTTGATCAAAATATAGATAAGACCCATCTTCTAACTCGAGGTATTGATGCGGCAGGTGCTTGACTATATAATCTTGGTAATTCCCTAATCCAATCCCCATTAACCTGTGCTTTTCAGTAATGCTGACTGCTTCTGTCCAGAGTGATTTACGGAACTGATAGTCTGCATCCAGATTCTCTGTCCTCTTCAAAATCTTCGGTAAAGAACTAAATCCGGTAAGGCTCAGGCATACGACAACAATAGCGACAACGGCGGTCGCTACCCGGGTTTGAGTACTTTTAAATATTGAATACAATGTCAGTGCGATAATTAGACCACCCAATGCAGACCTGCTCCCTGCGAGCAACGTTGCGATACAGATCAGAATAAATAGCACGAAATATGTAACTTTTGCATGGCGTAAATCGGCCTTCCGAATATCCAGGAACAGAAAGCTTCCAAGCGCAAGAAATTGCCCGCTTGCCTGGGAATCATAAAATATTCCGGGATAACGAAATTGTTCATTAGCCGGATCAACAGTATTTTCTGCTAGTTGACTATAAAGTCTGAAATCCAGACCAAATGCAACCTGAAAAAACAGAAAACACAATGCAAAGACAACAGCACTCCTGACTGCCTTCAATGCATCACTGCGAAAGTTTGGATTTTGCGTACAACATTTAATAAAGAGCCGGGTAAATACAAAGATTGAACTCAGCTTTACAAGTTTGATTATCAAGTCATGCGGGAATTCGGATAGTACGATACTCAAACCGGAGATGACGATAAGGGTTATCACTAGCACTGCAAGCGTGCTGGTAATGGAATATCCCCAGGTAAATATCATTTCCTTCCAAAAGACGAGCGCACATATCACAGCGAAAAAATCATATAATTTAAATCCCCCTAAATAAGAAGGCGTAACCTTCATATCTAAAAATGGAATTAGATATATCAAACAAAGGATCACCGGTTCAAGGCGGAAATTCCGGAAGACCAATATGCCTGTGAAAGTCCCGAATGCAAGAACCGTCAATAGAGGGATAAGTACACCTATCATCTAGTCAATGTTTCGTTACTTAAAATCTTTTTTTCAGATCGCGCCAGCCCTGCCTGCTAAGAAGCTTCCGCTCTGCCACGCCCGAATAGTAATTCCCATAGTCATTGGCCCCTCCATATTTTAAGGAATTAACACCATTCAAAACCAGGTATGTTCGATCCAGTAAGTTCTGATCCAGCTGGTCATGAAACGACGTGAGCGACAAACTGCTGGTAACCCCATTTCTTACAACATAGAGAATTGTATCGGCAGTTTGGCTTAGCATTAAGGTGTCGGAAAATAAGCTTGTCGGTGGCGAGTCGATCAAAATATGATCATAGTGGCTGCGGAGATATTCAATCAATTCCTCAAATTTCCTCCCGTAGAACAATTGTGTTACGCCGGAGGGATCGGGCTGACAGGCAAGTATATCAAGCTTATCATGGATCCCGGACTTCTGAATGACCCGATTAATGCTACTGCCATTGTACAGATAATCATTTAGACCGGAAGAGTTGGCAGGCAAATTGAAGATCGCATTCATGCGGGGACGCCTTAGGTCCAGGTCTATTATAAGGGTTCGGTTGCCTAATTTTGCCAATTCAATTCCCAAGTTCGAGCAAACGAAACTTTTACCTTCTTTTGGACTTCCTGAGGCCACGATGGTAATGTTCCCGTTATTCTTCAATTTTGCAGCCCGATTTAATTTTATGGTGAGGTATCTCAACTGCTCGTTTATTCGTCCCTGATCGGGTGAGATGATGGATTCTTTACCTATATAAGTATCTTCAAGCTCCGCAATAATCGGAACATTTATGAGGTGCGAGAGCTGTTTTGAATTTTGAACAGTATTATTGAATATATCCCTGCCAACAATATAGCCGGTCGGAAAAAGAATGCCGAAAATGATTGATATAGCAAAGACAACCAGCGGGTTGGGACCAATTGGCGAACCTGCATAAGGTTTGTCAATAATAATTCCGGCACTTGGCCCGGATACGGAAGCCAGGGCCAACTCATCCTTTTTCTTTAACAGATGGTTAAACAGCTCTTCCTTTCGCTCTGCCTGTCTCTTGACTTCATTATAACTCCGCTCACTGGTGGGCATTGCCTTTACCGACAATTGAAGTCTTTTCTGTAAAAGGTCCAGGTTCTTTCTTGAATTCAGGAGAACCTGTTTCATACTCCCAAGGTTTCCCCTTATGGCGCTTTGTAAAGAAAGGATCTGGTTTTCGATATCCTGAAACTCTACACTTGTTTTTGGAGTCGTTAAGCCTAGCTTATTTCTTTCAATCTGAAGAAGTGAAAGCTTGCTGATCAGGCCGCTCAGAATTTCATCGTTAAGCCCAAATGATGAAGGTAATTTCTCTACACTTTTATCTGAATTTAAATACTCTTCTATTTTTTCAATGATACTTAAATGAAGATTGACCTCGTTAGCTTTGAGCTCCGTATTTTGTAATGCTTCAAAAGTTGCCTTCGGGTCCAGACCGGCTCCGGTTAGCATATCATGGCTCTTTAAATTGACAGCACTCGTTTGTATTTTCTGCAAATCACCAGAAAGCTCAGCAATACGACCATTCAAAAAGCCCAGTGATGACTTGATCTGCCCGGACCGACTTGCTTCAATATGCGCTGCATACTCTGACGTTAAATGCGTCAAAAACAATTTTGCACGCGAAGGTTGGCTATCCTGGATATACAGATTTACAATGTGGGACGAGGGCTTTGCCGGATTAACTTCAAGTCTCTTGCGGTAATCAAAGGCCACTTTATCAATGCTCTGAATGGTAATTTTAATTCGCTCTTCGCGATTTAGAGGTATTTTGTTGTTGCGTGTAATCTTCCACTGCCCAAAGTCCGTTTTTACGATCTGGTTGTAAGGCAACTTTTCTTCCCTACCATCCGGCAATAGTATCATGTACGAAGAATCGTCACCTGGCGAAACCGTGAACGTAAGTGCTTTCTTTTGCTCTTCCTGGCCAAGGACTTCCATTAATAACGGTGAATCTATTCCAAGGTCCTGGCCAAGAAAAGGCTTGTCCAGTTTGTAGCTCACATTGAGGTTCAAGTCTTGGATTACTTTGCTAACCAGCAGTTGGGAAGTCATAACCGCTATTTCGTCTTCCACGAAGGATTTATCATTGGAACGATCGGGCTCAGTGGATGGGTTGCTTGTTAAAGATAGATCTCTGAGTGGCTCCAAATTAATTGATGCCTGGACCTCATACTTTTGCGGTGTTAAATTCAAATAAATGTACCCGCATCCAACCGTCAGGAGCATCCCGATTATGAAAATCGGCCAATGGTATCGCAACTGGCGTAGTCGCTCACCGAGGGCAATCAATGGCGCTTGAGAGGAGCTTTGAATAACTTGATGGTTATTAAAATTCTGCATAAGCATATTACTTTGAAGAGAGGGGTTGCGGTAAACCTGATAGTGCCTGTATCGCTAGCGAATTATCTGGTCTCCTCCATCTGCAGCACTGAACTTATTTAGGAAGGGGGATAGTGATCCTGTTGTTTTGAAGAAAAAAATCTCAACAGTTTGGAATTTGGTTTTTTGAACAAAAGTCGCCATTCTAATCTACCTTTTTAATAAACTTGCTTATAGAGGAAGGAGTAATTCGCTAAATGTATTAACATAGCACCAGCAAAAATATAAATGTTTTCGTTCATTCATAACATGTTGTAAATGAGTACTATCCATGATAGACAAACTTCAATTTCAAGTTGAATAAATATGACCGCTTGCCACATTTAAGACAAAATATTCCTATTAATTTTACTCCTTTTAGTTTGTTTGATTACTTCAAAATACTGGCATATTCACATTGGATGACTTGCAGGTATATTAAGAATAAATTCTACAAATTTTTCAAATTGTATAGTGTTTGAATGGAAATACCCCCCAGATTTAATAAGCGTTGGATTTTAATGCAGCAAGGGCTATCGGGATTTTGATAAAAGAAAATGATCATTATCTACCGTTAAATAATTTTTTAAATTTTTTATCAAGTGGATGAAATTTGATACTTCCTTAGATATAGTGAGTTAAACCCCCATATTTAGTTAGAATTGGCATGAATAAATTTCAAATGATCCTGCTTGTAATGGCGGCGTTTTTAATGTCACATGGCATTTTTGCCTCGACTTACTATGTCTCGGATTCCGGTGGAAATGATCAGCATTCCTCAGCAAACGCCAAATCTTCCACAACACCTTGGAAATCGTTAAAATTTATCAATGAGGCCGGCTTCCTGGTTAAAGGAGATTCGGTTTTATTTAAAAAAGGAGATCGGTGGATGGGAGCATCTTTGAAGACTACGGCCAACGGGGTCTACTTTGGAAGCTATGGCATGGGCCGGCTTCCTGAAATCGTCAGCCTTGCGAGTCCCGCACTGGACATTCAACCGGGAGCAGATAAAGAGATCATAGTATCTGGTCTTTCATTTTCCCGTCGTGATAACAAGGGCATTGTTGCACAACTGGGTCAAGCCTGGGACGACTCCCATAAAGGCATGCAATTCGGAATTATTGAAAATAATGTGTTTTCCGGGACGGTTGTTGTGCAAGGCGCAAACAATGTGTTTCGAAAGAATATGGTGGATGGATCAGCGAATGATGGAAATGGCAATGGCATCTGGGAACATCACCGATTTTGTCACAATAACAGATACCAGGAAAATACGGTTTCAAATTTCAGTGTAAGAGGAATCTGGACCATGATTGATACGCATGATTCGATCTTTGAGGGGAATGATGTTTCCAACTGCCAATATGCGGGGATTGATCTCGACGGGGCTCACTATATTGTTTACAATCACACGGTCAGAAATAACACCATTCATAACATTAAGAACGATGCGATCGAACTGGAAAATGCTTTCAACGCTGTGGTGACAGGTAACTATTTATATGACGGAGGTCGCAGCTATATATACATTATAAACTATCCGCAATGTAAAATACTGAATGGAGTTGGCGCCAAGGTTGGTACCGGGGCTATTTTGAATACCCGGATTACCAGAAATGTAATGATAGGCGGTGGGAAAGACAATTCGAGTGTTGCCATTGGAGTTCATAAGGCAGGTGGGATACTCATTGCAAATAATTCGATCTACAACTTTCGGAGTCGCTTTATTGATCTGGATTATAAGGTAAAATCGGAAGTAACAAAAATAAGGCTCGTAAATAATGCGTTCAGCACGATCGCGGAGCCATCGTGGTACGGAATGATCAATTTCACCACCGATGATATCAATGTCCTGGAGCAAGATGACTATAACTGCTTTTATAACGAGGGAAGACAGGACATTTATTCCAATCGCAAAACTCACAAACTGTATGGGTTGAGGGAATATCAGACATTGAGTGGGCAGGCAAAACATTCCATATCACAAAATCCCGGCTTTGATCCCGCCAGGAAATTACAATTAAATGCAAATTCACCGTGCATAAATTCCGGACTCAATCTGGGAGATTCTTTTATTGGAATTCGGACAGATATAGGTGCCAGTGAGTTTGGTATTAAAACCAGTAGCCGATCGTTAGGCCAAACAACTAACCCATCAGCAACTGAGGATGAAAATTTACTAAACTCCGAGAATGAACATGCATCCTTCATTTATCCTAATCCCGCCTTCACCTACCTAAGACTCTCTAACACCGCAAAACGCGGGATCGCATCCATACAGATCTTCGACTCGAACGGAACGTTATACCAAAAGGCTACTTACGCGAGAAATAACTACATTGATATAACCCAAATACCCCCCGGGCACTATTTAGTTGAGCTCAGATACGAGAACGGCGCTGTCACGAGCAAGCGGTTTGAAAAGCTTTGAAACAGCTCATATATGTCAGGCTTCCCGGCGTAAGCCTTTATAATAAAGTTCTGATACGAAGGTTTGTGGGCCATAACTTAAAAAGGCTGCCCCTTTCAAGGCAGCCTCGCTTTTATTGATCTTTTCACTATGCTTTGGAAACATCCCGCAAAGCTTTGATCCGGTCATGTGCAGCATTAATTCCCTGGGCCTGATTTCTGACCACCAGCTGCTCGTCCAGCATGAGTTCATCGCCGACCAAAGCATCTTGATAAGCCTTTTTGATTGCATCCTCACCACGTTCTGCCTCGGATAAAATGCTCGCACGGTCACTGCCGCCAAACAATGATTTTACATCAATCCACGCCCGGTGCAAGGTGCCGCTCACGCTTTTCTCAGTTTCCAGATGTGGTGCGGAACCTGCTATTGCAGATAGCTCCTGCACATTCTTACGGCTTTGCTGAGCATAATCCTCAAAGATTGCCTTCAAGTCGATATTCTCATCGTTGATATCTTCAATTGCCTTTTCAAATCCAGCTACGCGGTCATTGTTAATTTCGATCAGATCTTCAATTAAACCCGTTGTTTTTCCAATAGTTGCCATCCTGATTCTAGATTGTTTGGATCAAATCTGTATGAATATCGTGCCATACAAAAGGCGGGCCTTCTCTTGTTATTGTGTCCTCAAATACCTCACCGGGTTGGCGACGGCGGCTTTCAGTGCGTGCCCGAGTATGGTTGCGGTAGTAATAACAGCCATTAATGCAATGGTTGCGAGTAATAACCAGCCATTTACCTGAATCCGATGCGCATACTGTTGCAGCCAGCCAGAGGTCAGCCACCAGCCGAGTGGCGCGGCGAATAAAAAACCGATCGCCATCAGTTTGCTGAACTCCTTTCCAAAAATCCAGAGCATTTGTGCCGTACGTGCTCCAAGTATCCGACGGATTCCAATCTCTTTTGCACGGGTTTCAGCCATAAAAGTTACCAAACCGTACAAGCCAAGACAGTTCATTGCAATGGCAATACAGGCAAAGATCTGCACGAACCCTGCTAATAAATTCTCCATATCACTAAATGACTTCATGAGTCCGTCGATCGACGAAGACTTATATAGCTGGTCAGGCATAACCTGTTCCCAAACGCTCTGCAAGGCACTTTCAGGCAAATTTTGCTGGGCCGAGGTGAAGGTAAGTACCGCCATCGAGGTGTGTTTGAGATCGTGGATTAAGGTAACCGGAACTACCGGAGAATGTAAGTCGCCGCTTCGGAAATCTTTCACTACCCCTACAATGGTACGGTCCGCATGTTTGATCCGCATCCGCTTGCCAACCACCTGGGCTGGTGAAGAAAGACCCAGTCTTTTTACCAGGATTTCATTCACCAGAACCTGTTGCCCGGTCGTGTCCGTCGCATCAAAATTGCGACCTGCGACAAGTGTCAGCCTAAAAACTTCAAGATATTTTTCATCAACAGCCCTAACCCGTGTTTCGAATGGCTCCGGTTCGCTTGCCGTGTGATAACTAAAAGATGCGGGACGATTGTACGGTGATGCGGGTGGATCGCTTGCGAAGGTAATAGACTCAAGTCCCGGTATACCTTGCCACCCATTCTTCAGCCTTTCATACTGGGCTGGCGCCTGCTGGGGAAGCCATACAGCATGCATCCCTTCGTGGCGGAATCCCCAGTCTAATTTTTGCATATGGCGCAGCTGTGCGGTGATCACCAGAACGACGATCAGAAATAGTTGGGTGAGCAGGAATTGACCTGTAATAAGTGTCCTGCGAATATTCAGCCCACCGGCACCGCGACCCAATCGGCCAGCGAGTGCTTTGGCGGGATTGAAACCAGAGAGCACCATCGCCGGATAAAACCCGGAAAGCACCGTAACGCATATCAACAGCGGTAAAAACCAGAGCAATGCGCCAGGTTCCACCAGGTCCAAAATTCCAATTGACGGTTTGAGCGTCTCGTCTTGATCATTGAGAGTCTGGTTTACAAGAGGCATTGCAAGCTGCGTCAAGACTAACGCCACTACCACCGAAAGCAAGGTAAGCAGTCCGGTTTCAATCATAAATTGTTTCAGAAGCTGAAAGCGGTTACTGCCAACGACCTTCCGGACGCCTACTTCCCGTGAACGTTGCAAAGCTTGTGCAGTGGCCAGATTGATATAATTAATACAGGAAGCGCCTACCAGCAAGAGACCAACCGCTATCAAAGAATACAACACTATTCTGGGTGCCATTCCGCTGCGCTGGTGGTTCAACTCTGCCAGGGGAAGAACATGGTAAGAAAAGTGGCTTAATTCGGCTTTGGGCAAATGTTTCTTTTTGACGGCCCACAACGCGCCAAGCAACTGATCTGCCTTAGAGCCGTCGCGCAGGAGCACAAAACACATGCTCTGCAGGCCTAGCCAATCCTGCATACCAGCCTGCGATTCGAGCCCTGGAATTGTAGCATAGGAAATGAGCGCGTCATAGCGCATTTGCGTGTTTGTCGGCGGATTTTTGATAATACCCGTTACCGTGAGATCTACACGGTTGTCAAACCGAAGCGTTTTCCCGACCGCTGCGGTTGTATTAAAGTATTTCTCGGCGTATCGCTCGCTGAGCACGATGGTATTAGGAGATGATAGCGAAGTTTTAGGGTTTCCATTCACCCATTCTACGCCGAAGAGATCAAAGTACTGGGGCTCGGTAAAGCACATATTTCGCGCCTCGTTAAATTTTTTCGCCCATCCCCCTTTGCCGTTAGGGATGCTGATCATCCGGCCAAAGATGGTTTCCATTCGCACAGCACTTTCTACAAACGGGTAAGTCCGGCGCAAAACATCTGCCAGTGGCCGGGGCGCGGCATCAGTTTGCATCGTCGATTCACGATGGACGTCTGTTACTACCCAATACGAACGATCCATATGCGGATGATACCGGTCGAATGTCATCATATAATTGACGACCAGAAAAATCACCAGGCCGCTAGCGAGCCCAATGCTCAGGTTTGCGACGCGGATTGCGTTTACCTGTTTTTCACGCCAAATGCGGCGCCATGCAAATGAAAGGAAATGTGCGAGCATAAGAGTTGTGTTTTATCCTATGCTAAAATAAATTTAATATATAATTATACTGTATATAAAGCTATTATATTTTTCATATTGGCGCTAACAATTTGTTACCTATGCCTGTACCCGAACAAAAGGAAATTGGGAACCGATTTCATAAAATATTTATCAAATAGTGCAACGCTACTGTAAAGTTTATTTGTCTGTATTGAAGGCAAAGAAGCCTATTGCTAAACTAACCATTCCATGAAGAAACTGTTATTCTCTGCATTGATTTTGTCAGCTGCGTTTTTCGCCGGTTCCTGCACCGACAAAACGGTCGAAAAAGCGGAAGTTGCCGCCGAAGACTTCGACAAAGAAAAGTTTTATAGTCAACTGGGTACGGTACCTTTTTATATATCGAAAGCTTACCGGGTTGTCGGACAAGACACCATCAACGTTCTTGCTGATTCACTTATGGTTTTATACCGTGATGCTGTTTATGTGACATTTTCGGCAAGCAGCGGGTCAAGTGATATAGGTTATGTAAAGTTTTATGGCGGTTCTGCCTGGACCAATTCGCCATTTGCGCCTCCTGCACGTGCTTTTGGCACAAATATGAAGTTTTCAAGGCCCACCAGCATGACATTCAACTGGGACGACACCAAGAAAACGGTTGTAATCACTTCTTCGGGATCGGATGAAGCATTCCGCCTCGTGCCTCCGGGAAAAAGTGCTTACCTGGACACCAGTCGTTTTTATTACAATTATGACTTCGAGGCCGCCAAAGCAGGAGCTGACCAGAGCATGACCTGGATTTATGATGACTACACCATTGTAATGAAACCGATGTACATCTTTTACAAAAATCCGGACAGCGCATCCTGGGACAGAGGCATTGTGGTATTTTAAGCAACGCTTCCCCCACTTACAAACTATTTGTAAGTGGCTGTTAATCAATGTGGAGACTCACATGCAAGAATCTTATTAATCCAAAATGCCGTTTCAGCTTACTATGTAAGTTTCCCAGGAAATGCGGATAGGTGCCCCATTGGAAGTATGGCGATTCAATCATGAAAACGGTTAACCTATCAACCACTCTTTCGACCTGCATTGTTAAACGTCAAAAATGCCTGCCTGCCAAATCATCTGTTGCAAGAAAGACAGTCGAATCTGTAAATACTCGTGGTAGTTGTGCAGCAGCCACGAACATTTCCTGAGATTGCTGAAATCAGAATAACGAAAATAAATCTCTTGACCTTGTTGGACAATCCATAAGCAGATCTGCTGGAAAGGGTTTCAAATAATGCCGCATACTATCGCAGGATATCTTGCGGTCTGCGACCATTTTCAATTCTTGAGGTGAAGCATAATAAAAGCGAGACCAGCCACTTGCCGGATCGCCAGTGATTAGTAGAGCCTGGTATTGCTTATTGTAGTTTGCATACCACCTGGTGCTAATTTCTGTATAAGCTGCGGCTTCATAATAATTTCGATTCAAAAAATTCTCTTCGACAAGCTCGTTCAGCTTTCTAATTGCAATAGTGTCTCCCCCGTCATGCTCCGGTGTCTGGACATAGAAGACTCTTGCCGAGTTGCTTTTGGTGATTTTCGAAATAATGAAAGGAAAGGCAAGTAGGCAACACATAATTGCACTTGTAATTAATTTTGCTTTTATCTGCTTCGGAGATTTTGGCATAATCCTCTTTACGTGATTTAGACAGAAGATGTGTTTCCTTAAGATTGACGATCGGGAGAAATGTTCGATCTATGTTCGACCTGAAAAAAAACCACTTACAGTTGCGTGTAAGTGGTTGATCATAATGTGGAGAATAACGGATTCGAACCGTCGACCTCTTGCATGCCATGCAAGCGCTCTAGCCAACTGAGCTAATCCCCCATTTCAATGTTTGTAGTCCCCTCCTTTGAAGGGAGTGCAAAGATGAAACGGAGAATCCTTATAAGCAAGCATGTCGCTAATTTTATCTTAATTACCTTCGCCCGCCTCCAAATGCTCTGGATAATGCCCAGATCACGATCGCAATGACCGCAACCACCAATATGACGCCAGTCCAAACGCCACCTTTAAAAATGCCGCCTACGACTTCACAGCTTGTAAGTGTTACAGTTAATAGCAAAACGACGAGGAAGTTGATGTATGCTTTCATGTGCAGGTAAAATTTAAGTTGAAACTTTAATGCTTTACCTAAATAATCGTTCCACTTCCGGAAATCGCATTTATCTCAACATAAAATCCATTGGAATAAGGCTCTGACGGTCATTGAAGAGCAATTTTTCAAACAATTGAACCGTAGCAGCTGCGTCTCCGTGCGCCCTGTGGCGGTTTTCAATACAAATTTCCAGGCTCTCGCAGAGGTTGCCTAAACTGTAAGATTTCAGCCCAGGGAAAATTTTTCTGCTTAGCTGAACGGTGCACAGTAAATCCCGCTGAAAATATTCATCCATGGCACCAAATTCTCTTTTAATGAAGCCATAATCAAACTTTGCATTGTGGGCCACAAACCAGGCGTCCTTGGTCAATCCGCGAACGGAGTCCTGTACGTCATAAAATGTGGGAGAATCCTTCACCATAGCATTGTCTATGCCCGTGAGGCGGGTGATGAAGGGCGGAATGTATATTTCAGGATTGATAAGGGAATGAAAGATGTCGACGATCTGCTGGCCATCATGCCGGAACACGGCTATTTCGGTAATGCGCGCTCCCCCTCCCCCGCCTGTTGTTTCAATATCTACTATCGCGTACATTAACCTACTGCTCTCTCTTTTTTATTTGTATACAAAAAAACAAAAAAATCCCCGGCAAAGCGAGGATTTTTTCAATAATAGGGAGGCATTTACACAATGCCATAAGCAATCCTTAATTAAGCTGGAAAACGATCGGCAACGTGAAGCGAACTTTTACAGGCACTCCGGCTTGTTTGCCAGGAATCCAGTTTTTCATCAGCTTTATCACGCGTACTGCCTCTTCGTCACAGCCAAAACCGATTCCTTTGATTGCAGTTACATTTTCAATTCTTCCATCAGATGCCACAGTGAATTCAACAAATACCTTTCCCTGAACCTCAGCTTGCGCCGCACGGGAAGGGTATCTCAGGTTTTTTTGCAGGAAAGCACCCATTTCCGCTAAGCCACCTTTATATTGGGGCGCTTGTTCAACGCTTCTGAATATTTCTTCTTTCCTAGGCTCCAATCCGGCCGTGGCTGGCTTCGATGAGGCAGCTTCCGGAGCAGGTGGAATAATAATGGTAATTTCTTCCATGCCGTCCAGTGTTTTTTCCGCAGGCTGGGAATTTTCGAGCTCTTCAATGGCTGGCGGTAAATTCTCAACGGTTACCTGCTCATCCGGCAGCACAACAGGTGGCAACGAACGGACCGTTTTAGGCGCCGGCGCAACTTCCTCCTCTACTGGTGGCTTTGGAAGCATTTCCGGTGTAATGTTTAACGGGTTTGCTTCAACAATGTAGGCAATGTCTTCCGGCTTGGACTCGGGCACTAAACGCGCATAGAGATTGGGAAACATGACCAAAAGCAGAAAAAGCGTCACACCCATTAACACCGAGCGCTGAATGGTTTGCCCGTAACTTCTGCGCAGGTCATATGCTCCGTACAATTTGTTACGACCTTCGAAAACAATGTCATTCAATGATTTTTTCATGGCTAACAGATTTTTGTGATCGACACTCAGGTTAAGGAGGGATTGCGGATCAGCAGTTTCCATGATATTATCATAGATCTGATCAAACTGTTTCCCATCCCAAAGACGCTCTTCTGCTTCACAAGCCAGGTGATCCAGGATTTCCGGTAGTAACTCCGGATCCAGTTTGCTTGATTGCAAGTACTTGTTAATCAAATCGAGGCGATTTTCCTGAAGGCGTTTCATCGGATTATCTGTTTTAGATATGAGCCATGTAACAAGGTTTTACTCGGTTGCCAAACTCTTTGGAGCAAGTAATAATCTCACTGCATCTATAAAACGTTCAAGGTCATTGGTTTTATTACGGGCCGCCTCATTTCCAGGGGTTGTCAGTGAATAATATTTTCTCAAACGTCCATCCACCTCAACCGACTCGGTTATCAGCATTCCTTCTTGTTCCAATTTATGTAAAACAGGGTATAATGCACCAAATGTCAATGCGATAGCGCCGCCTGTTCTGTCTTTTACCTCCTGGGTTATCTCATATCCGTACATCCGGTCATGTTCTGCCAATAAGTTTAATACTATGGTTTTCAATGTACCGCGTACGTATTCGTTGCTCGTTGCGTTGTTCTCCATGGGTGAATTTGTTTCTGACCAAATATATATAAGTTTTTTATATATACAATACAAAATTATCGGATTTATTTTTTCTTACAAATGTTTATTCCAAAAATTTAACTTTCTGCCAGAGGGATGGAGCGATTGATCCTTTCTTCGAGTGAAATAAACGTTTCCGTTCTCTGGATGCCATTTACCTTCTGGATCTTATCATGCAGGATCTCGCGCAAATGCCCCGTATCGCGGCACACTATCTTCAAAAATATACTGTAAATGCCGGTTGTATAATGGATATTCACAACCTCGGGAATGCCTTCCAGCTCTGTTGCAACTTGTTCGTATAGCGAACTCTTATCCAGGTAAATTCCTAAAAAAGCGCTGATGTCCCAACCTAGTTTGGCAGGGTCAATCACGAGTTGCGAGCCTTTCACAATGCCCATCTGTTCCAGCTTTTTCATGCGAACGTGTACGGTACCGCCGGACACAAATACTCTTTTCCCGATTTCCGTGTAAGGCAATGCCGCATTCTCGATTAACAGAGAAAGTATGCGTAAATCGGTGCTGTCTATATCTGAATATTTCTGCATTTAACCCTGAATGTTTGAATTTTTCACAATGATCTTATCTAAATTATGGAACAATTGTAAATTTTAACAATTTTAAATGAAAATATTTTATATTTATGTTTAGAATTTTTAGTTTTGCAAAACCAAAGTATGAGGCATCACAAAAAAATGCCTCTCGCAATGAGAAATGTCACATTGTAGGGTGATGAAATTGGCAGCCATGCCCTCCTGTCTCGGGGGTGGTGAATAAGGGATAAACGCGGCATAATGCCGACGCAAGTCGACTGGGGTGGACCACCAACAGTATTTGTACCGTAGCTAACCGCACCGTGGGTGGTTCGAATCCCCCTCCTACAGCAAAAAAAACTTGACAAGCGAATTTTTTCGTATTAGTTTTATTTGGTTTTTAGTTTGTTGATGAAGTGTAATTTGACACGCGGGTTCATTTTGAAACCTGCGTGTTTTTTTATGCAACCATCTGAAAACAAGCGAGGCCCGGAACATTCCGGGCCTCGCTTGTTTTCGGGCACATTAAAAATTACTTGTCATCCAGCACTTTTCCAATCAGCATCTGGCTTTCGTGATTTTCATGCGAGCCGCTTTGTCCCAGTTTCTGGTTCAGGTCCTTCAAAATCTTCTTTGCATCTTCCGTTCCGATTGCCGCCACACGCTGAATGGTGTAAGGCAGGATTTTGGGCAATTTTGCTTTCTCAGCCATTTGCAATGCGCGTTTCATATCCAGCGCCGCCAGCGGTTCAGCCGCATACCAGACCATCAGTGGCAGGTTATGGTCATCTTTGTCCTGGTCTTTTTGCATGAGTGCATCCACCACATCCCAGCGCTGTGCAGGATCGAGCCGCAGCATTCCCGATGCCAGGTAGAGCCTTACCATGGCTGATTGGTCAGTTTGAGCCATTTCTGTAAACTTCTTCAACGTTTCCACTGAGACCTGCTTGTCTTCGGTCAGCAGCTGGACGGACCAACTTCTGATGTATTCGTTTTCGTTTGCCAGAAGATCCATCAAATCTTTGTCTTCCAAACCTTTCGTTACATGCAATGTCCATAACGCGCGGAGCTTGCGTGTCACGTCGGGATTTTTTGCCAGGATCTCTTTCAATGCTTTGTGCACTTTTTTATTCCCGCCGCGTTCCTGTAAAATTGTGCGCGCCTGTCTCACATAATAATCGTTATTATGCAGCTGATAATTGACCAGTTCCATATCCGAGGCCTTTGTTAAATCGACTTTCACCCATTTATCATTCTCGTGCGTGATCTTGAAAATTCTTCCCATCGTTTTGTCATGAACGTCGGGATTGGGGCTGTGACATTGGTTTTTATCATACCAGTCAATGGCCCAAACAGAACCGCTTGCGTCGTACTTGAAATTCAGCCACTGCGACCACGAATCGTTCATGGCCATAAAATCCGGCCGATGCTGTGCCACATAACCTGATCCTTTCTTTTCGAAATGGTCAATGTTCATGCGCGCGCCATTGATGTTGTTCATGAAAATCTCGTTTCGGTATTCTTTTGGCCAATTGTTACCCAGGTAGATCATCGCTCCTGCATGCGCGTGCCCACCACCCGCAGCAGCCGAACGGAAATTACCCGCGTGCGGACCGCGTTCGCCGAGCCAGTGCACATGGTCGCCAATGGTTTTGATATCGTCGTAAGTGTAAGGGTTAAAGTGCTTTCCGGCCTGGCGCTGGTAGCGCGCGCCCTGGATGACGTGAAACATATGCGGGATCACACAAACGGTGATAAACGGGTGCCCGTAGTCATTGAAATCGATGCCCCAAGGGTTACTTGAACCTTCTGCATACACCTCGAACTTGTGTAATGTAGGATGATAGCGCCATACGCCGCCATTGATTTTGGCCCTGTCAGCCGCCGGTGTTCCCGGTTTTCCAACCTCAGAATTGGTGAAAACACCGTGCGTTCCATAAAGCCAGCCATCCGGTCCCCAGCGGAAACTGTTCAGCACTTCATGCGTGTCGTGCAAGCCCCAGCCGTCTAGCAATATTTGCTCAGGGCCGGCCGGTTTATCGGTTTTTGGGTCAATAGGAATAAATAACAAATTAGGTGCCGAACCCAGCCAAACGCCCCCCATCCCCACTTCTATTCCGCTAATCAGGTTCAGGTTTTCAGTAAAAACCTTTTTGCTGTCCAATGTTCCGTCGCCGTTGGTATCTTCCAAAATCAAAATCCTGTCCCTACCCTTGCCTTCCGGGGCGCGGACCGGATAAGTATGCCCTTCTACCACCCAAAGCCTGCCTTTTGCATCGATTGTAAATGCAATGGGCTTGACAACTTCCGGTTCGGACGCTGCCAATGTCACTTTAAAACCTTTTGGAGGCGTCATGGCAGCAGCTGCCTTTTCACCGGAAAGTCCTGCATTGAGTACCGGGTCCAACGGGGGAAGAATGATGATATCCTTTTGTTTCAGTTCATTGGGAAACTCCGGACGGCTTGGATAGAACAAGAATTCATCAAAATTAATGTGCGCCCATTTATCGTTGGCTATGTAGGGAATTTGTGATATACCCGTCTCATTATCAATAATTCTGATAAAGATATCCTTGTTGAGATACTTTTGTAAATCCACAACAGCAGGCTGCAATGTGGCCCGGCCTTGCCCGGTAATGTGGTAAATCACGCTGTCCGTTCCAGCCAAAACCAGCTCGACCCGTGTATCAAGCAAGGCGCCACCCGAAACTTTGAACGCGGCGAAAGGCTGCGTCACTTTAAATGGCGCAGAAGTCAATGTTCCGGTCAGTTTATAGTTAGTATTGCCGCCGCTGCTCAAAAAGTATTTTCCATCAAAGCCGATCTTCATTTCCTTTTCATGCACGGGCGAAGGGTCTTCATTAATCAATGGATTTGCGAAAGCATCACCGGTTGCAGTCCAGTCTTTCAATGTCCCTGTTTCAAAATTCAGGTTCAGGGGTTGGCCGTCTTTCGTGGGCAACTGTCCGGCAACCGTTACTTCATTAACATTCTCCTCGACAACTTCAAAACTACCCACCATACCCGCCGCGCGGTGCCCGGGCACGGAACAGAAATAAGTATCGCTTTCCTTGGCCACGAAATTGATGCTCGTGCTCGATCCTTTTTCTAGGATCACTTTGCTTTTGATGCCCATTTTTTCCAAAGCAATGTCGTGCGTCATCAGCTCGCCGTTGGTGATTTTAATGCGGACTTTGTCGCCTTTATTGGCCTTTAATGTCGGGTTACGCGCACCATCCGGGCCGAAAAAACCCAGCATTGTTGCTTCCAGCGAATAGTCCCGGTCATACTTTGCCGTGTCCGAACTGGCCGGGGCAGCTTTGGGCTTTTGCGCCAGAAGCGGGTTAAAAAATCCAGTCAAACTGACGAAAAGCAGAGGAATCAGTGATTTTCGGAATGTGGACATAAGCATTATGAAGATTGTGTTACGATTATTCAATTTAAAAGTAGGAAAAAAAGCATTTGGTATAGTAGAGTGCAGTTGAGTTCGCAGCAATCCAGATTTGTGTCTATCTAAAACTTTAAACGAGAGGGTTTCAAAAAAAGGAAGTGATGCTGATGTTATACTTATGAAAAGCGCCTTTGAGGAAGGGAGCTAAGAAATGTCAGGACTTGCTGTTTTCTTCAAGCCGCCAGGCGACAATTTTCGAAATCAATTCAAGCGGCATAGGCTTGTCCAGCGGAAAATGAACCGATCCTTTTGTACCCTTAAAACCTTGAAGATCGTTCCTAAGCGAGTCCGCCAATGCCGTAGAAACAGGATACAACGCAATATGCTTTTTCCACGCCGCGAAGTAAATCAGATACGTCCCATTCAGGTTAAAGGTCGGCATATCATAAGAAATTGTCTCTTCCGCCTCAGGCGCAGCCTCCCTAACCGTTTCCCGGATCTGCCGCAAAGCTTGCTGCACATCGGAAGGGAAGCTGGAAATATATTGGTCGATGGTTTTAGGTTTTGTAGACGACATGTGGGAAGATTCAGGGTTAGTTTTTTCAAACTGATTCGACACTCAATATTGGCACCTTTCCGTTACATTATCTACTTTTATTCGCAGCGTTATTGCAATTTCCTTCTCTGTAGTCTTCTAATTGTAGGCCGGGCAGCATTCTAAGCAACTGAACTACCTAAAAACGAAAAAAGCCCAGATTTCTCTGAGCTTTCTGCGGTCTGGACGGGACTCGAACCCGCGACCCCATGCGTGACAGGCATGTATTCTAACCAACTGAACTACCAAACCAATATTTACAAAAACTTAAACTTTTCTGGCGGTCTGGACGGGACTCGAACCGGGCTGCGTAAGTCCGCGACCCCATGCGTGACACCTAACGTAGGCCGGGCATGTATTCTAACCAACTGAACTACCAAACCAATACTTATAAAAACTTAAACTTTTCTGGCGGTCTGGACGGGACTCGAACCCGCGACCCCATGCGTGACAGGCATGTATTCTAACCAACTGAACTACCAAACCAGATTTATTTCACAGCACTTTTCTGTAAAACGTGGTGCAAAACTAGTATTATTATTTTCCATTGCAATACTTGGGACACCAATTTAGTTATTTTATTTGCAAAATAATAGTGCCAAAACAATGAAGAAACTGAAAGTGAAACAGTTGTAGCCCATATAAAAATGACGTTAATAAAAGAAGTTATCGAGGTTCTCGAGCAACTCGCTCCACCAGCCTACCAGGAAAGCTACGACAATGCAGGACTTATTGTGGGATCGGGGCCGACGGAAGTTACGGGCGTGCTGTTAACACTGGATGTTACTGAGGAAGTGATAGCTGAGGCCATAGAGCGCAATTGCAATCTCGTCGTCGCCCACCATCCGATTGTTTTCAAAGGCCTGAAGAAACTGAACGGCAGGAATTATGTGGAACGGACTGTTGTTGAAGCCATCAAAAATGATGTTGCCATTTATGCGACCCATACAAATCTTGACCATGTCACCAATGGGGTTAACTGGCAAATTGCACAGTTATTAGGCCTTCAAAGCATCCGCGTGCTTGCCCCAAAAAAGCAGATTCTTTCTAAACTCACATTTTTCTCTCCCATTGAAAACACGCAATCCATTCTTAACGCGCTCCATGAGACCGGGGCGGGAAATGTTGGCAACTATTCCAATTGCAGTTTTCGAACCGAAGGAACCGGAACATTCCTGCCTAACAGCGTAGCCAATCCGGTTATAGGTGAAACCGGGAAGCAGGAAGAAGTGAGAGAACACCGCGCGGAACTGATTTTCCCATCCCATCTGGAATCAGTCATTATCGGCACTTTGAAAAGAGCGCATCCCTACGAGGAAGTAGCTTACTATCTTCAATCGCTGGAAAATGAAAATCAAGAAGTGGGCGCCGGTGCTGTTGGTGAGTTGTCAGAGCCGTTGGAAACGGAGGCCTTTTTGCGCTTCCTAAAAGAAAAAATGCAGCTAAATGTCATCAAACATACCAAGCCTGTCAAGGAAACAGTTCAGCGGGTCGCCGTTTGCGGTGGTGCCGGAAGTTTTCTCCTGCCAAACGCAATTCGGGCCGGGGCCGATGTGTTCGTCACTGCCGATTATAAATACCACGAGTTCTTCGATGCCGAAAACAGCATTATGATATGCGATATCGGGCATTATGAGAGCGAAGAGTGCACGAAAAATTTGCTGCATAACTATTTATCGGGAAAATTCCCTAATTTTGCACTCTGTTTGTCAGAAGTCAATACCAATCCGGTACGATATTTTGTTTAAACCTTCACTTTACGCATTGAAACAAGTCCATTAAAGACATACATGGAAAACACAATCGCACAAAAATTAGACGCTCTCCTGAAATTGCAGGAAATTGATTCAAGCCTTGACGAAATACTGAAAACGCGTGGTGATCTTCCTGAGGAAGTACGGGATCTGGAAGATGAGATTATTGGCTTTGAAACACGTTTAGGCAAGTTTAGAAGTGAGATAGCCAACCTGAACACCGAGATTGACAATTTCAAAAATGCTCAGAAAGAAGGTGAAAAACTGATCAAAAAATACAAGGATCAGCAAATGAATGTTCGCAACAACCGCGAATATGATGCGATCACCAAAGAAATTGAATTGCAAGAGCTTGATATGCAATTGGCTGATAAGAAAATCAATGAAGCCAAAGCGCGTATCCGCCTGATCGAAGATGACGCAAACCGTGCCGAATCCGTTTTAAACGAAAGAAACGAAGATCTTAAAGCGAAAAAAGGCGAACTAAACGTCATTACCAGCGAAAGTGAGGCCGAAGAAAAAGGTCTTATTGGTGAAAGAGAAAAGCATATCAAGAAAATTGAGGACCGTTTGCTGAAATCTTATCAAAAGATCCGCGACAACTCAATGAATGGTCTGGCTGTCGTGCACGTATCACGTGGCGCTTGCGGAGGCTGTTTCAGCATTGTTCCCCCACAACGTCAGGCTGACATCCGTGAGCGCAAAAAACTGATTGTTTGTGAGCATTGCGGTCGTATCCTTGCAGATGTTGAAAGTGTAGAGCCTGTTCATCAGCGCAGATAACATTCCATATAAATTATTAAGAGGTTGTCTTATCAGGCAACCTTTTTTTATGTGCTTAAATATGAATTGGAAAAGTAACCGGCATCATCCCAAGGCTGGATTTCTCAGATCAGCAATGCTGGTAATGTTGCTCCTGTTTACTTTTTTAGTGCGCGCGGAAGATTTGCAATATGACGTAATTTTCACGCCAAAGCTTCAAAAAGCCTATTTCGAGATTCAAAAGCTGCGTTTGCCGTCCGCTCGTGCATTAATAGACGCTGAGCGCACTTCTGAGAAGACGAATGCATTTATTCCCTATCTCGACAACTACGCTGACCTTCACTATCTATTGATTTCGGAGGATAAAAAAGCTTACAAAGAGTTATCCCAACAAGAAAATCTGCGCCTGGAAGCCATTGGGAAGCTGCCTGATGGATCTCCTTACAAACGTTTCCTGCAAGCTGAGATACGGATGCACTGGGCATTTGCCAAACTTAAATTCGGGAATGAAATCAGCGGATCCTGGGAAATTATTAAGGCTTACAAACTCCTTGAAGAAAACAAAAAGCTTTTCCCCGACTTCTTGCCGACACTTAAATCGCTCGGCCTTTTACACGTTTTAATCGGCTCCATTCCCGAAAATTATGGCTGGGTAGCCAAGATGCTTGGTTTGAAAGGCAACATTCAGACTGGCATCAGTGAACTGCGCAAAGTGGAAAAAGAAATGCCTTTTTTCCGACAAGAGGCAGAATTAATCGATCTTTTGTTGCACGCCTACACATTGCAGCTTTCGCCGGCGCAACAATCCCGTATTCGCGAATGGCCTAAGCAGCAGCCAAATAATCTGCTTCTTCATTTTTTTGCAACAACCATTTTGATGAAAGAAGGACGCAGCGAGGAAGCGGCCTATTATCTCGCTGAGGCACCGGCAGGACCAGCATACATTTCTTTCCCATTCCTTGACTACTTAAAAGGTGAGATAAACTTGCAAAAGGGCAATTACGAACAAGCAACGGATCATTATGCTGTGTTCCTAAAAACCTACACGGGCTTTAATTACATAAAGGACAGTAACCTGAAACGCTTTATGTGCCTCTGGCTCAACGACCAGGACCGCGAGGCTAATGTGTTTATACAAAAAGTAAAAGGATCGGGCAGCACCATTATCGAAGCGGACCAGCTCGCGGAAAGAATTGCGGCAGAGTTCATTTCAGGAAAAATCAGCCCAACACAAAAAATCCTTTACAAAGCCCGATACGCTACGGACGGAGGATACCTGAAAACCGCCGCAGCATTCATGGAAACGGTTACCGAAAAATCATTCATTTCGACCGAAGAAAAAGCAGAATTCAATTACAGAAAAGGCAGGATACTTCAAAAGTCCGGTCAGCCTTCGCTTTCGATTCCTTACTATAATCGCGCGCTGACATTGGCTAAAACTGAGGCTGCGGGCTTTGGAGCGGCCTCTGCGCTGCAATTGGGCTATATTTCATTAGAAAAAAATGATAAGCCTGGTGCCGTTGTTTACTTTAAAAAAGCAATGTCGTTCAAAAAACACGAGTACAAAAACAGCATTGATAATAAAGCGCGCGCCGCATTGACAACATTGGGTCAATAAATTAGATGTGACCAAATTTAAATGTGCCGTCTAAAAGGAAAGTCATCCATTTCCTTTATGTCAAAAAATAAATACGAAAACCCTCTCAAAATTTTAAGCTGGTCCGAAGAAGACCGTCCCCGCGAAAAATTCATGAACAAAGGCAGGGCAGCATTGTCCGATGCCGAATTGATTGCCATCCTCATCGGCTCGGGAACACCGAAAATGTCCGCTGTCGATCTGGCAAAAATCATTATGCAATCTTGCAAAGACAACATCAATGAGCTCGCGAAAGTCACGGTTAATGACCTCAAAAAGCATCCCGGAATCGGTGAGGCAAAAGCGGTTACCGTCCTTGCAGCGCTTGAACTCGGCCGTCGCCGAAATGACCTTATTGGCACGCAGAAACGAAAGATCACGAATTCTAAAACAGTTTATGAGGAGATGAAGCCGTATTTGCTCGATAAGCCCCATGAGGAATTCTGGATTATTCTTTTGAATCGCGCAAACCAGGTAATGCGTTCTATACAGATCAGCGTTGGCGGCGTTTCGAGCACAGCAGTTGATATCAAGGTGATTTTCAAGCTGGCGGTCGATAATCTTGCAAGTTCTGTAATCCTGGTCCATAACCATCCGTCAGGTCAGCTGACACCCAGCTCGGCCGATTGTACACTCACGCGACAAATAAAAGAGGCAGGCCGATTGCTCGACATGCCTGTTCTGGATCACATGATCTTTACCGATAATGGCTATTATAGTTTCAAGGATGAAGGTGAAATGTAATCAGAAAACCTTCTCCGTCTCAATCACATCACCCAGCTCGGCATAAGGAATGGTAAATTGAATGGCACCGCGTGCATAGGCAGCAATTTCGTAAGGATTATAGTAAAACAGAATGCCCTCGGGTGTGAAAACATAGGCGACGGGAAGCACAAATTTATGATTGACGAGAAAGTAACCCGCTTCTTCCAGATCCGTTTCTGCACTCAATTTCTCTGTTTTGCGGAATGCTTTGTTCACCAGATTTAGTAGCGCAGTCGAATCGGAAATAAAATTTTTCATTTCTATTTCAGCTCCTGTTTTCGCATCAAATGCGTGGTAGGAGCGAAATGTATTGGGATGTGCTCCTCCCGTGAAAGCATAATGGTCGAGTTGGTAAAAAAGTGCTTTCGAGGTTGAAAAGATTGTATCGCCTTTCAGTTCCACTGCCCAGCAGCCAGGGGCGTCCGGGAAGTCCTTTTTGAAGTCGTTGTAGTTTTTTTCGAAAACCTCAAAGGCGCTTTTTACACTTTCACCGGCTTGTGGATTCGCTGCAATGCTGGCAGAATCTCCATAGGAATTAATTCTTTTAAGCGATTTCTGCGTTAATGTGGCCCGGATTGCTTCCGCGGTCTTGCTGGAATCGGATGGCTCCCACAAATTAAGTTTGATGGAAATGCCTTTGTTTTGGACCGTATCGCAGCCTCCGAACTGTGTGTTGGTTTTAGCGCCGACAAATTTTACTTTTCCACTTTCCTCATTTTCGCTTTTGCCAGAACGGTTGCAACCCGCAAGAAAAGATATGGCAAAAAGAAAAAAGCAGATTTTGTTTAAATACATAATGTAGCTGATGAAATGAAACTTGACTATAAACTCATCAGCTCCTTAAACCTGATGGCCTGACGACGTGAGATTTCAATCTTGTCGCCGCCTTGCAGCGTAACAAGCAATCCGCCGCTAAACCAGGGTTCAATTTTCTCGATCCAATGCAGATTGATAATGTGCTTGCGGTTGGCCCGGAAGTAAGTGTTCGGTTCGAGCCGTTCTTCGAGGTTGTTCAGGGATTTGAGGACCAATGGTTTCTGATCATCGAAATGCAGGCGTACGTAATTACCCATTGATTCAAAAAGACGGATCTTACCTAATTTTACAAACCAGCATTTTTCACCATCCTTCACGAAAACCTGATCATTTTCACCCAGCACTTTTTCGGCGCGTTCGTGCGCATGAGCTGGGGTTTCCGGTTGCGCCTGATTTTCTTCAATACGATGAATAGTGTCTTTTAACCGCTCTGAATCAATAGGTTTCAAAAGATAATCCAAAGCATTGAATTCAAAAGCCTTGATCGCATACTCGTCGTAAGCGGTGGTAAAAATCACTTCCGGACTTTTTCCTTCGATGGAAGAAAGCAATTCAAAACCGTTTTTTCCCGGCATTTGAATGTCCAAAAAGAGTAATTCCGGCTGTAATTCTTCAATCATCACCAATGCTTCTTCCGCATTGGCCGCTTCACCTACAATATCAATCTTGGTATAAGGTTCGAGTAATCTTTTTAATTCGTTTCTTGCAAGGCGTTCGTCGTCGACAATAAGAGTCCTCATAACAGGTCAGTTAGGAATAAAAATGAAGTTTAAAATTGATGCAAGCTGTCAGTTGCTCTTTCCCGTCTCCTCTCCTACCATCATCACACCTTCCGACAACATTGGGATCCGCACTTCGGAGCAAACTACATCTTGTTTCTCCTGAAAAATACGGAAAGTGGCTCCCTTGCCATATAAAATTGATAGCCGCTCGGCAGTGTTCTTTAATCCCACTCCACCCGAATCCGTGTTTCCCAGGTTACCCGAATTCAAAATGGTTATGATCAGCAGTTCGTTTGCAATTTCCGATTTTACATCGATAAATCCACCACCCATTTCTTTGGAAACGCCATGCTTAATGCCGTTTTCGACCAAAGTTTGCAGCATCATGGGTGGCACCTGCCAGTAAATTGCCTGAGGGTCGGTTGCTATGGAATAGCGCAAACGATCCTCATAACGAACCTTTTCGAGTTCCAGATAATCTTCGACAGTTCTCAATTCTTCTTGCAGATCGACCGTTTTTCGCCTGTCGGCAAGCAGTGAATTTCTTAAAATATTTGATAACTGGGTGATACTGAGCTGCGCTTTTTTAGGATCCTCATATACCAGCGCCCGAATGCTGTTCAACGCATTGAATGTAAAGTGCGGGTTCAATTGCGAGCGCAAAACTTTGGCTTCCGCTTCGCGCATAGACATTTTCAGCATGATCTTCTCGTAGCCGGCCAGTCTTGTCTGTTCTATATAATGGTAAACCGTGTAAGACAGGATCCAGGCGAGCAGGTTTTTGCACCAATTGGCATAATAACCCCAGAAAACGAGCGGCTGATTCAGTAAATTTTGTTCAAGCACTTTCCGGTCCATCGGCTGATTGACCAGCGTCATTATTAATCCCAACAACAAGACGGAACCGATAACCCGCAATGCAAGCCGTGGCAGCGGTAATGATGACCAGTTCCATTTTTGGATCACAAGCCTGTATACGTGTGTGAGACAAATGCCTAAAAGAATGTTGGCTAATGCTGTATAAAAGACGCCGGCTTCAAAACCAAATTCGAGCGCATAGGGAACGTACTCGAACATGATCAGCAAAGTCCAGCCGAGAATTTGTAACGTCCAATAAGTACGTTTTTTGGACATGTAGATTTTTCTGTTGTGCTGTTTGAACTTCGGCAAATGTATCCATGTGAGCTGCACTTCAGTCCATAAATACACCAAAGGAAACGAATCTACACAAACGGTTTTTACAAAGTTTGAGGTATTTCGAGAGACAATAAATGGGTAATATCATTGGAAACGTCCAGCTCAAATTTACCCGTGTCGTAAGAATAGTTGATTTTGTACAAACATAGATTACTGTGCTCATAATCATCCATTTTCACCAACGGCTGGTCGAAAAGTGTGGTGAGCAGCACCCGCATGGCGCGTCCGTGCATGGCAATAAGAATGTTCCTTTCGTGCGGGCGGGATAAAATGGTCTCTATCACCGGAATTTGGCGCTCCCTGACATGTAAAGGGCTTTCACCTTCTTCGGCGGCAAGATCAACCTGGCCACTTTTCCAGGCAGTGACAAGCTCACGGTAATAGTTATTGTCGCCAGTGTTCGGCTCACGGCCTTCGCGGTTTCCCCAGGAGATTTCGTTGAGCCCGGCGTAACTTTCGTGTGGTATGCCCAGCTTGATGAACCCACGAACAGTTTGCTGTGTTCGTTTTAAATTGGAAGTATAGATTTTATCAAAAGGGACATGTTGGTAAGCATTAAAAAAAGCAGCCGCCTGGGCTTCGCCCCATTCATTCAGCAAGGAATCAACACCACTTCCCTGAACAACTCCCCTGCGGTTAAAATCTGTTTCACCGTGGCGAATGAGGTAGATAGACTTTCTTTTCAAAATAATAGGATAATTTAAATATTAATTTTGCAAATACCTTGTTTTTACCGCTTATAGCCGTTACAAATTTATACATTTTTTAGATATGTTCACTAGATCAATAACGCTTGATGCACTTCATTCTTTTAGTCAGAATACAATCGCAAATCATCTTGGCATTGAATTCACTGAGATCGGCACCGACTATATAACTGCAAGAATGCCAGTGGACAAGCGGACGCATCAGCCATTTGGAATTTTGCATGGTGGCGCATCGGTCGTTCTGGCTGAAACTTTGGGCAGCATTGCCTCCTTTCTCTGCCTGCCGAACCCGGAGAAACAACACGCGGTAGGACTGGAAATAAATGCGAATCACCTGCGTCCCGTAAAGCAGGGTTTTGTGCATGGAACGGTGCGATCGATTCATCTTGGTCGGACAACACACATCTGGGATATCAGAATTACCAACGAGGAGAATAAACTGGTGTGCATCAGCCGGTTGACAGTCGCTATTGTGAATGCGGAGCGCTGAACTTATTTTGCAGAAAAATAACCTAACTATTTAGATTCAAGTATAAATGCTCTCAGTACAAACCGACACACGACTTTCCATATTTGAGGGATTACAGGTTGAGGAACTCTGGACAGCATCCAGACAATTGGGATTTCCGACGGCATTATGGAGGTTACCACATAAAAATGAAATTCAGCTGCTAATTTCTATCCAGGAAGGGATCAGGAAATGCCAGCCTGAGCTTGAAAAACTGTCTCCCGGATTCGTAATGAGCAATTTCCATTGGGAGACGGACGAAGAAGTCCTGTTTCTGGAAGGAGACATCATCCTGACATTCTCGGAAGCGAGCCAGATAAAGGATATCAAAAACAAGGTTGGTGAAGAACATCCGGAGATTATCAGGCTGGTAAACCTGGCCAGTCAAATTGCAAAAGAAGACCATTCTCAGGCTAATAATGATGCAATTGCAATTCCGGAATTGCCTGATCTGGATGCACGGGCTCGTTTCGAAAGAACGGTTGAGCTTGCAGTGTCCGCGATTCGCCGGAACCAATTTAAAAAAGTGGTTTTATCCAGAACCAAAGACCTTCCTTACTGCGAAAAATTTCAACCTGCCAAAGCGTTCTGCAAGCTTGCCAAAGTGTACCCGCATGCATTTGTTTCACTCGTCAACCTGCCCGACCGCAATGAAATGTGGCTTGGCGCTAGTCCGGAAGCATTGGTACGTCAGGATTCCGCTGGCACGTTCAGGACAATGTCGCTGGCAGGGACACAAAATGCGCGTAATGAAGTCGGTGAACTCATCCCGAAATTTGATATTCGCTGGGGAGAGAAAGAAATTGAGGAACAAGCATTAGTAAGCCGATACATTGTTGAATGTTTCAAGAAAATCCGCTTGCGTGAATACACCGAAACCGGCCCGAAAACCGTGTTAGCAGGCAATTTATATCATTTAAGAACCGATTTTGAAGTTGACACCAGTTCCCTGAATTTTCCGGAACTGGCTTCGGTCATGCTGAAATTGTTACATCCTACATCTGCGGTTTGTGGTGTTCCCAAATTACCTAGCCTTAAATTCCTTACCGACATTGAAGGTTATGACCGGTCATTTTACAGCGGCTTCCTGGGGCCTGCGCAGGTTGGCGGCGACACGAATCTGTTTGTAAACCTCAGGACTGTCAGATTTAAAGAAGGCAAAGCAACTTTTTTTGCAGGTGCCGGAATTACCGAAGATTCCATCCCAGAGCGTGAATGGGAAGAAACGGAGATGAAATGTGATACGCTTTTGAAAGTGATCGCTCAGGAATTCTAAAAATATATTTTCTCCAATTAAACTTTTATAGTAGAAAAAAGTCCAATAGGTTTTAGATTAATATATAATTTTGGGAAAGACCGAAAATCCGATATTAATCGCAACATCGACCCCTAAACCATAAGCCCCGGAATTATCTTTTTTATGAAGTCAAACACGAAGTCTGTATTTTCTATAATACCGAATCTGAATAAATCCCTCTCACTTGTTATCATCTCGGGCACGCTCCTCGCAACACTTTCCTGCAAAGAAAAAAAGGACACTTTTCAAGCAAAAGGCGGCGGCGGTCCTACGATCGTGGATGTCATTGTTGTAAAGTCTGAAAAAGTAAGTGATAAAGTTGAAGTCAACGGAACGATTGTTGCTAACGAGTTTGCCGAGCTTCGGCCGGAAGTTAGCGGGCTTCTTACTTATTTGAATGTTCCTGAGGGGCGGACGGTAACAAAAGGCACGGTTATAGCACGGATAAACAATGCAGATCTTCAAGCACAGCTCAGTCGCACCAAAGTACAGCTTGAACTTGCAGAAACAACGCAGCAACGGTTAAAGCAACTTGTGGCGGTTAACGGCATTAATCAGGCAGATTATGATCTGGCTGTTAACCAGGTTAATACATTGAAGGCGGATATGGTTTACACCCAGGCTTTGATCGACAAAACCATTGTGCGGGCGCCATTTACCGGGGTTATAGGGTTAAGAAAAGTAAGTGAAGGCTCTTTTGTGACTTCCACGAGCGTTATTTCAACAATGCAGCAGTTGTCCAACCTAAGAATCGACTTTACAATTCCAGAGATTTTTCAAAAATATGTTCAAAAAGGCATTAATGTAGAGGTGCTTTTAGATCAAAATAGTGGAAAAAGGCAAACTGCGCGGATTATCGCACTGGAACCGCAGGTTAATCAAAGTACAAGGAACATTACGGTGAGAGCTGTGCTGAATTCCGGTTCTACCAGCCCTGGTTCCTTTGCTAAAGTATATTTGAATGCGAGTACAAATAAAGCCAGTATCTTAATTCCTACTAACTGCATTATTCCCGAAGCGATGGGCAAAAAGGCGGTTGTTGTAAAAGGTGGTAAGGCAGTCTTTGTCGACATCCAAACCGGCGACAGACGGGAAGATGTAGTGGAAGTAACGAGTGGCTTGAATGTGGGCGATACCGTGGTTGTTTCGGGCGTGTTATTTGCCCGTCCTGATGCTCCTGTGAAAGTGAGAAGCGTAAAAAGCTTGAATGTTGCGAAGTAAGTACGGCGGTACAATGACCATTCCCTTGAAACCTAACCTATGAACATTTCTGAATTATCATTAAAACGGCCCGTATTAGCCGTAGTTATGAACCTGCTCATCATTCTTTTTGGGGTGGTAGGTTATAATTTCCTTTCGCTTCGCGACTATCCCGCCATTGACCCGCCGGTTGTAAACGTCCGGACAAGCTATACCGGCGCGAATGCCGATATCATCGAAAGCCAGATCACTGAGCCGCTCGAAAAAAGTATTAATGGTATTCCCGGTATTAAAAGTATCAGCTCTTCCAGCCAGATCGGAGCCAGTAACATAACCGTTGAGTTTAACCTCGAAGCTGACCTCGAAGGCGCAGCCAATGATGTGCGTGACAAGGTGAGTCAGGCGCAACGCAACCTTCCGCAGGATGTGGATGCACCTCCAGTGGTAAGCAAAGCCGACGCGAACAGTGATTTCATCTTACTTCTGGCTGTGCAAAGTCCTTCCAAAGGTTTGTTGGAATTGAGTGAATATGCAGAGAATGTATTGCAGCAAAGCCTCCAAACCATTGACGGTGTTAGTGCCATTAACATTTTCGGGCAAAAGCGATATGCCATGCGCATCTGGCTTGACCCCGATAAAATGAGCGCTTATGGCATTTCCTATAATGATATTTCAAACACACTAAGCGCTGAAAACGTTGAACTGCCTGCCGGAAAAATATATGGTGATAACACCGAGTTGACCATCAGGACAATGGGCCGGCTAACGAGCGAAAAGGAATTTAGCGATCTGGTAATTAAAAATGACACCGCAGGAATCGTTCGCCTTGCTAATGTGGCCAAAGTAGAATTAGGTCCTGAGAATGAAGAGCAAAGCTGGAAATATAATGGCATGTATGCGGTTGGACTTGCGGTCATTCCGCAACCCGGCGCCAATTATGTTGAGATTTCGGATGAGTTTAATAAAAGACTTGCTGAGATTCAGAAATCCAACAAATCAGACATTACATTCAGTGTTCTGCTTGATAACACACGGCTTGTTCGCCAATCCATTCTGGAAGTTGAAGAAACGCTGCTCATCGCGTTTTCGCTGGTCGTGATTGTAATCCTGTTCTTTTTCAGAAGTTTCGTTGTTGCCATCCGCCCTTTGATTGATATTCCGATTTCGCTGGTTGCGACGTTCTTTATCATGTATCTGTTTGGGTTTTCTATTAATATATTAACCCTTCTCGGCATCGTTCTGGCCACCGGACTTGTGGTAGATGATGGTATTGTGGTCACGGAAAATATATTTCGAAAGCTCGAAAGCGGGCTGCCGATCCGGCAGGCTGCATTGGAAGGAAGCCGTGAGATCTTCTTCGCTGTAATTTCTACCTCGCTTACGCTTGCCGTGGTTTTTCTTCCGGTAATTTTCCTCGAAGGTTTTGTCGGCAGTTTGTTCAGGGAATTCGGGATCGTCGTAGCGTCTGCGGTTTTGATCTCAGCATTTGTTTCACTGACCATTACGCCGGTGCTTAACGTATTCCTGAACCGCAAGGGCGCTGGCCATGGTTGGTTTTATAACAAAACAGAGCCATTCTTTACAGGGATGGAAGATGGCTATAACAGGTCACTGCGTGGTTTTATGAAAGCCCGCTGGGTTGCCTGGGTGCTGGTGGCTGCCTGTGGCGTGCTTATTTATTTTACCTACACCAATCTCCAGAGTGAGCTTGCGCCTATGGAAGACCGGAATAGTATCCGTTTCAACCTTTCCGCGCCAGAAGGAACGAGCTTCAACCAAATGCAGCAGATATCCGATCAGCTGTCCAATTTCCTCAATGATTCAATTCCTGAAAAAGCGTTTACATTCTCTGCAACACCGGGCTTTGGCGGTGGTGGAATGAACAGTGGCACAGCCCGTATCGGCCTGGTTCCGGCGGGTGACAGAGCCAAAAGTCAGAATGATCTTGCGCAGGAAATCAATAAGAAACTAGCGCGTTTCAATGACGCTCGAATTTTTGCAACACAAGAACAGACCATCGCCGTTGGCCAGGGTTCCAGAGGTGGCTTACCCGTCCAGTTCGTTTTGCAAAACCTCGATTTCAATAAGATTTTCGACGTTCTCCCGAAATTCCTGGAAGAAGCACGCCAGGATCCGACATTCCAGAATGTAGACGTAAACCTTAAATTCAATAAACCGGAGATCCGGCTTACTATCGACCGTTTGAAGGCCAGGGATCTGGGATTATCGACGACTGATGTGGCCGGTGCCATTCAATCTGCTTTTAGCGGACGCAGGCTTGCTTATTTCATCATGAATGGTCAGCAATATCAGGTGATAGGGCAAGTGGAACGGACGGAGCGGAACAAACCTGGTGATATTTCCAAACTATATGTGCGGAACAACCGGGGTGAGAACATTCCATTGACAGCCGTTGTAAAAATGAAGGAAGAAAGCGGCCCGCCAACGATTTATCACTATAATCGTTACAAAAGTGCCACCGTATCCGCCTCATTGGTGGAAGGAAAAACCATTGGCGATGGTGTTGAGGCCATGCGTAGAATAGCTGCAAAATTGCTTGACGAATCATTCCAGACATCATTAACAGGCTCATCGCGCGACTTTGAAGAAAGCTCTTCCAACACCAGCTTTGCATTTGGACTGGCATTACTCCTTGTATATCTGGTTCTCGCAGGACAATTTGAGAGCTTCACGGATCCCTTTATCATTATGATCACTGTGCCGCTCGCATTAGCGGGAGCTTTGCTAAGTCTTTATCTTTTTGGATTGACCATCAATATTTTCTCGCAGATCGGGATGATTATGCTCATTGGCCTCGTGACGAAAAACGGGATCCTGATCGTAGAGTTTGCGAATCAGAAACGAGAACAGGGCATGGGACGAACGGCTGCTGCGGTAGAATCGGCCACGCAGCGTTTACGACCCATTCTGATGACAAGCCTTGCAACCGCTTTTGGTGCATTGCCTATCGCATTGAGTTTGGGAGCCGCCGCTACCAGCCGGGTTCCGCTGGGTGTTGTCATCGTGGGCGGTCTGATGTTCTCGCTGATCCTTACATTGTTTGTAATCCCGGCTGTGTACACCTTTATCTCACCGAAAAACCATAAAATGACTGAGGAACAGAAAATGGCGGAAGAACTCACAGTTCAACATCAATAACCGTTTTTCTGAAATATTTATAAATCAACTCTTGTTTTTGCATGAACCCGCTCCTGATTTTGAAATGTAAGAAGAACCTTTTATTAATGCTTTTGCTGGTTAGTAGCAGCGCATTTTCAATGCAGGTGGACAGCCTGACTATCACATTGGAGGATGCCATTGCGACAGCTTTAAAAAATAATTACGAAATAGAAATTGCCAAAAACAATGTTGAAGCCAATACATTGCTCAACAATTATGGCGTTGCCGGAGGCTTGCCCCTGGTCACTGCTGCGGCCACAAACACAGAGCAAATCACGCAAATTAACCAAAAGCTTAACGACGGAACGGAAATCAATCGGAATGCGGCAGCAGGTAACAACACCCAGGCAAGTTTGAATGCAAGCATTTTGTTATACAATGGCAAAAGAGTTGTTTCAACCAAGAAAAGGCTGGCAGAACTTCAAAATCAAAGCGCCGAGCTGCTAAACTCTCAAATTCAAAACACTATTGCCCTGGTAATGACGAGTTATTATGATGTGGTTCGCCAGTTGAGCTACTTAAATACGGTCAGGACTTCGATCCAGGCTTCCGAAAAAAGGCTGGAAATTTTGAAGGTAAGAAAAGAAGCCGGTATGGCTAATAATGCAGATCTGTTTCAGGCACAAATCGATTTGAATACACTAAATCAAACCCTGCTGGATCAACAAATGGTTGCTCAGGTGGCTAAAACAGAGCTTTTGCGCATTCTTACCCTGGATCCAAAAGTTGCAGTTACCATTAAGGACACGATTCTGGTTGATAATAATATGAAATTGGAAACGGTTCTGGACCGCATCGTTGTGAATGCGGATGTAAAAGCAGCAGATCACCAGATTCGAATCAATGAGCTGATCGTGAGAGAGACGGCCGCGGCAAGATATCCGACAGTACGTTTTAATACAGCTTATAATTATTCCCGAAATCAAAATGCTGCCGGTTTTACATTGCTAAACCGGGCAGTTGGCCCCAATGCCGGCATTTCGCTTGCTGTTCCGATTTACAACGGCTCCGCATTCAAAAGGCAGCAACAGGTTGCAGAAATCAATACGGAAAGTGCAAAGTTTCAGCGGAGCACAATTGTTCGCGATTACAATGCCGGGGCTGTGAAAATGTTTCAAACCTATTTGAGTTCGTTACAACAGCTTGAAACACAGAAATTAAACTATAACCTGAGCAAGCAATTGCTGGACCTCACATTACAACGATTCGAACTTATTCAGGCAACGATCATTGACGTCCGGGAAGCGCAGCGCAGTTTTGAGGACGCCGGATATCGGATGATTAATCTCAACTATGCAGCCAAAGCAGCTGAAATCGAGCTCAAAAGACTTAGTAACACGCTGCAATAAGCAAATACACTTCCATTTGCAAAAGGCTGGCTATCACATAGCTAGCCTTTTCTTTTGCCCTTCGAGAACCGTTGATGGCATAGCTTTTTCTCAATTTCCATTGTTAACATTAAAATCACATTAAACCTTTATAGGTTTTCCCCATCTAACAAACTTATTTCCTTCAACTTAACATTATGAAAAATTTACGGCTGCCTTTTTTGCTTTTGCTGTTGATTACGATTCAAGCGTATGGGCAGGAAGAGCCAGCGGAAACATTCTTTGTTAAGGGCAAATTGGAGGATGGAGATAAAAATCCCGTTCTGTTCGCCAATGTTGCACTCTATTCTACCAAGGATTCAACCCTTACCGGCGGTATCGCTTCTGATGATAAAGGCGTTTTTGCGTTTCCAGCCGCACCGGGAAATTATTTTCTCAAAATCACGTATCTCACTTTGGATGAGAAGATTGTCCCCAATGTGACCGTTGCAGCGCAAGATGTTGACCTGGGAACAATTTCACTTAAATCCAATTCGAAAGTTTTAGAAGAAGTGCTCGTTCGGGGTGAAAAAAGTCAGATGGAATTACAGCTCGATAAACGCGTCTTTAATGTTGGAAAAGACCTGAGCAACATTGGAAGCAACGCTTCCGACATCTTGAACAATATGCCTTCGGTAACCGTGGATGTCGAGGGAAATGTAGCATTACGTGGAAGCCAGAATGTGCGGATACTGATCGATGGAAAACAATCGGGAATGGTAGGGCTTAATCCGGCGGAAGCATTGCGGCAGATTCCCGGCGACCTGATCGAGAGCATTGAGATCATTACAAATCCTTCCTCACGCTACGATGCAGAGGGCGAAGTGGGGATTTTGAACATTGTAATGAAGAAAAACATTCGATATGGCCTGAATGGGTCTTTCACAGCAACAGGAGGTTATCCCGCAAACTTTGGTGGTTCATTTAATCTCAATTACCGCAGAAAAAAGGTTAATCTAATCGCAAACTACGGCTTAATGTATCGTGAAGGACCTGGACGCGGCAATTCGCGGCAAGAATATAACAGCGCAGACACAAGCTTTGTATACGAGCAAAAAACAGCAAGAACACGGTCCGGAACCTCAAACAATTTCATGGTCGGGCTGGACTATTTTCTAAATAACTTCAACACAGTTACAGCGACTGTTTCTTATCGTAAGTCTATGAATAAGAACAAGTCACAGCTGGATTACATGGATTATGATTTCAATAATGTATTAACGGAAACGGTTACAAGAACGGAAAGAGAAACTGAACCCAGAACCAACATTGAAGCCGCGCTGAATTATGAAAAGAAGTTTGACAAAAAAGGACAAAGCCTGACATTCAATTCCAAATACATTATCAGCGACGAAACGGAATCTTCGCGCTATCGGGAGTTTTCGAATTTAGACCCGGCTGGGATCATGCAGCGCGCATTCAACACCGAAGATGAAAGGACTTTCCTGGCGCAACTTGATTACATTCAACCTGTTGGAAAAGATGGAAAAATAGAAGCGGGCCTTAAAACCTCTATCAGATTGCTGGATAACGATTTTTCGGTTCATCAGCAGGACGAGCAGATGGATTGGCGGATCTTGGAACAATATGATAACCGGTTTGCATACGACGAAAAAATTCATGCGGGTTATGTAATGGCCAGCAATCAATTTGGAAAAGTTTTCCTGCAGGCTGGATTACGCGGCGAATATTCGGACATTACCACCGAACTTAAAAAGACAAATGAGCGCAATCACCGGGGTTATTTCAATTTATTCCCCAGCGTGCACATGTCTTACAAGCTAAAAGACATGCAAACAGTACAGCTGAGTTACAGTTACCGCCTCAGCCGCCCTGATTTCAGGGATCTTCTGCCCTTTTCCAATTTCAGCGATTCCAGAGTTTTCAGAGCTGGTAATCCCTTGCTGAATCCCGAATTCACACATTCTTTTGAAGCTGGCCACTTGCTGAATATGCCAAAAGGATCATTGCTTTCCAGCATTTATTACCGTCATAGATTGGGTGTTGTTGAGAACATAACTTCCGTGGACTCAACCGGATTCACTACGGTCACACCTGTAAACCTTTCAACCGGAGATTCTTATGGTTTTGAATTTAACCTTACTTATGACCCCGCGCCCTGGTGGAAACTGACTGGTAATGCGAACATTTTCCGCGCGATCAATGAGGGCTTTTACAATGATAAGGTTTTGAAAAGTGACACTTATTCGTGGACAAGCCGCTTTTCCTCGCGGCTTACGCTTTTCAAATCCGTTGATTTTCAGTCGTCATTCAATTATCGTGCGCCCAGGAAAACCACGCAAGGAAGAGATCGGGCCATTTATTTTATAGATCTTGGATTTTCAAAAGATATTTTAAAGGGCAAAGCGACCGTCACGGCAAGCGTTCGTGATTTGCTCAATTCTCAAAAAAGACGCAGCATCGTTGAAAATTCGGGCTATTACTCCCGCTCCGAATTTCAATGGAGAGCGAGACAGTTTTTGGTAACATTCGCTTACCGGCTCAACCGCTCCAAAGAAAAAGAAAGGATGGATAACAAAGGCGGCGACAATGAGGAAGACTGATTCTACGGCCGAAAGCGTTACATTTGCGCAAACTTTGTACCATAGCGAATGCTTTTTATAGGAAAATACAATCACCTCACCATTGAGCGCCTCACCAGCGTAGGCATGTTTCTGAGCGACGTGGAAGGCGAGGAAGTGCTGCTGCCGAATCAGTATCTCACAGATGAAATGCAGGTCGGCGATAATATTAAAGTGTTCGTTTATCTGGATTCCGAGGATCGGCCGGTAGCAACGACCGAGACGCCGAAAATTATCCGCAATGAGTTCGCATTACTCGAAGTGACGGATGTTACCGAGCACGGTGCTTTCATGGATTGGGGGTTAATCAAAGATCTTTTCGTGCCTTTCAGGGAACAAAGCACACCGATGCAGCTTGGGGAGTGGCATGTTGTTTTCCTTTATCTGGATCAAAAATCATCCCGCTTGATCGCTTCTACCAAAATCGATCGTTTTCTGGAAAATGAAAGGCTGACCGTTGCCGAAGGCGACGAGGTGGATTTGCTGATCTTTTCAAAATCAGATCTGGGCTATAATGCCATTGTAAATCAATATCACAAAGGACTGATATATGGCAATGAGGTTTTCCGTGAGATAAAAATCGGCGATTCTCTAAAAGGTTATGTCAAAAAAATCAGGGAAGAAAATAAGCTCGATCTGAGCCTGCAAAAGACAGGTTATGAAATCGTTGAACCGACTGCACAGTTTATTTTGGATGAATTGAAAAAGGCGAACGGCTTTCTAAATCTGTCTGATAGCAGTTCTCCGGAGGATATTTACAAGAAATTACAAATCAGTAAGAAAGTCTTCAAAAAGGCGATTGGCGGGCTTTATAAACAAGGCCTGATTAAAATCGGCGATGACGGAATCAGTTTAGTAAGTGAAGATTAAAACAAAATGCCGGCTAACAACCGGCATTTTTGTTAGCTATTTCTTTCCGTATTTTACTTTGTACTTTTCGTAAAGCCGTTTTTGTTTATCATCCAAATTCACTTTTCCGCCTTTAATAAAGGCCATTTGGATCACATTGCCGCGCATATCCAGCATATCGCCAGCTGTAACCAGAAACGAAGCGTGTTTTCCTTTTTCTAATGTTCCTACCAGTTTGTCCGCGCCGATAATTTCCGCTGCATTCTTAGTAACAAACTGCAAAGCTTCTTCCGGCGTCACATTGCCAAAACCCGATGAAGTTCCCGCCAGAAACGCAAGGTTACGCGTCCGCCACCATTCATCCGCGTAAGTGATGGCCACCTTAACACCCGCTTTATGCAGTATTCCGGGCAATTCGTAAGGCAGATAAACATTCTCGTCTACACGTCCGGGCAAGCGGTGCGTTGGGTTCAGAATCACAGGAATGTTGTTTTCTTTCAGGAATGAAGTCACTTTGTAAGACTCGTCCCCGCCTACGATCACGACTTTCTTCACGCCATTTTCCTTGGCAAAATTAACTGCTTCAATGATGTCCTTTCCATACTCCGCACGAATGTACAAGTTTGCAGAACCATCAAAAAGTGGTTTCATGGCAGCAAGGCGCAGGTTTACAGGATTGGGTGATTGCGTTTCTGCATAAGCTTTCGCATCCGAGAATGTGGAACGAAACACATTGATCACCTCCTGGCGCTTATCATTCCTTTTGACAGAAACAGTGAAATCTTCGTAATTGAAAGTGCTGGCCAGAAAAGGCGGCCAGCTTAGCCAGATCCCGTCATCCTTGGCCAAAACAGCATCTTCCCAATTCCATCCATCCGAATAAAAAACGGACGAAGAACCTGAAATAATGCCGCCCTGCGGCACGGCCTGAGATAGCAAAATACCATTGCCCCGCAACGTTGGGATCACTTCGGAATCCGTGTTATAAGCCACCAGCGCCCTTACGTGCGGATTAATCTCGCCTACTTCATTGTAATCCAATGTTGCCCTCACCGAGGCAATTTCCTGCAAACCAACCGTTGTGTTCAGCGAAATGATTCCGGGATAAATGTGTTTGCCTTTCGCTTCAATGACTTCCGCACCATTTGCACTAGTAACTGAACCTGAGGCTCCTACCTGGGTAATAATGCCTTTATCAAATGCAATAACACCGTTTTCAATCACTTGCCCGTTTCCGACGTGAATGGTTGCGCCAGTGACGAGGATTGATTTGGACTGCGCGACTGCGGGTGCCGGATTTTGTGCGCGGCTTGCAGGAATGAGCATAAACCAGCTCAGCACCAGACTGGTTAGCGGGATAATGAATTTATATTTTATCATAACAATGAATTGAAATCTGGATGGATTAATGTGCTGTCTCATGTTCCGTGTGAACGCCTACAATGTCTTCGCAATGCCACATTTTGGGTTGCGTAGCCTGTGGTTTTTGCGTTGGCTTTCCTTCCGCTTTATCGCCCAGCATTTTCTGGATCAGCCTTTCGCGTTCAACAGCCATTGTTTTTTGCTTTTCTTCATCCTTTTTTCTGTCAAAATACACAGCGCCTTCGATCATGGTAAACTCTGGCCGCGCGTAGATGGACAGCGGATGTGCGTTCCAGAGCACCAGGTCGGCATCTTTACCAACTCTCACACTGCCGAGACGATTGTCCACATGCAGCAACTTGGCAGGATTGAGCGTCACCATTTTCCAGGCTTCCTCCTCGGGCACACCGCCATACTCGACCGTTTTAGCAGCTTCCTGATTCAATCTGCGCGCCATTTCGGCATCATCGGAGTTAATCGCAACCATAACGCCTTCGTGATACATTAATGCCGCATTGTATGGGATCGCCTCTTTTACTTCCATTTTGTAAGCCCACCAGTCTCCAAAAGTGGAGCCGCCTATGCCGCGTTTGGCCATTTTGTCGGCCAGCTTGTAACCTTCCAGAATGTGGGTAAATGTATTAATCTTAAAATTCAGTGAATCAGCCACATGCATCAGCATATTAATCTCCGACTGCACGTACGAATGGCAAGTAATGAAGCGCTCGCTGGCCAGGATTTCTGCCAGGGCATCCAGTTCAATGTCGCGCCGCGGTGCGTTTCCAGCTTGCTTTTTGGAATTGGCATTGTAGGCTTTCCATTGTGCAGCATAATCCTTTGCGCGCAGGAAATGGTCAAAAAACACTTGCTCCACGCCCATTCTCGTTTGTGGGAAACGCGTTCTGACAATGTCACCCCAGTTGGATTGCTTCACATTTTCCCCCAAAGCAAACTTGATCGTCTTCACCTCCGGGATCAGCATTTCCGACTGACTCGCCCCCCATTTCAGCTTGATCAATGCACTTTGGCCGCCTATTGAATTTGCAGAGCCGTGAAGCAAATGCGAGGTTGTTACGCCGCCGGCAAGTTGTCTGTAAATGTTCACGTCATCCGGATTGATCACATCACTCATTCTCACTTCCGCAGAACTGGTTTGTCCGCCTTCGTTGATGGTGAACAGCGCAATGTGTGAATGCTCATCGATAATGCCGCTGGTCAAATGTTTGCCCGTTCCGTCAATGGTTTTGGCTCCGGAAGGCGCGGATAGTGATTTTCCAACCTTGGTTATTTTGCCATTTTGAACCAGCACATCTGCATTTTGCAAAATTCCTTCTTTTTCGTTGGTCCAGATCGTCGCGTTTCTGATCAAAACCGTTTCAGCCACGGGCAATGTCTCATTTCCAAAACCAACAAAAGGATAATAGACCGGCCCGGTTTCCTTCACTTTTGCAACCGTGGAATCTTTGATTACCGCAGGCTGATATTTTTCGGAAAGCGTCGCCGACCAGGAAACAACATTTCCGTTTGGCAAAACGCCTTCGCCATACAGGTTTGTTCCAGTCAGCCAGCCAGTCAAGCGCGTTGTTCCGGCATTTTTATCAGCCTGATAAGTCATCGTCAGCAATTTGTCAGAAAGAATCACCTTAGGCGTTATTTTGACAGAGTCCTGAACCGATATTTTATATTCCGGCTTATCCAGTGCACCCGTAATTTGCAACTTTCCCGCAGGCTGATTGTTCACAGACAGCGCATAAGTCCCGCGCACATCCGGCGCATTCATTGCCGACAAAACAAACTGTTTTCCCTGAATCCAGTTTTCATAAATCACATTATCCTTTCCGAACAGATCGCCGGAAGTAATAATGAAGTTGGCAAGCAACCCCCTTTTCAAGCTCCCAACCTGTCCTTCCGCTTTGATCAGGCTTGCAGGAATGGTCGTTAATGCTTCCAGTGCCTTTTCTTTCGGCAGTCCGTATTCAATGGCGGTTTTTATATTTTTCCAAAAGTCAGCCTTGTTCTTCATGCCTGAAACCGTGAATGCAAAAGGAATTTCCGCCTTAGCAACCTCTGCTGGGTTCTTAGGAGCCATTTCCCAATGTTTCAGCTGCGCCACACTCACCAGGTCCGCATCCCAGGGGTCAGCAACATCGTAGGCTTCGGGAAATTGGAGGGGCAAGATCAATGTGGCTTTTGTGGCTTTAATCTCCTTTAATCGCTGATATTCATCGCCGCCGCCTTTGATAATGTATTGTATTCCAAATTCATCACCGACCTTATCAGCACGAATAATGCTGTATTTATCATTGGTTTCAAAAAAGGATGGAAGTGTTTTGATCTGGTTGAATGCTTCGAGCGAAAGGTTGTTTTCCTTAACTTTTTCGGTTTTGGCATACCAATCTGCATCATAATAATTTTGCCTTAGCAACGCTACAACACCCATTGTAGATGATGGATAAGTTTGCGAAGAAGAGCCTTTGCTGAATGAAAAATGAGCCGAAGCCTTTCTTTTCAGCAGTGCCTTGTTAGCCGCCTCGTCGGTTAATGTTACTACTGCACCATTTCCACGCACAATGCCGTCATGCGAATGAATAAGCACAGTTCCAAAACCGATTTTGCGAAGCTCCTCCGCCTTTTTCGCATCAGGCGTAAATATCAGGCTCGCGTCGTTTTCAGGTTGAATCGCCTGATTCCAGCCAAACGCACCCTTTTTGTTCGATTCCAGTTGAGGCGTTTGTCGGCCGCCCGCCGCGCGTTCCCTTTTCACATCCGGCATTCCATAATCAGAGTCCAGATCAATCAGCGAAGGGTAAATGTATTTTTCTTTCAAATCCATCACCACTGTTCCCGCAGGGATTTTAACCTGTTTTCCCACTTCCCGGATGATCCCGTTTTCAATAAGCATGGTTCCTTTCAGGATTGTGGTTTTGGAATCCACAACGATGTTTGCATTCGTAAATGCATAGCGGCCTGATCTTTCGTCGTAAGCTCCGTTTTGGGGGAATGTTTCCTGCGCATGCGTGATCACGCTGATCGTAAGACAGGTCAGCAAGGCTGATAATCGTTTAAACATATGGTGTTATTTGATTGCAATTGCGAACTACAAGTTACAAGTAAAAATCATTTTCGCATCTTGTCCTTACATTTACTAATCTTTATCCAACCTTTTATAAAATGAATTACAATCAATTCAAAGAATCGCTTTCGCAAGCTTCTCCACCAGAAATCTCAGAACCCCTGAAAGCCCTTTGGTATGCTGCAAAAGACGATTGGGAAGCAGCCCATAACATTGCACAAAGCAAGGAAGGCACGCCAATTTATGATCATCTTCACGCTTACCTGCACCGGGTTGAGGGAGACGCATGGAATGCGGGATATTGGTATAAACGGGCTGGAAAACCGGTTTTTAAAGGATCACTGCAAGAAGAATGGGAAGCATTAGTCAAATCTTCACTGTAAAAAATATAAGGCTTTTACCTTATATTTGATCAATATAAGGTTTTTGACTTATATTTGCCTGATATAAGGTTTTTACCTTATATTTACTCATTATAAGGCTAAAAGCTTATATTCAATGAAGAAGTATTATGCCGTAATCACCGCTGATATGGTTAATTCAACGCTTTTCACGCGAGAAAAGACCACAGAATGGCTTAGCGAAATGATCGATCTGTTGCGGGAAAATTCCGCTTTCGACTGGGCGCTGAAACCTGAAATATATCGGGGAGACAGCTTCCAGGGGGTTTTGAAGAATTCCAATGAGGCCATGCACGCCGCCATTCTCGCTCGCGCATCCATGCGCACGCATGCCAGAAACACCGATCTGCGCGTTGCCATCGGCATAGGAAAAACAGAACAGCTTACCGACCGCGCAGGCACATCCGATGGCGAAGCATTTCGTTTGTCGGGACATCTGGCTGACAATATCCGAAAGCAAAAAGCGCGGATTGGGATTGCATTATCAACCCCTTCCGAGCCACTAAATGCGACACTGGACCTTTTGGAGACACTTATCGAGAACTGGACCACTTCCCAAAGCGAAGTAATTGTAGCATTGCTTCTGAAAAAGAACATTAACCAGATTTCCGAGCAACTCGGGATCAGCCAGCCTGCCGCCAGTCAGCGCGTCGCTTCCTCGAAATGGTGGGCAATTGACAATTTTCTCGCTACCTTTCCCAAACATTTATCACTATACACAAAAACAAAATTATGATAGAGTTTCTGCAACTATTGCTCGCACACATTCTGGTTGATTTCTACTGGCAACCCACAAAATGGGTCATTGAAAAAAGAGAAAAATCCTTCCGCTCCAAATACTTTTACCTTCACATTGCGCTAGTCATCATTGTCTCTTACGTCGTGCTGGGTTACTGGTCTAATCCTGTCCCTGCACTTGCATTAGGCGCAGCACACGGTGTTATTGACATTATTAAAATTGCGTTGGATAAAAAAGGAACATTGATCTGGTTTGTGGTCGATCAGGCGGCACATTTGATCAGCATTGCCCTTACCGCGCTCATCATTACCAGTGCGTTACCTGCGGGCGTGGAAGTTTTTAAAACCTGGTTATTCACCACAAAAACACTCGCCATTTTTACCGGCGCGCTCATTTCACTCTCCCCAATTTCCTTTTTTGTGGGCATTCTAACTAAACCCTGGCGCGAAGAACTTGCTAAACTGGCGCCTAATGCGGATGACAACCTGGCAAATGCCGGACGCTGGATCGGCATGTCGGAAAGGCTGCTGATCTTCGTTTTTGTGCTGGTAAGCCAGTTTTCGGCCATTGGTTTCCTCATTGCTGCTAAATCACTTTTGCGTTATAATGATAAATCTGCCAGCGGAGAAATCTCTGCGGCTTACATTAGCAAAAAGTCCGAATACGTGCTTGTGGGTACATTAATGAGCTATACTTGCGCAATTGCGGTGGCGTTGGTTGTGAAAACATTGTATTAAAAATGCAATGTGATTAAACCTTGCTGTGACAAATTGCTCTAACATGAGTATCTAAACTTGATAACCATGAAAAAGACAATGTTAGCCATGATAATGGCTCTTTTTAGTATAGCAGCCTTTGCCCAACGCCAGGATTCTGACGTAACGCCCGAGAAACGAGCAGAAAATCAGACCAAACAAATGACTGAAAAACTGGACCTTTCGGAAGATCAGCAAAAGCAAATTTATAATTTGACACTGGCGAGGGCGCAGAAAGTGAAGGAGTTGAGAGCGGCGCAAAGCGTTGATCGCGAGCAAATGCGGGCATCGATGGAAACTTTCAATAACGAGGTTGCGAAATTACTGACTGTTGAACAACAGGAAAAATATAAAACCATGCTCGAAGACCGCCGTGGTGGCGACCGCCGTGGTGGAGATAGTCGCGATGGAAACAGTCGAGACAATGGCGGCGGCGGAGGTTCACGAAATAATTAAGCTCTCTTTTATCAGAAAATGAAAAGGGTTGGTATCGCAAGATATCAACCCTTTTTCTATGAATACCATTACAAACCTAAATCGCCATTTCAGTCTTAAATTCCGACGTGAAGTGGAAATGTATCGCCGGATTATTCTCCCGGTTCATGCGGATCATCCATTCCGATTCTGCCAGAAAAACCGGATTTCTATCCTTGTCGTAAGCGATTTGGTTTCCCTTCAGACGAACGAACTGATCCATAGCAGGTTTTTCATCCGCAGTAAGCCAGCAAGCGCGTGTAATGCTCATCGGAACCCAACGACATTTTGCGCCATATTCATGTTCGAGGCGATATTGGATTACATCGAATTGAAGTTCACCAACTGTTCCTACAATTTTACGATTTCCTAAATCCAATGTAAAAAGCTGCGCAACGCCTTCGTCTGTAAGTTGTTGAATGCCCTTTTCCAATTGCTTGGATTTCATCGGATCGAGGTTAATGAGTTCCTTAAAAATCTCGGGTGAAAAGCTTGGAATGCCAGAGAATTGCAGCGTTTCACCTTCCGTTAATGTATCGCCAATCTTAAAACTTCCCGTATCGTAAAGTCCTACCACATCACCTGGGAAACCTTCGTCCATCACACTTTTCGCCGAAGCCATGAATGTGAACGGACTTGAAAACCGAACATCCTTGTTCATTCTCACGTGTTTATAGAATTTCCCTCGCTCAAATTTCCCTGAACAGATCCTCAAAAACGCAATGCGGTCGCGGTGGCGCGGGTCCAGGTTAGCGTGTATTTTAAATACAAAACCCGTGAATTTAGGCTCCATTGGAGACACTTCGCGAACATCCGTCGGCCTTGGCTGCGGAATCGGTGAGATCTCACAAAATGTATCCAGCAATTCTTTTATACCAAAATTATTAATGGCGCTGCCGAAGAAAACCGGCGCTAACTGGCCTTTTTGATAAGCTTCCTCTGAAAACACATCATAAACGCCCTCCACAAGCTCCACATCCTCAGTAAGCTGCGATGCGTCTCTTTCCCCCAGCAATTCAACCAGGTTTTCGTCTTCAAGACTTACCTTAGCAACGTCGCTTTCAATCTTGGTTTTATTGATTTTGAAGAAATAAAGCATTTGCTCATATAAACTGTAAACCCCTTTGAAGTTCACACCCATATTGATCGGCCACGTAAGCGGGCGAACGCGAATGCCTAATTTCGTTTCCAGTTCGTCCAGCAGTTCGAATGGATTTTGTCCTTCCCTATCCAGCTTGTTGATGAATACAATTACGGGCGTATTACGCATCCGGCAAACTTCCATAAGCCGTTCCGTCTGTTCTTCCACGCCTTTTACGCAGTCAATTACCAGGATTACACTATCCACCGCCGTTAATGTCCGGTAAGTGTCTTCCGCGAAATCCTTGTGACCGGGTGTATCCAGAATGTTGATCAGCAGATCTTTATATTCAAAGGTCATTACCGAAGTTGCGACCGAAATTCCCCTTTGCTTCTCGATTTCCATGAAATCGGAAGTGGCGGTTTTTTTAATTTTATTGGATTTTACCGCGCCCGCAGTCTGGATCGCACCTCCAAAAAGCAGCAGCTTTTCGGTAAGTGTCGTTTTCCCGGCATCTGGGTGACTGATAATTGCGAATGTGCGCCGCTTCTTGATTTCTTCTAAATTACTCATATCTAAAATTTGCACAAAGATAAGAATAAACAAAAGCCGCCCCTAACCGGGACGGCTCTAAATTATCTAACTGCTAAACGATCAATGTTAAATCAGATCTCAGTAAAAAGAATGCTTGTAATCTTCAACAGAAGTCATGATCACTTCATGCGCTTCTTCTCTGCCGTATACATTGGTAATTTCAATGTGCGCTTTTTCGCCTGGCAAGTTCTTGTAAGTCAGGAAGTAATGTTTCAAACGCTCAACGATCCCTTCCGGAAGCTCGCTCAGATCCGAAAATCCGCCGTAAACTTCATCGCCTTTCAAAACAGCAATAATTTTATCATCTGCTTCACCGCCATCGATCAGACGAATTCCGCCGATTGGCTTCGCTGTGCAAAGAATGTCTCCATGTGAAATGATCTTTTCGCAAAGAACCAGGATATCCAGCGGGTCACCGTCGCCTTCGGTTACGTCCCTGCCTGAACGCTCGCGTGCAAGCGCCGCGATCTTTTCTGAGCAATAAGTTTTTGGGATAAAACCGTAAAGTGCCGGAACAATGTTCGAATATTTCTGCGGCCGGTCGATCATCAGATAGCCGGTTGCTTTATCTATTTCGTATTTTACTGTATCAGTCGGAACAATTTCAATAAAGGCGGTTACGAGATTAGGTGCATTGTCTCCCATCGGGATCCCGTGCCAGGGATGTGCTTTGTGTACGTTGGCGATCATTATTTGTGTAATAGTAATAACTTGATATGGATAATATTTTTAATTAACGAGTGGTCCTGGTTATCCGACCTTTTCTGAAATGTTATAGTCCCCTGTTTTCGAGACCGATTGTTTGACAAATAATTCCCCGAGAAAACCCGCAAGGAATAGCTGAGAACCAACCATAATGGCAACCAGTGCAAGAAAGAACAACGGGTTTTCCGTCACGTTCCGATAGGGTTGCAAATTGTAAATATTGTAAATTTTTTTCCCTAAAAGCCAGAAAGCTATAATGCTTCCCAGAAAAAACATGAGTGTTCCCAGACTACCGAACAAATGCATTGGCCTGCGCCCAAACTTATTCACAAAGGCAATCGAAAGCAAATCCAGAAAGCCAAAAATGAAACGTTCCAGCCCGAATTTCGTTGTGCCGTATTTCCTGGGACGATGCTGCACAACCTTTTCACCGATTTTGGCAAAGCCGTTCCACTTGGCAATAACGGGAATGTAACGGTGCATTTCTCCGTAAATCGTAATGTTTTTCACAACTTCTTTGCGATAAGCTTTCAGGCCGCAATTAAAATCATGCAGCGAAACGCCTGAAATGCTGCGCGTGGCCGCATTGAATATTTTGGTAGGAACTGTCTTGGTAATCGGATCGTAACGCTTCTTTTTCCAGCCCGAGACCAAATCATAACGATCCTCTGTGATCATTTTATAAAGCTCCGGAATTTCGTCCGGGCTGTCTTGCAAATCCGCGTCCATGGTAATGATCACGTCGCCTTTGGCAGCCTGAAAAGCAGTTTGCAATGCAGCGGTCTTGCCATAATTTCTTACAAAACGCAGTCCCCGAACGCTCGGATTCTCCTCAGAAATATTTGAAATAACCTCCCAGGAACGGTCCTTGCTGCCATCGTCGACAAAAATCACTTCATAGGAGAAGCCATTTTCATTCATTACCCGCGCAATCCATTCACTGAGTTCAGGCAATGATTCTTCCTCATTGTAAAGCGGAACGACAACGGAAATCTGGATAGCTGAATGAGTCATGAATCTATAAAAGCAAAGCCCAAAACCGGGATTACCGGGCAAAGTTCGTGTTTTTCCCGATCAAAATATCATATAAAAATCTTTCAGTAATGCCTTGAATGATTGGGTGTACGTTGTCCCGTCCGGTTCGTAAATGTGAAGTTCTTGCGTAATGTCCAGACTATGAACAGGTTCTATGCGCTGAAATGTCATCAGCTGGCGAAATGCCTTTTTGCCTTCCTGGTGAAACAATGTCATTTTACGGCTCAAAATCCAGTCGGATTCCAATGCTTTGGTTAAAAACTGCTTTCCTTCATCAACCGGAAACAGAATGTTAAATTTCCCCGTATCCGACAAAAGCGTGTCGATAGCAGTCAATAATTCGGCAAAATCAAGCGATTTGGCGTGGTGCGCAATGTTCTTTTTATCAAGTGGCGAAAGCAGATCGGATTGAAAAAACGGCGGATTGGTGATGATCACATCATATTTATGCTCCGAAGTAAACTCCTGAACAGCAGAATGAAAAAGATTGATCCGGTCATGAAACGGGCTGTTCTCGACATTTTCGCCCGCCTGATAAAACGCCTCCGCGTCAATTTCCACAGCGTCGATAATGCCATAGGAATTTCTTTGCGCCACCATTAAGGATAACAAACCTGTTCCCGCTCCAATGTCGAGAATGTAATCGGCGTCTGTAATGTCGGCCCAGGCGCCCAGCACGCAGGCATCCGTGCATACTTTCATGGCGCACTTGTCTTGCTGCACCGTAAAATTCTTGAAGCGAAAAGAGGAATTTCTAGCCATAACCGTTCTATTTTCTTCCAAAGTCAGCCGGGTTTTCGCCCCAGTATTCGGTTTCCCATTTCAGGATTTTATTCGGAAACTTATTGGCCGCAAGCCAGCGCTCGGCACGTTGCAGCATTTCAAAAACAGGCTTATTTCTGGGCGTCAATGCCAACTTCGTATTCGCATGCTTTTTCTTGATCCACGCAATGGCCGTTCTGGAATCGCTGTAAATGGGCAAATCGCTTTCCTTTTTTTGTAAATAGGCCAATGCGTGCACGATGGCCAGAAATTCGCCTATGTTATTGGTCGCATCCTTGAATGGTCCCTGCAAGAAAATCCTTTCACCGGTTTGGTAATAAATGCCCTGATATTCCATGTCACCGGAAGCCGTATTCCAGGCTGCATCTACGGCAATGCTATTTTTTATGGGTTTTCCAATGTTAGCAGGAATTTCTTTTGCTATGGCCGGCTTGTTCTCTTTTTTGGCTACAAATTCCCAATAATTACGCTGAATGGCTGCTTCTGCTTCTTGTATGGATTCAAAAGACTTGTAACGCGCGTCCTCAAATCCCTTTATTTGTGCTTCGCACTCTTTCCAATCCGTAAACACGCCCGTCTTCCTTCCTTGCCAGACGACGTAATATTTTGTTTTCTTCGCCATTAAGCTTTCTCTTCCCAGATCTGGGCGATGTTTACGATAACCTCTACCGCCTTTTCCATATCCTGCACTGAAACCCATTCCAGCTTGGAGTGAAAAGCGTGTTCTCCGGCGAAAATGTTGGGGCAAGGCAAACCCATGAAAGATAGTCTTGAACCGTCCGTTCCGCCTCTTATGCTGCGCTGGATTGGGTTTAAACCAGCTTTTTGCATGGCTAGCAACGCATTTTCCAGAACTTGCGGATGTTGATTTAAGATTTCCTTCATGTTGCGATATTGCTCCGTTACTTTGAATTCAATGCTTGAATTCGGATAGTTAATAAGCACGTTATCAGCTATTTCTTTCAAAATCGCTTCCTTCTCGTTCAAACCGGCAACTGTAAAATCGCGGAGAATAAAGCCTAATGTTACTTTTTCCTGAATTCCTTCGATTTGCGTCGGATGAATGAAACCTTGCTTGCCTTCTGTGGTTTCGGGCGATAACGAATCTTTTGGCAATGCGGCTAGAATATCTCCTGCTATTTTTAATGCGTTTTCTAGCTTGCCTAACGCATAACCCGGGTGCGTGCTCACGCCGTGAACGGTGATTTTAACACCATCGGCTGAGAATGTCTCGTCTTCCAATGTGCCTACTGCCTCCCCATCAACGGTGTAACCGAAATTGGCGCCGAGTTTGGCAATGTTCACCTGCTCCGTTCCTCTTCCTACTTCTTCGTCGGGTGTGAAAAGAATTCTGATGGCGCCGTGTTTGATTTCAGGATGATTAACTAAATATTCCGTAGCCGCCATAATCTCAGCAACACCTGCTTTATTATCAGCGCCTAAAAGCGTAGTCCCACTCGCTGTAACGATATCATTTCCAATCTGTTGATCCAAATCGTGCAGTTCTCCGATACGTAAAATCTGTGTTGTATCATCGGGCAAAACAATGTCAGATCCGCCCCAATTTTTATGCACAATCGGCTTTACATGCGCGCCGGAAACGTCCGGAGAGGTGTCCACGTGTGAGCAAAAACAAATGACCGGAATGTCAGTTTTTTCGGAATTGGAAGGAATGGTTGCATAAACATAACCATGCTCATCCAAATGCGCGTCTTCAATGCCCAGTTCCTGTAACTCAACGACAAGCTGATTACTCAGGTCGCGCTGCTTTGCGGTGCTCGGAAAACTCTCCGAATTCGGATCTGATTGCGTATCGATCTTCACATACCGAAGAAAACGTTCCAGAACAGATGTCATAAAAGCAGCATTTAATGTGTATGAATTCTTGCGTGATCAGTTCAGGATTGAAGTCAGGTCAGCGGGTGAATAGTTGATATTTTTCAATGTTTTATCATCTGCTTTCCTGTAAACCAAGTATTTACCATTGTCTTCTTTATAATAACAATCTGTCCCTTTGGCTTCATAATGTGCCACCGTTGCTTCGGCTTCCTCCACCGTAAGGCAAGCTTTCGACATATTCGAGCGCTGCACTTCATCAAACAAAGCCCTGAATTTTTCCCCTAAACCAAATTCCAGCACCGCGCCCGACAACACATATTGCAGGTCACAAAGTGCATCGGCAATTTCTACAATGTCCTTTTCCAGAATCGCAACCTCTAATTCCTTCAATTCCTCAGCCAGCAAGGCCACGCGCAACCGGCTTCTTTCTTCGGAAGGGATCGTAGGCGTTTCCAGAATAGGGTGTTTAAATGTTTTGTGAAATTCAGCGACCTGGTTAAGGCTGTCCAATTGTTGCATTTTTATTTTGTGTTAAATTAATTCAATAAATACGTTATAAAACCCTCACATAGAAAGGTTTGTCTTAAATAGTTTGATCGCAATAGCAAGCAGGATGATCCCGAAAACTTTTCTCAGAATATCCGTTCCACCCTGCCCAAGCTTCCTTTCCAGCCAGGTTGATGATTTCAAAACCAGATATACAAAGAATAAATTAAGCAGAATGCCGACCAGAATATTCTCGATCTGATAAGCGGAACGCAGGGAAAGCAATGTGGTCATGGTGGCGGCCCCGGCAATGAGCGGAAACGCAATAGGGACAATGGAAGCGACGCCCACATCCATATTGTCGTGCTTGAAAATGTTTCGTCCCAAAATCATTTCCATACCCAGCAAAAACAGGATTATAGCCCCTGCAATGGCAAATGAAGCCACATCTACACCGAACAAGCTCAGCAATCTTTCCCCCAAAAACAGGAAAAGCACCATGATGAACCCTGCCGCCAAAGTTGCTTTTTCAGACTCAATTTTACCAAGCTTCCTGCGAAAATCCACAATCACAGGCAGCGAACCCAGGATATCAATAACCGAGAAGAGAATGAGTGTTACGGAAACGATTTCCTTGAAATTGAACATGGGGCCGGGCCTGGTGATCTGTCCGCAAAGTTGCTTAAAACCCACTGCTTACACAACCCTTAATGTCATCTGCGCCAAAATTTGCAAGTTAATTACCGCTTCCAGGCAGGAAATTCAGGAATGTATTAAACTGCTTTTTGTACTTTTCCTCATCAATTTTATAAAAGAAAGCGCCCTTTTTCGAAAAACCCTTTTGCTTTTCGTCCAACTTAACTAACAGATTGGTAGAAAGCAGCTTACGTGAAAAATTACGCTTGTCAAGCTCCGTTCCAAAAATGGCTTCATACAATTTCTGCAACTGCGGAATTGTGAATTTTTCGGGAAGCAGCTCAAAGCCAATCGGATGCTGCGAAGCCTTATAACGCAAATGCTGAATGGCCATTTCGACCATTGAATCATGGTCAAAAAGCAATTTGGGCAATTCCTGGATCGGGAACCATTGCGCTTCGAAGTTTTTGGAAAGCTTATGATCATAATCCTCCACATTGATCAACGCAAAATAGGCCACCGAAACGGTCCTTTCGACCGGGTCGCGCTGCGGGCTTCCGAATGTGTGGAGCTGTTCCAGGTAAATGTCTGTGAGGTTGGTAAGCTCAAAAAGGATGCGTGACGATGCGCCTTCAAGGCTTTCGTCGGGCTGCACCCAGCCACCCATCAAAGACCACGTGTGATGTTCTTCCTCGATGCCTCTTTTTACCAGTAATAATTTTAATTCTTCGCCGTCAAAACCGAAAATAATGGAGTCCAGAGCGACCAGACACTTGGTTTGGGCCTGATATTGTTTTAATATATCTAATCGCACAACTTGATACTGCGGGAGTGAGTAAGTTAATATTTAGTTAATAAAGCAAATCGCCTCTATTACTACTCATTCGCTATTTTGACGCGAAGGAAACCAGAAAATCCTTCAATGTTTGGATCTCCATGTCGGTAATAGCAGGAAAGTTTGCAATGCGAAAACTGGTTTCCTTATCCTTTCCATAACCATTTCCCAGCACGATGCCTTCCTGTGAAGCTGCCTTTTTGATCACCGAAATGCGTTCTTTTGTATCCTTGACCGCAATAACCGTTTTGGACCGAACAGCTTCATTTTCAACTAAAAGATGATAACCGTTTTTGGGCAAAAACGAATACCAATCCAATTCGCGGGCCGTTGTCAGCGCATCCACAACATGAATGGCTTCAACTTGCTGCATGACCCTGTTCATCAGATAAATGCCTAACGTGTTGGGTGTATATGGAGTCTGGAATTTCAGGAAATTGTCGCGGATGAACAGCAAACTGTTATAATGTGACCGGTTTCCGATGGCTATGGCGCGTTCCACTGCTTTTGGCGAAACAATCATGACACCCATTCCGGCAGGCAGTCCAAAACATTTCTGAACGGATCCATACCAAACGTCGGCGCTTAGCCACGGAAGCTCGACGCCAGCCATGGAAGATGTCGCGTCCACAGCGATAATGTTGTCAAACTGCGCGCGTAATGTATTTAGGCATTCAGAAGTTAGCGCTGTTCCGTTGGAGGTTTCATTGTGCGTAATGCAAATGATTTCGTTCACAGAAGGCATTTTTGCTACATTTAAAACAAGCTCTTCATTGGTTTCAAAAGAGAAAGATCTGGCCGCACCGGTCAGCTTTTGCGTGTATTCCATCCATTTTTCACCAAACGCACCATTATAAATGTGCAGGCTCGCGTCCGAAATGAGGCATTCGGCAATGATCTCCCAGCATTCAGTCGCTGATGAAACGAAGTAAACCTCGTAATCAGCAGGCACATTCAGCTTGGTTTTCAGGTTTCGGATTGTGTCTTCCAGCATTTGCATAAAGGCCGAGCTCCGGTGATTGGCACTGATGACGCCGCTTTCAAACGCTTCCTGCAAATATTGGCCAACCTGATCGTAAACTTTAGAAGGACCGGGATAGAATGTTATCATTTCAAAATCAAATAAATCCTTCGCGCACCATTGCTTTTTGCAGCTTTTCACCCAATTCGTGGGAAGCTTTCAACAATGGTAAGCGCACTGCTGAACTGCATATGCCTTTGATTTCCAGACATTTTTTAATGCCAACCGGATTGGACTCGATATATAACAAGGTGTCAAATTCAAGAAATGCAAGTTGTAATCTGGCAGCTTCTTTGAATCGACCTTCCAATGCATGCCAGGTAAGCTCACCGAATTCTCTCGGGAACGCATTGGCAATCACGGAGATAACACCATGCCAGCCTACGCTTACCATTGTGGTTACGAGGTTATCATCACCGGAAAGCAACAAGAAATCATCCGGCACACGCGATGCAAGCTCCATACTCTGTTCAATCGAACCGCCCGCGTCCTTAATGCCGATAATGTTGGCATGCGCAGCAAGCGTAATGATCGTATCCGGCTTCATATTGATCACCGTGCGGCCGGGAACATTATACAGCAGAACAGGAACCGGAGAAGCATCCGCAATTGCCGTAAAATGTGCGATGATGCCTTCCTGAGTGGGTTTGTTATAGTAAGGACAAACCGAAAGGATAGCATCAACGCCAGTAAAATCAGTTTCTTTTATATAATCCAGAACCGATTGCGTGTCATTGCCGCCCAGTCCGTAAACAATAGGGAGCGATTTGGAGTTATTCTTTATTGTAAATGCCAGAATTTCACGCTTTTCGCGGGAGTTCACCGTAGGCGATTCGCCGGTTGTCCCCTGCACCACAAGGTAATCCGATCCACCCTCCGTGACCAGGTCGATCAATCTTTTCAGACCCGGATAATCAATTTCATTCTGCTCATCAAAAGGTGTAATCAGCGCCGCTCCTACCCCTTTGAAACGTTGGTCCAATGGCATTATTTACTTATATAATTGGTTGAAATTTAAAACACAAAGTTAGCTTTCTGAGCCGTTTTTCTTCATTTATTCTCGATCATCGCTAAAAATTCTTCCTCGCTCAGAATGGTAACGCCCAGTTTCCGGGCTTTTTCCAACTTGGCAGGCCCCATATTTGCACCAGCCAGCAAGTAATTCAGTTTTCCCGAAACGCCACTTAGCACCCGTCCGCCATTCACTTCGATCTTCAATTTGAGATCATCCCTTTCAAAATTTTCAAAAACGCCCGATATCACGAAAGTTTTACCTTCCAACATGTCACTTTCCAGCTCAACAGGCTTTTCATCGCTTTCCATTTGAATGCCCGCAGCCTGTAAACGTGCCACTAACTGCTGATTTTCAGGCACATCAAAATAAGAAGCAATGCTTTCCGCAATGCGTCCACCAATTTCCGGAACGGCAATCAATTGGTCATAAGTGGCCAACCGCAATGCATTCATGGATTTGAAATAAGCAGCGAGCTTTTCAGCCACCGTTGCGCCTACAAACCGGATTCCCAGCGCGAAAAGCACATTTTTAAAAGGAATCGTTTTCGAAAGTGCGATGCCGTTCAGAATGTTTTCCACCGTTTTTTCGCGAAAGCTGATCTTTTTGACCTTCCCTGTTTCCTCATTCAGGATATTTTTTTCAAGACCAAGAAGCGTTTCAGGGGTTAAATCATACAAATCGGCTGGCGTGCGCACGAGATCGAGATCGAAGAGCAGTTCTATTTTTCCTTCGCCCAGACTTTCAATGTTCATCGCTTTGCGGTGAATGAAATGCTCGATCCGGCCTTTCAGCTGCGGCGGGCAGTGGCTGTCGTTGGGACAGAAAAACGCGACTTCGCCTTCATTTCGTTGTAATTCGGAGTTGCATTCGGGACAATGTGTTGGGAAAATAAGCGGTTCCGTCGGATATTTTTCGCGCTGTGAAATGTCTACGCCGGTGATTTTCGGAATGATCTCACCGCTTTTTTCAACAAAAACGGTGTCACCGATTTCAATGCCCAGCCTTAGCAGCTCATTCGCATTGTGCAATGTTGCCCGCTTCACGCGCGTTCCCGACAGGTGAACGCCTTTTACTTTATTATAGGGCAACGCACGTTCGCTAATGTCGCAAAGGTTCGCAACCGGCGTAACGGCTCCCGTGCGCCCGACCTGATACGTGACCATGCGCAGGACGGCGGGTTTATTTTCAGCTTTATATTTAAATGAAATGGCCCAGCGGGGGCTTTTGGCTGTGAAACCAAGCTCACGCTGCTGTTCAAAAGAATTGATTTTGACCACAATTCCGTCCGTTGCAAGCGGAAGCGTCAGCCGTTTTTCTTCCCATTCATGGATAAATTCCAGGACTTCATCAATGGTCTGCACTTTTTTCCAGCCGGGGGAAACATTAAAACCCCATGATTTAAGCCCCAGCAAGCTTTCCTCGTGGCTTTTGAAAAATGCTGTATCGGTTAAAAATGAGTAGAGATAACAATCCAGTCCACGCCGTGCGGTTTCCGCAGAATCCTGCAATTTAAATGATCCGGAAGCCGCATTCCTAGGGTTAGCATATTGATTTTCACCCAAAGTGTCCATTTCCTCATTTAGTTTTTGGAACGAAGTAATGGGCATAAAACCTTCGCCGCGAATCTCAAAAACCGGTGGAACATTCTCAGCCTTAACCCTTAACGGCAGTGAACGAATGGTTTTTACATTGTTAGTAATCTCATCCCCGCGCGTGCCATCGCCACGCGTCACGCCACGCACGAGCACGCCGTTTTCGTACGTGAAACTGAGGGAAATGCCATCAAATTTCAGCTCGCAAATGTATTCATAAGGCTCTCCATCCAATCCACGGCGCACACGGTCATCGAAATTCCGCAACTCTTGTTCATTATAAGTGTTGTCGAGCGACAACATGGGATAGCGATGGTAAACCGTATTGAAGTTTTTCGTAATCGTGCCGCCTACCCGCAATGTTGGAGAATCTTCCTGCCGAAGTTCAGGATACTGATCTTCCAGCTCCTTTAACTGTTTCAGCAGCTTATCAAATTCAAAATCCGAGACTTCGGAAACATTATCCTGATAATATTTATAGTTCAAATGCTGCAGTTTGTCTACAAGCTCCTGTATTTGCTGTTCTGGGTTCATGGTAAGGCGGCTAAAAAGGATAGTGCCCAAATTTAAGAAGCGTTTACGCCGATTTCAAATGCGGCCGACACTCCCGTTACTTTTTCTAAAACCCGCGTCTCAATAGAAAAAGTACTGAATTGAATGTCTGGTTTTATCAAAACAACACTAAATGAATCTCTTAAAAAATTTGATTATTTTCGTAAAAACTAGCTATGCACATGAAAAGCACAGAAACAGTTATTTGGCAGGACTGGGATCTTTCTCAGATTATCAATGGGGAGGAAATTATGTCTCCTAGTCCCAAATCTTTTCATCAAATAGCATCGCGCAATTTGCACAGGATACTTGACAGGTATGTCGTAGAGCAGGATTTAGGCGAAATGTTGGCTGCTCCGCTGGATGTAATTTTCGAAGACGACTATAACCGGTTACAGCCCGATCTTATTTTTATTGCAAAGCGCCAAAAGAACATTATTCAGGATTGGATCCGTGGTGTTCCCGATATGGTGGTTGAAATCGTGTCAAAAAGCACTGTAAAAATGGACACGGTCGTTAAAAAAGAAATCTATGAGCGCTACGGCGTGCAGGAATACTGGCTTTTGAAACCGGAAAAGCGGATTCTGGAAATTTACACGCTAACCGATGAGCGCTACAAACTGCATGCTTCATTCGGCGAAGATGATGTCGTTAGCTCACCATTATTTCATGATTTGGCGTTCAAGTTGAACATTATATTCTAATTTCGGCCTGAACTAATATTTAAATTCATGGCTGAAATTGCCCCTTCCATACTTGCTGCCGACTTTGCTAATATTCAACGGGATGTAGAAATGCTGAACGCGAGTCAGGCGGATTATATACATGTGGATATCATGGACGGCATGTTTGTGCCCAACATTTCATTCGGGATGCCCGTTTGTGAAGCCGTTTACAAGCATGCTACCAAGCCGCTGGACGTACATTTAATGATCGAGCAGCCGGACCGATATCTCGAAGCATTCAAAAAGGCAGGTGCGAACTTCCTCACTGTGCATTATGAAGCTTGTCCGCATTTGCACCGGACTATTCAGCACATTAAGGAATTAGGGGCATTGCCAGGCGTTGCATTAAATCCGCATACGCCCGTAGAAGTGCTTTCTGAGATTTTGGGTGATGTTTCTTTGGTGCTGATCATGTCCGTAAATCCGGGATTTGGTGGTCAAAAATTCATTCAAAACACTTATCAAAAAATAGCTAGGTTGCAGGCTTTGAAAGAAAAATTTGGCTATACATTCAAGATTGAGGTGGATGGCGGCGTTAATCTTGACAATGCGCCGTTACTGGTTAAAGAAGGCGTGAATATTCTGGTTGCAGGAAGCTTTGTTTTTAGCGCGGAAAATCCGCTGAAAACGATTGCCGACCTGAAATCCAGCTGATTTTCAAGGTTCCGAAACACCCCGATATGTTAGAAGATTTTTCCCGACCAAGACTATGAAGTGGCTCAGATACTTCATTTTCAGCATTTTGGCAGCATCCGGTCTGGCAGCTGTAAATGTCTCTCAAAAGTCTGAACAGGCTGTCCCTAAATTTCCTTTGCGGATCAGCCCCAATGGTCGCCACATTACGGATAACAATGGTGTCCCTTTTCTGATGGTCGCCGATGTTGCCTGGCAAATGCTCCGGAAGCTGGGTTATAATGATGCCATCCAATACATGGATACGCGCAAGTCGCAGTCGTTCAACACATTCCTGGTGCAGCTTTTGCCCGCGCTTCCGAATCAGCGGAATTTTAACAAAACACTTCCTTTCCAGGATAATGATATTTCACGGCCTAACAAGCTCTATTTCGATTATTTCGACAAAATCATTGCCGCTGCGAAGGAGCGTAATCTGGTCGTAGGCATTGTAGTTTCCCGTAAAAGCTGGAATGCGCTTTTCGATGCGCAGAATGCGGCGGTCTGGAAAAATTATGGCGCTTATGTTGGCAAACATTTCGCTAAATACAGCAATGTGATCTGGATAGTGAGCGAAGAGGAATATCAAACTGCCGCCCAATTTGAAGCCATTGCTGACGGGATCCGGTCCGTTTCTGAGGGACAAATTCTGGCCTCGTTAAGCACATGCTCACCTACGAGCGTGAACGACAGCTCAAAAGTTCGTTCGGATTTAAAATTCATCATTCCAGATTCCACCGTCACGCCTGCTGAATATGCGGCATTGGCCAATTGGCAGAAAAACTCTGCGGAAGCTGCATTAAGGCCGTTTCTGATCGCAAATTCGGAATTCCCAAAGGAAATTACGGACCAATCCGTTTTGATCCGTAACCAGGCTTATCAATCCATTATGAGCGCCGCCGCGGGTTTTTGCCATATGAGCACAATCAAAAATTTCAACCCTACCTGGAAAGTAAACATTGGTAAGGACGGCGCGGAATATATTCATGAGCTTGTCAAGATCCTGAAAGGCATTCCGTGGGAATATATGCAGCCCGAAAATGTCTCCGAACTGCTTCCTGACTCGGCAGATAAAGCCGAAATCGGCATTGTTTCCCTTTCCAATAAAAAGATGTCGATGCTCTATTTGCCCGAATCCCGGCCTGTCCGGTTGAACCTGAACTATCTGAACGGGAAAGATTTTGGGGCAGTTTGGTATAGTCCTCGCACAGGCAAAAGATGGACCGGCGGTGATTTTAAAGCTACGCCCGAGGCTATCGTCCAGCCACCCGACTCGCAGCCCGGCTGGGATTGGATACTCTTGATCGGTGCAAAAAGATAATGCAGGTAAGGGAGATTGAATGCCTTTCAGTCCTTTTGTAAGCGGATAGATCCGTTTGACTTTCAACCATTTTATTAATAATATTACTATAGTGCTGCTGCCTCTATTGCGCTCAAAATGAATAAAGGAATACTCATCAATGCTTTTTTTCTGCTTTCGGCAGTTTTTATAAATCAAGGATACTGTCAGCAGATTTTGTGGGCCAATAAAGTGCTGGGTTATTCGTCCGAGAACAGGCCCGCGCAATACGGACATGCTTTTCGTGCCAAACAAATCCTGGGCATTCCCAACAAGCTTCCCGATTTCGGCAACAGCCCTTGCGCATGGATGCCCGCTGACCCGGATGGCCGGAATGAAGAATGGATTAAAGTGGGTTTTGAAAAAACAATCCCCCTGAAACAAGTTGCTATCGCCGAAAATTTCAACCCTGGTGCCATAGCGCGCGTGTATGCATACGATGAGTCGGGTAAAGAATTTCTGATTTCTGACGCATCTGCCGGGCAGCTGACAGTCAGAGGGAGAATGTTCCGGATCTTTCCAAAACAACAAAATATTCTTGCTAACGCCATCAAGATCGTGTTGCAGCCCTCAAAAGTTTCGGGGGCCAACCAAATTGATGCCATCGGGATATCGGATGGGGTTCAGCCTATTGAAGCGATTATTAACATTGCAAAAGGCCCGTTGTTGAAAACCAAGCGCGAAAATATGGGCTCTGCCATTAATAGCATAGGGCAGGAAGTGGCGCCTATCATTTCCCCCGACGGCAAAACGCTCTTTTTTACGCGCGGCAATTTTTTGGGCAATGTCGGCACTTCCGAAACGCAGGACATTTGGTATTCTAAACTAAATGAGAAGAATGTGTGGGGACAGGCTGTAAATATGGGCCCTCCGCTCAATAATGCAGCTGATAATGCTGTCACCAGCATATCAGCCGATGGGAAAACAATTTACGTTATTAATGTATATAACCCCGATGGTTCCATGGCATTGGGATTGTCGCGCTGTTTCCAGACAAAAACCGGCTGGTCTTTTCCCAAAGAATATAAAATAAATAACCTGCGCGAAAGCATTACTGCCAGCAACAAGGGAAAGCAGGTTGAAAGTATGGAAACCACGGTTTCCCCTTACGGAAATGTCATGATCATTTCCGTCGAGCGCAGTGATACGGAAGGGAAAAAGGACCTTTATGTTTCCTTTCTTCAATCGGATGACAGCTGGTCCGAACCGTTGCATTTAGGAAATGTGGTCAACACCGCCGATTACGAAGGCACGCCTTTTCTGGCACTGGACAACAAAACCCTGTACTTTTCATCCCACGGCCACAGCGGTTACGGAGCGGGCGACCTCTTCCTGACCAGGCGACTGGACGACACCTGGGTCAACTGGTCAAAACCCGAAAACCTTGGCCCGGTAATCAATACGCCACTTTGGGACGCGTATTTCAATGTTCCGGCGACGGGGGAATATGCCTATTTCAGTGCGAGTGAAAAGGTTTCAGGCCAAGAGGACATTTTCAGGGTAAGACTCACGCCTGAAACGCGCCCTGATCCGGTTGCGATCGTCACGGGAACAATCCTGGAAGCAGAAACAGACAAAGCGGTGCGCTCTGACCTTATTGCTGCGTTTAAGAAGAATAATGAAGTTTTTACCAAAGCTACATTTGACCCGGAAACGGACGAGTATCGACTCATTTTGCCATTAAAGGAGATTTACCGCATTACCGCTTCCGAAAAAGGCTATTTTCCTTTCACAGAGGAAATCGATCTGTCAAAAGACACCACGCTCCGGAATATCCGGAAAAACCTCTATTTGCAACCGATCAAAGCCGGTCAGCAGATCAGGCTGAGCAGCACCATGTTTGCACAAAGCAGTGCAGAAGTAATCCGCTCTTCATACGCGGAGCTGGACAGGATCGTAACTGCCATGACCGATTATCCTGCCATGGAAATTTTGCTGGAAGGGCATACAGACAATCAGGGGGAAGTTCAGAAAAATGTGAAGCTGGCGGAAGACCGTGTCCAGCAAGTGAAAAAATATCTTTTATCCAAAGGAATCGTGGCTAAAAGGATCCAGACAAAAGCCTGGGGTCCAGCCAAACCCATCGCCAGCAACCTTACGGAACAGACGCGCCAGAAGAACCGGAGGGTTGAGTTTACAATTCTTAAAATCTAAAAAATATCCTATAAAGGGAAATTTGCTTAATTTCGCGGCAAGTCAATCCGAAACATCCGCGCACGTCAACTTTCTTCAATGTTTTCAAACCGTACGAACGAAACCCCGACAACCTGGCTCATTTTCGCTGTCATTTTAATCGCGGGAATCGCTTTAAGGCTTCATAATCTGGATCGTTACAGTATTTTCTTTGATGAGAGAAGCACAATGGTGATCAGCCAGGGTGTTGTTTTGGAAGGGGCCAATCAAAAAGAGGTTTTTTCTACGCTTAAAGTAACCAATTCCAATTTCTGGGAAACGCCCAAATTTAGCCTGAGACCGCCCCGGGTGCTGCGTTCCTTCACTTACAATGAAAATTATTATCCCCGCGCTTTCACACCCGCAGAGTTTTGGGCCCCGAAAACAATTGAAGATTATTACGAAGCCAACAACCGGAGTGATATAGGGAACAGTCCTTTCTACTATCTGCTACTGCACTTCTGGATGGAGGTTTTCGGGATTTCAGACTTTTCTGCGCGATCCCTTTCCGTCTTTTTCAGCGTCCTGATCATTGGTTTGACATACCTTTTCGGAAGGCGTTTTTTTAGCGTCAATACGGGGTTAATTGCCTCGGCGATTGTGGCTATTGAACCCTTTTTTATTGGTTACAGCCAGCAGGCGCGCAGTTATTCCCTGATGTTTTTCCTGACGTTGCTAGCCACCTATTTATTTTTACAAATCATTGAAAACGAGGCTAACAAGCGACAAAATACCAGGCTCTACATTGGCTACATTGTAACCGCCGGATTAAGCATATTGTCCCATTTCCTCTCCATTGCTGTGTTACTGGGGCATGCATTGTATGCTTTACTTTTTCTTCGGACTATTAAAGGTTGGATTAAAATGGCCATTTCGGCCGTACTGGCCTTGTCAGGTGTGGCCTGGTGGATGATTTTCGGCGGTGGGACTTATACTTTATATACGCTCAGTTACCAGGCTGAGCTCTACAAAAGAATGGCTGAGACAAGGCCTGATAACAATCCCTTTGGCCATATTTTACCTGCCACCATTGGCAATGTGTTTACAAAATCCTTACCGCTTTTTTCTGATCTAATCATTTTCACAAACGGCCTGACAGACGCACTTGCGGGAAAGAAAAACGTTTTTGTTTCCATATTCATTGGCGTATTGCTGATTATTTGGTATCGTTTCAGCAATCGCATGAAGCTGAATGTTGGCTTGAAAACCGCAGTTCCGTTTATCCTTGCACTGTCAGGGGCTGCTTTTTACTCCAATCATAAACTACAATTCATTATTCTGTCGGTAAGTATTTTTGCCCTTTCATTCATTCCGGATGTACATAGGCAGGCTGACACCGTGCAAAAGAAGAGACTTTGGATGATTTATATCATGGCTCTGTTTCCAACTTCTTTTTTAATAATAATGTCATTCAAAAACGGGCACACTTATGGTCTAATGCAGCGATACTCTGGATTTGCATTCCCCTATATGATCATTCTTTTGAGCCTTTTGTTACAATATTATAATTCTATTAAGGTTGAATTCAGGACGTTAATATTTATCGGTTTGGCTTGTCAGCTCTATTTTGTGTCTTTGAGGTTAGGGGAATTTTATGAAGACCGATCTCCGAAATACGGATATTTTTCAACCCCGCGCGCCCCGAATCCATATTACGAGGCGGCTCAGAAGATCAAGAAATTATACCAAAAAGGCGATACAATTCTATATCCTGCTTCGCGCTACGAGATCCTGTCTGAAATGGACAGGACATTTCTCCCTTATTCGATTCAGGATGCGCAGGTTACGAACTTGTATTTGCCCAAAGACGCGCAGTATGTGCAGGTGATGGACACGACACAAACGACACATATTTTGCTTAAAAAAGCAGGGAATCCTGAGCCGGTTGTGATCAAGAAATTGAAAGGGCTGCGTTACGGATTGGAGTAAGCAATGTGCGCCATTTACAAAAGCCGACAAATAAGATTTTGTATATTGCACTCTCAAAACAGAAGATTTGACCTTTATTTTGTGAGATTTTCTTAATATCGACATATACACAGGCATGACCGCAGCAGAGATATTGAACGACCCAAAGCAGATAAGCGGAGAACTTCGGCTTAAAATTCTGGGCCTTTACCATAAAGCAAATGCCGGCCATATCGGCTGCTCACTAAGCTGCATTGATCTGATGATCGCCGTTCTTTTTCTGCAAAAATCGGAAGAAGACACCTTTATATTATCCAAAGGACATGCCGCAGCCGCATTATATGCCTGCCTGAATGTTACCGGCGAGATCACCGACGAAGAACTGGATACATTTTACCTGGACGGCACATCGCTTCCGGCCCACCCTGCCCCAAGACAATATAAAGGAATTCCTTTCGCAACCGGCTCATTAGGGCACGGCTTGCCCATCGCAACGGGAATTGCACATGCGGCGAAGGTTAGCGGTGACGAGACTTACTCGTTTGCTTTGCTTTCAGACGGTGAAACGAATGAAGGAACAACCTGGGAAGCAGCACATTACGCCATACAGAATCAGCTGGATAACCTTTTTATGATCATTGATAAAAACGGTTTGCAGGGTTTTGGTCCTACGGATAAAGTTTTAGGAGAAACCGCTTCCGTCGAAAAGTGGAATGCGATCGGTTTTGAAACGATTGAACTGGATGGTCATGACATTACTGCTATCAGTCAGGCAATTAATGAATTAAAAACACATAAGAACGGACTTCCAAAGGCGATTATCGCGAATACTGTGAAGGGCAAAGGAGTTTCTTACATGGAGAATAAATTAGAGTGGCATTATTTACCAATGAACAAAGACCAATACGAGCAAGCCACGCTGGAAGTAAAGGAACGCTACTTTAATGAATTGACGAATGCTTGACCAATTGCCGGTTTTCCGCGATAAAATAGAAAGTTTAAAAGGGCCAGTTTTCGTTTTTGGTGCAAGCGGGTTCATCGGTGCCAATCTTTTTAACGAAATTTTTAAAATCCGTAAGGACTGTTACGCATTAACCCATGACGCAACCAAAGCTTGGAGGCTTAAATTGCTGAATGTCCCTTTCGAAAACATTGTCCATTGTGATATCCTTTCCAACAATTCGGTTCAGGAAGTTTTTGAAAAATATAAGCCGCAAACGATCTTCAATCTGGCCGCTTACGGTGCTTATAGCAAGCAAAACAATGTTAACCTGACGTACGAAACCAATGTGATCGGGACGGTTAACATTCTGCAAAATTGCACGACCGAAATGGTTTATATCCACGCCGGAAGCAGCTCGGAATATGGTTTCAATTGTACTTCGCCAAAAGAAACCGATCGCGTAGAACCGAACAGCCATTACGCCGTTTCGAAGGTGTCAGCGGCATATTTGCTGGAATATTATGCCAAAGTTTTTAATCTGAAGACACTTAATCTCAGGCTTTACTCCATTTACGGATACTGGGAAGAGCCGGATAGATTGATACCAAAACTGATTGAAAACGCAAGGAAAAAGCAGCTTCCTTCACTGGTTTCGCCGGATATAAGCCGCGATTTCGTGTTTATAGAAGATTGCGTAGAAGCGTTTCTGGATGCCGCGTTGAAGATTAGTACGGAAACTTCCGGTAAATCATACAACATTGCAACGGGCCGCAAAACGACAATGGGTGACCTTGTCAACACCTCGAGAAGAACATTCAACATTACGCAGGAACCGCAGTGGGGCAGCATGTCCAACCGGAAATGGGACCTGGCTGAATGGTTCGGCGATCCCAGCGCATTTGAAACCGACTTCGGCTGGAAAGCCAGGACACCGCTCGAAACCGGGCTGTCGAAATACAGTGAGTGGCAGGCGCAGATCAAATATGAAGAACGCGTCATTCCTGCTTTTGAAAACCCGAAACTGAACCCGGTTATCACAGCGATCATTGCTTGTTATAAGGATGCACAAGCGATTCCATTCATGTATGAGCGCATTGTGAAGACTTGTAATGATCTGAAAGTGCGTTATGAAATCATCTTTGTGAATGACAATTCGCCTGATAATCAGGAAGAAGTGATTAGCAAAATATGTGATAAAGATCCAAATGTGGTAGGAATCAGTCACTCCCGCAATTTCGGTTCGCAGTCTGCCTTTTTAAGTGGAATGGAGATCGCGACGGGTGATTGCGTGGTTTTAATGGATGGTGATCTGCAAGATCCTCCGGAAATTATCCCTGCTTTTTACGAAAAATGGATGGAAGGTTTCGATGTCGTTTACGGCGTTCGCGTGCAGCGCGAAATGAAACCGCACATTCATTTTTTCTATAAATCGTTTTATAAGGTATTTCAAGGGCTTAGCTATATTTCAATCCCACGCGACGCAGGCGATTTCTCCATGATAGATCGTAAAGTTGTGAAGGAACTGGTGGATTTACCTGAAACTGAGCAGTTTCTGCGTGGCTTACGCGCCTGGGTTGGGTTCAAGCAAACGGGCGTTCCTTATGTAAGACCGGAAAGAATGTTCGGTGTTTCGACCAATAACTGGACAAAGAACATCTGGTGGGCAAAAAAGGCGATCTTCTCGTTCAGTTTTGCACCATTGGAATTGATGAGTTACGCAGGTTTCGCATTGACCGGATTTTCTATTTTAGGAATTATCTGGCAAATTCTGGCGAAATTCGTGTTTTTCAGAGACACGCCGCAAGGCATCAGCACCGTTATCGTTCTGGTCGTTTTCTTTGGAGGATTAACCATTCTGGGCATTTCATTCCTGGGCGAATACATTGCCAAGATTTTTGAAGAAACCAAAAAGCGACCCAAATACATCCGGACCAGAATCCGCCGCGGCTCCAAATCATACAAAACCGCAGACGAGATCAGGACATTAGTGAAGCAATTGAGGAAATAATTGCAGTTGTCAAGCATCATCATACAAACCGAATGAGAAAAGAATTTTCAAACGCTATGGAACAGTTGGCAGTGGAAGATGATTCCATTGTTTTCATTACCGGCGATCTTGGCTATAATGCATTGGAAAATTTGCAGGCCAAATTAGGGAAGCGGTTCATTAATGCAGGCGTTGCAGAGCAAAATATGGTTGGCGTTGCAGCCGGATTTGCACATAAAGGTTATAAAGTTTTCTGTTACAGCATTGCCCCTTTTATCGTTTACCGTTGCCTGGAGCAGTTTCGTAATGATGTGTGTTTCAATAATTTACCTGTGTTTCTGGTTGGAAACGGCGGTGGTTATGGATATGGCATCATGGGAAGCAGCCACCATACAATTGAAGATCTGGCTTGCCTCAGCGGTCAGCAAAATGTCAATGTATGGGTGCCTGCATTTGCCGATGAAGTTGAACCTGTTATCCGCCAGATTGTGGCAGATGGCCGTCCCGCTTACTTGCGCTTAGGCGCTGGCAAAACAACGCCTGACAATAGTTACATCTCAGGTTCATTTAAAGTAATACATGCCCCTGAAACAGCTGAAATCACTGTTTTTGCACTCGGGCCGATCGCTAATAATGTCATGTCAGCCTTGTCGCTTTCCGAAGATCTTGCTCCCAAAGTGAATGTATTGACAGCATTGCATTTCCCCTTACAAATTACTGATGAAGTGGAAGCATTGATCAGAAAAGCGCCTTCAATTCTGGTTGCAGAAGAGCACATTAGCACGGGCGGACTCGCGCAGCAGCTTTCTGTTCAGCTTCTGGAAAAAGGAATCTTCCCTCGCAGCTTTAAAAGTCTGAAAGCGGAGGGTTATCCAAATGGGCGCTACGGAAGCCAGACTTATCACCAGAAACTTTCCGGTCTGGACCCTGATTCCATCATTGCGCATATTGGGCAGTTAATGATTCCGGCATGACGAAAAAGGCTTTAACCATCATTCTGAGCCTGATCTTGCTGCTACCGGTCCTGATATACTTTACGGTCTGGAATTATTATGCTATCAACATTCCGAAGTATGATGACCATGCTTTAAAAGAATTCATCCTTTATTATTCGCAAGCCACCACCTGGAAAGAAAAGATCTGGTTGCTTTTTAAACAGCATAACGAACACCGGATCTCTTTGACACGGCTCATCTCCTGGTGGGATTATTCGTTATTCGGATCATTGAATTACCGGCACCTGATGACAGCGGGGAATCTGCTGCTTTTGGCTGTTATACCGCTTTGGTATGAACTCCTGAAAAAGAACAAAAAGCCCTTATCCGCGTTATTACCCGTTCCATTTCTCTGGCTTACGCTCGCATTTTGGGAAAACATGTACTGGGGAATGGCCGCGATCCAAAACTTCGGCGTTGTTACATTGACCGTCTGGACACTGTATTTGTGTATCAACTTCAAAACCCTGCCATTCGCAATTTCCCTTCTTCTGACTGCCGTAACGATCCTTACGAGCGGAAATGGACTGCTGGTTCTTCCATTAGGTGCCCTACTAATATTTCTAACTGGAAACAGAAAACGATTCGCATTGTGGCTCATCGTGAGCGCCGTCGAGATTTTCTGTTATTTCAATTGGTATACCAAACCGGAATCAAATCCTGAGTCGAAAGCTTCGATTTTCCAGTTTGTAAAGGGTTATATGGCGTTTTTAGGATCTTTTGCAGAATCCTTCCCGGTGGCCGACCATATTAAGGTTTGCTTTTTTATGGGCATTATTTTGTTTCTGGTGGCTATTTCAATTGTTTCAACGACGCTGTTTCGCATTGTCAGGAATAAGTATAGCCAGAAGTTCGAGCGCATTACTGACCTTTTTTGTCTTGGAACCATACTTTTCATTCTTGCCACCGCATTAATCGTTGTTTACAGCCGCGCGGGATTTGGTTTCGATACGCTGGTAACAAGTCGCTATAAAATCTACTCCGTGCTGCTGCTGATCGTAGCGTATTTATATGTGGTGATCCCGATCCGGGGGAGTTTTCTTTCCCCATATGTAACCGCTATTGTGTTCCTGGGCATCTTATTTAACATTTTCAGCTATCATTATCACCTGGTTGACGCCTATAATCTGCGAAAAGAGCTGACCACTTATCAGTTCAACTGGACTTTTGCCGATAAAAAACTGGCCTACCCGACCGATACATCATTTGCTGCCAACATTGTTGAAAAAACACCTGTTTTTTACGACAAACTGCTCCCGCTCATTGCAGTTGCAGACAGACAAACATACGCGGGAAACTCACGCGGCCTGACGGAATTATATGATCGCACAGTTTTCAAACCCGGAAAAGAAAACCTGATCATTGAAAACAATACATTCACCAGCCAGCGATTGCAGGACAGCGGCATTTACGTTTTACTCAGTTCAAAGGACCGCTATTATTTGTTTCCAGCATTGAGAACGCGGAACACGAGCAGGAAAGAATTGTTTTTAAAGCAATATTATTTCGCGCCGGGATTCAGGGCAAACATTCCTTTTTCCGAAATGGATAAGGGACTGTATGATGTTGCATTGATCCGTCAGCAAGGCGACCAAACGGGCATTCTCTTCCAGAATCAGAAGGTGAAGGTGAATGAAACAAAGAAAATCAAAGTGAAGGTAAACTGGTAATTATGCGCACCACATCACAGGGACATATTATTCAACTTGATGGAATCCGCTTTATTGCCATTGCGCTGGTTCTCATTGAACATCTTTTTGTAGAAGTTAACACCGTCCCTGTCGGCGCAACGGGGGTGACGATCTTTTTTGTGCTCAGTGGCTTTTTGATTTCCAGAATTCTCTTAAAAAGTAAAGAAAAGAACTTTGGAACAGAAGGTGGATTTAACAAATATCTCAGCAAATTCCTCATACGCAGGACAATCCGGATTTTCCCGGTCTATTATCTGACGATTTTGCTGCTCTACATTTTCAATGTGCCCCCGGTTAGGGAAAAGTTGGGCTGGCTGGCATTATACGGGACCAACATTTACATGGCCTGGAATAAAACCTGGATGGGTTCCATGGACCATTTGTGGTCGCTGGCGGTTGAAGAGCAGGTTTATTTATTCTTCCCTTTCCTCATCTTTTTCGTTCCAAAAGGCAAGCTCGTTCCGGTTCTAGGGATCATGGGCTTGCTTAGTCTTGGCTTTCGGTTTTACTATTACTATGCACATCCGGACTTTGCCATTGATGATTGGATCGTTACCTACGTGAGCACCCCTGCCTGCCTGGATTCTTTTGCGCTGGGTGGGTTACTTGCCTGGTTGCAGGTTTACAGGAATGATTTTTTCGAAAAATTGTTTAGTAAGTCATGGCCGGTTATGCTGGCATTCGCAGTCTGGGTTTTGCTGCAATTCTGGTCCAAAACATTTGAAAACAGGTTCAATGTTTCATTCGTTGTTCTGGACAGAACGGTGTCTTCCATCTTCGGATTCTTTTTGATCGGCCGGGCTGTAATGGGCTACACAGGGATTATGGCCGCTTTTCTGGAAAATCCAGTCAGCATTTATTTGGGTAAAATCAGTTACGGCTTGTATCTCTATCACAATTTTGTCTACAACCACTTTCACAGTGGTCCAATGCATCCAACCGTCCGTATTTTCCGGAAAATCTATCAGTATGCGCCCGATCTGAAAGGTTCAGTTGCCTTTGAAGCGATGGTTGTGATCACATTAACAATTGCCGTTGCTGCCTTTTCCTGGCATTTTTTCGAAAAGCCTATCAACGCCTTGAAGGACAAGTACGCTTAGTAATTTATCATTACCATAGCCCGGTTACAGGCTTTATTTATTAATTTCGCGCAACCATACCAAATACGTTTCTGCATGTCGTACCTTCTTAGTATAGTAATGCCCGCATACAATGAACAGGATTGTATCGAAAAGGTAGTATATAATTGGACTAATTTTCTAAAAAATAAATTTCCCAACGACAATACAACACTAATTGTAATTAATGACGGCTCAAAAGACAATACAAAAGTGCTTTTGGACAAATTACAGCAAGAAGTGACCCATCTTACCGTCGTTAATCAAAAAAATGGCGGCCACGGTAATGCTGTCGTGAATGGTTATCGCAAAGCACTGGAACTGGGCTCGGAATATGTGTTCCAGACAGACAGCGATGATCAGTTTGTGTCAGATGATTTTGATAAACTTTGGAATAAGCGCAGCCAATCGCAATTTATCCTGGGTTACAGAGAAGTGAGACATGATGCCGGCGTGCGTTTGTTCATCACTAAATTCCTCCGCGGCACGATCTCGACGGTTTACGGCACGTTCATTATGGACAGCAACATTCCTTTCCGTTTGATCAAAGGAACATTCCTGCAAAAACTAATGAACCAGCTCCCTGATCCTGAGCCATTTGCACCCAACATTTTCTTGTCTGTAATGGCTAAAAAGTCAGGTCAGGAATTGTTTGATATCCCCATTACCCATAAAGATCGTGAGACCGGAACGGTTTCAATCGTCAAATGGAACCTCTGGAAGGTTTGTATACGCAGCTTTAAAGAACTGTTGCGGTTTCGACTTGAACTTAATAAAAAGGTGAAAGCGATCCGTGCTTAAATAATAGGCTTGTGTCGAAAAAATACATTATTGCTATCCTGCTCGCTGCTGTCCTTGCGGCAGCAGGATATTTTCTGTTCCAATATTCACGGGGTTCTGCTGCTGCGTGGAAATTCATTCCGTCCAGCGCCCTCGTAGTCATTACCAGCGAGCACCTTCAGGATTCTCTTTACGTCGCCACGGATGCTAATCTGGATGTAAAAAGGTTGCCTTTACTCGATGTTGCCAGTGACAATTTATCGCTCCTCAATCTTTTCACCAAGGACCAGAAGAAGCTCAATAACTTCCTCAAAAACAAAGCATTATCCTATTCCTATCATCCCCGCACCAGCACAGAATGGGGTGTGATCATGTACATTCCCATTGCCAGCGAGGAAGAAGCCAAATGGCTGAGCACACCGCAAAATCCAAGCATTCGCGCGCTGCATCACAACTTCCAGGATCACCGGATCACGGATATTATCGACGCCAATTCCCGCCCTCTTTTTTCGTATCTTATTGAAGATCATTATCTGATCGTCAGCTATTATGGAGATTTGATCGAAGATGCGGTTCGGGCTTCTTCGTTGAACATTGAATCATTCAAACTAAAATCCCGGTTTTCAAGCATTAATGATTTTGATTACGGAACAAGCATTTACTTGCGTAATGACGCTTGGAAATCGGTTATTTCGGGTGACAACATTAATAACAATTTTTACGAGTTCGGCCGGAATTTCCCCAATTTCCAGGATTTCCACATTGAAGAAGCCAAGGCAAAAGGCAGTCTTTCCTTGAAATCGACCGGGACGGGCGCGCCGGATTATTATCTTACCGACATTGTTAAAGACATTCCCGGCGCACCATTCACGGGACATAGGCACATTTCCCAGCAAACGTCCTTTCTCTACAGATCCGGCGTGGTTGACCGGGCTGCATTCCAAAAAGAGTTTCAGCAATGGCACAAAAAATACAAATCCGAAGCCTGGAACAAGCTCAATTACTACATCGGAAAAGAAAGCAATCAACTGATCGATAATCTTGGCGCTGAATTGATTTTATGCCAATTGGAAGAAAATAACAGCATTACCGACGGAAAAATCCTTCTGGCTGAATTTTCCAATTATGAAAAATTGCGTCCTGTGCTCCAAAAACTGGCGCGATTGGCCAATGAAGAAACCAACGTTTCTATAGACCAATATCAGGGTTACGACATTTATTCTGTCCCCATTCCCGAGCTGCCGACCGGACTTTACGGACCGATGTTTTCGGGTTTTCCCCGCAGTTACATTACCTACATTGCGCCTTATCTGGTGATTAGCAACAACTCCCAGGTTTTGCAAAATTACATTGTAGATTACGAGAACCAGATTACATGGAAGCAATCGCCGGAATACGACAGTATACTGACGTCCGCAAAATCGGAGGCGCAACTTTCGCTGATCGTGAATTTGCGGAAAGCGCAAACGCGTGCCGGAAATGGCGGGATTAAGAAATATACCGATCTGGTTTCCAAAATGGAATCACTTGTATTTCAATGTAAATACGAAGATGGTGACGCATACCCGGAAATTACGCTCATTCCCAAAAAGCGGCAGACCGCCAGAAAAGTCCTGAACCGGACATTCCTGAACATTGACATTGAATGGCCGGATATTTTCGATACGGAACTGGCCGCATTGCAAAATCCAATTGACGGAAGTTCGGAGATTCTGCTGACTGACAAACAAAATAATTTACTTAGAACCAACAACTTACGAGAAGGCAAAACGGAGACGATCGCTAAGCTCAATGGCCCGATCATTACTTCGGCTTACAAAGTCGATTTCCTGAACATTGGCAGACAGCAACGCATCTTTGCAACAAAAAGTACTGTTTACGCGCTGGATGAAGATGATTCGACAACGGTCACCACATTCACGGGTTCTTTACCGTCCGGCCAGGACATTGCTGCATTGTATGCAATCGATGGCGGTGATGATGGCAGTAACCGGTTTATTATCAAAAACACTGCCGAAGAGCTCTTCCTCTGGGAAAATGTGACCAAGCCAATCCGACGCCTCAACCATTCGGTGCAATTCGAAAACATTCAAAGTCCCGTTGTGGCATTGAACCAGATTGGAAACCGTGGTTTTATCGTTACCCAGAAAAACGGCAAAATCTTCCTGCTGAAAGAAAACGGAACCGTCCGCCAGGGATTCCCGGTTGACATCCTTACCCGAACTGAAAGTGCATTCACGTGGACACAAGATCCTGCTACCGGCCAGCCTGAGCTTGTGGGTGTGAGCGTTTCAGGTGAATTGGTCCGCATTAGCCTGGATGGAAAGATCACGTCCCGGAAGCAGTTACTAAGGCCTGAGCCTGGTTCAAAGTTCAAAACCTTATTCGACCGAAATTCCCTGGATTGGATCCTGATCCGGTCGTTAAATTCCAAAACGGCCATCATTACCAAGGATGGAAAAGACCTTTTTGAAATAAAAGATATTTTGCCAAATTCGGTCATCCAATATCACTTCTTCGGCGTTGACAATCGTTTTATCACCATCAAGTCGGGAAGTTACACGACGGTTTTTGATATGACAGGCAAAAGACTGGGTGATAAGGCCATTCCGTCGGAAATGCCCGTTCAGCTCACTTATCAGCCCGGATATTATAAATTACTCATTTTCAGCCGGTCCGAGAAAAAGATACAGGTTTGGTCCGTTAAGCTTCGTTAAAAAATATGAAGTTTTTAAAATATACGATTTTAGTTTTAGGATGCATTATCTGGGCCTGCGGGCTTAATCCTACCCTGCTGGCATTGGTTGGAAAATATAAACTGATCACCGATGGTTATCAGTATGGCGACCTTTACCGGATGGCTAATCTTTCTGCATTTAAAGATCCGCGAAAGGAATGTCCGGATTACACGCCGCCCGCCAGAAAAGATTCTTCCAGAAAAGTCCACTTGTACATTGTTGGCGATAGTTTTACGGAAGATCAGCGCGTCGGCAAAAGCGATTTTGCAGTTGATAGATATCAATATGTGAAGTGGTCGGATATGTTGCATGTAAAATTAGACACGTCGGCAACAAACATTCTCCTGCTCGAATCCGTAGAAAGACATTTCCGGCAACATCTGGCAACGCCCGTCACTTCTATTATTCCCGATTCCACAACATTTGTTCAAAGGGTGACAACCACCAAATTCATGCATAAGCTGGATGAGGCATTCAACGGAAAGCAGGCACAGGACAGGTTTGAAGCGCTTTTATTTCAAAATGAAGCTTTTTTGAAAGTAAAAGAATGGAAAGCGGATTTCACTTATCATTTGTTCCATCGGATAAACACAAGCGTGACGCTGGTTGACAACGACCGGAGCGTGGTTTCTTATATGGATACGGACACGCCTCATGTGACCTCTTCCTTCTCTAAGATCCGTGAATCGGAGTTGGATTCGCTTGTTATGAATTTGCAAATCACCGAAGATTCAGCACTGGCAATGGGTTTTGACCTGGTGGCTTTATCGATCATTCCCAACAAAGTTTCCGTTTTGCAGCCAGAGTATGATGTTTATAATCAGTTGATTGAACGCGCTTACCAACATCCCAAGTTGCCCGTTCCTTACATTGACGTGCTTTCTGATTTCAGGAATATGGGAACGGCTTCCTACTTAAAAGGCGATTCGCACTGGACTTGCGAAGCGCAAAATTTGTGGCTTAACAAAGTCAATACATTGATTAACAGCTTTGTGGATCAGGAAAATATTTGAATGTGTGCCTGCTTATCTGCCGGGATTTCCTACATTTAAGTGATTTACAAAATGTAAGATATTCGCTTTTCAGATTTGGATGTTATGAAGTATAATCAACCGCGCGGCATGCAATGTTCGACAGCGAAGGTCAGTAATTTCCTTTTTGCTGCTTTCATTCTCCTCTGTTCCATTTCTCTTAAAGCTCAAAATAATCAGCTGAAACCCGGTTTTGACAAAGAAGAGTATCTGGAACAACTGCGGATACACGTGCTGTTGTATGATACGACCAAAGCAAACCCGACGAGGCCGAAATCCATGATCTCCAAGCCGGAGCTTTTTAAAAGTGCTTATGAATCGCCGGTGATGGGCTTAGACAACAAATGGGCCTTATGGGTTCACAAAATCAATCCTGTCGCTGCTATCAATGTCCGGGGCACAACGGTTGAACCTGTGGGCTGGCTGGAAAATTTTTATGCTGCAATGGTTCCTGCAAAGGGGGAATTGAAACTTACCAAAGATTACACTTTTCAATATCATCTGGCCGACAATCCCAAAGCCGCTGTGCACGTTGGCTGGCTGGTCGGCATGGCTTTTCTGGCGAAAGATATTGTTCCTAAAATTGATTCATGCTACAAATCCGGCATCAAGGAATTTCTGATTATGGGGCATAGCCAGGGCGGCGCCATCGTTTACCTGCTTACTTCGCACCTTTATCAGTTACAAAAAGACAAAAAACTGCCCGGCGACATTCGATTTAAAACTTACGCGAGTGCTAGTCCGAAAACGGGTAACACTTATTATGGCTACGAATACGAAAGCATGATCGATGGCGGCTGGGGTTATAATGTAGTAAATGCTGCGGACTGGATTCCTGAATTGCCCTTTTCCGTGCAGACATTAGCTGATTTTAATGAGACTAACCCCTTCAAAAACATTGATCCGGTTATAAAAAAGCAAAAATTGATAACGCGGGTCGCGCTGCGCCATGCTTACAAGCAGATGAAAAAGCCCAGTGAAAAAGCACAGCGCAATTATCAAAAATTTCTGGGCAATTACGCTTCCAAGTCAATCATGAAGGTGCTTCCTGATTTTCAGCCGCCGGTTTATTTCAAAAGCAATAACTACGTCAGGATCGGACCGACGATTGCATTGATCCCGGATGCAGAATATTACAAACTCTTTCCCGACTCTGACGAGCAAATCTTTATTCATCATTTACAAAACCCATATTTGTATTTAATGCAGAAATACAAACATTAATTATTCCGAATTCACTCAACTTATGCGATTACTTTTCTTTCTTTTACTCCTTTTCTCTCTCACTTTTTCAGTTAAAGCCCAATACAAAACGCGTTTCGAAATCAGCGGCGGCAAGGAAACCCCGACTTACGAAGAAGGCATCGAATATTACAAACTGCTCGCAAAAAACTTTCCTGAGATCCAGATCACTGAAAAAGGCCTTACTGACAGTGGAAAGCCGCTTCACCTTGTTTTGTATTCTAAAAGCAAAACATTTGAAATACAAAAACTGAAATCGCAGCAAAAGGCGATTTTATTGGTCAATAACGCCATTCATCCGGGCGAATCCGACGGTGTTGACGCTTCCATGATGCTCCTCCGTGACATTGCCATGAACCCACAAAAATTCCCCGAACTGGATAATGTGATCCTGGCCATTATTCCTTTTTACAACATTGGCGGTGCGCTAAACAGGAACAGCACAACGCGTACAAACCAGGCCGGCCCGGAGGAATACGGCTTCCGGGGCAATGCCAGAAATTATGACCTTAACAGAGATTTTATCAAAAGCGACACCAGAAATGCCCGGAGCTTCGCCGCCATTTTCCATGAGCTTGACCCTGACCTTTTTGCCGACACACACGTAAGCAACGGTGCTGATTATCAATATGTCATGACACTGGACTATGCACAAAAAGACAAGTTGGGTGGGAAATTGGGTTATTTCAATGATAAGGTTTTTTTGCCTTACATGTACAAGCATTTAAAGGCAGCCGGATTTGAGGCCACTCCATATGTGAATTCGTGGGGCCAGACGCCCGACAAAGGTTTCGTCCAGTTTCCGGACTGGCCGCGCTACTCAACAGGTTACGCGGCGTTATTTCACACGATCGGCGTCATGACAGAAACGCATATGTTGAAGCCTTATGACAAGCGGGTCGCGTCAACTTACGCTTACTTGCTGGGTAACATCAAATTTTTGTCAAGAAACCGAAGAGAGCTCCTTAAACTTCGCAAGGATACCAAAGAAGCTGTAAAAACGCAGGAGAAATTTGCGGTAACATGGGAGGTTAACAAAGTCAAAAACACGCAAATTGAGTTCAAAGGCTATGAACCTGAATACATTACCAGCAAAGTGAGCGGCGCGCAAAGACTTTATTACAACCGTTCCAAACCATTTACCAAAAAAATCCCTTTTTACGACACTTATTCACCCGTGGATGAGGTTACCAGGCCCGTTGCTTATATTATTCCGCAAGGATGGCACAATGTAATCGACCTCATGAAACTGAATGGTGTGGAAGTGAAGCAGCTTGAAAAAGATACCGATATGGAGGTGGAAACTTACTATATCGAAAACCTGGAAACGCCTAAACAGCCATTTGAGGGACATTACTGGCACACGAGCGTGACAACGAAGACCGTTAAACAGCGGATTACATTTAAGAAAGGCGATTGGTATATCTCGGTTAACCAGTGGACCAATCGTTACATTGTAGAAACGCTTGAACCCAAAGGCGTTGACTCATTTTTCAAATGGAATTTCTTTGACACCATTTTGCAATCCAAGGAACATTATTCTGCTTATGTATTTGAAGATCTCGCGGCGGAATTGCTGGCAAAGGATGTTAGTTTGAGAATCAAGCTGGAAGATAAGCGTAAAAATGATCCTGAATTTGCAAAAAACGGGAGCGCACAATTGGACTTCATTTATGACAATTCACCCTATCGCGAGAAGGAATATTTGCGCTACCCTGTGTTTCGGTTAATGAAGTGATAAAAATCCGGACTGAACGATTAAAAAACTACTGCTGTTATACGTGAGGCTTATATGGCCTTTTATATTATTCAGGCTGTTTTTATATTAATATAAAGGAGCAGCCCTTTAAAAAAATCAAATGACATTTCAAGATTTAAAGCTCATTGAGCCTATTGCTAAGGCGCTTCAAGAAGAAGGCTACACCACTCCCACACCGATTCAGGCAAAAGCGATCCCCATTATTCTGGATCAAAAAGATTTATTAGGTTGCGCGCAGACGGGCACAGGAAAAACGGCAGCATTTGCCATTCCAATGTTGCAACTGCTTCATAATAATCCAGTTGGAAAGTTTGAAAAAAGCCACATCCGCGCATTGATCCTTACGCCTACACGCGAGCTGGCCATTCAGATTGGCGAAAGTTTTGCAGCTTATGGACGCCATACCGGCGTTAAACACACGGTTGTTTTTGGTGGCGTGGGTCAAAAACCGCAAACAGATGCGCTTCAACGCGGCGTCGACGTGCTTATCGCAACGCCGGGACGTTTATTAGACCTTATTAATCAAGGATTTATAAAACTAAACCAGTTGGAATTCTTCGTTCTTGACGAAGCAGACCGGATGCTGGACATGGGTTTTGTACATGATGTGAAGAAAGTCATCAAATTGCTTCCCGTAAAAAGGCAATCGTTGTTTTTCTCTGCCACTATGCCCCCGGCCATTGTCACATTGGCTAACACAATACTTAGAAATCCACTTAAAGTAGAAGTTACACCCGTTTCTTCGACTGCTGACACCATTCGTCAGTCTGTGTTTTTTGTAGATAAATCGGATAAAAATTCGCTGTTACTGCATATTCTGAAAGATGAAAGCATTGCCACTGCGCTAGTTTTCACCCGGACGAAACATGGTGCGGATAAAGTGGTAAAGGTTTTGAGAAAAGCAGGCGTAAGCTCAGAAGCGATTCACGGAAATAAATCCCAGAATGCGCGTCAGAATGCGCTGAAAAATTTCAAAAGCCAGACAACCCGAGTTTTGGTAGCCACCGACATTGCGGCAAGAGGAATTGACGTGGATGACCTGACGCATGTGATCAACTACGAAATCCCGAACATTCCTGAGACGTACGTACACAGGATCGGACGTACAGGTCGTGCAGGGGCGAAAGGAATTGCTTTTTCTTTCTGTGACCTGGATGAGAAAGTGTATCTGAAAGACATTCACAAGCTGATTGCCAAGAATATCCCGGTTATAAACGACCATCCCTACGCAACGGGCAGGTAACAATGACAAGGAATACTTTTACGGACATTGATCTTAACGAAGCCAGACGCTTGCAAGCGGTGGCAGACACGGTTCTGGTTGATGTCCGGGAAACCTGGGAATTTGAAGAATTTAATGAGGGTGGAATCAACATTCCCCTGGCCGAGATCCGCGAACGAAGAGCGGATCTCGCGCCATTTAAAAGCATTATCGTGATTTGCACCAATGGTGTGAGAAGCAAAGTTGCTGCCATGGATTATTGCCGCGTGCCGGAATGGCTCGACAAGCAAATATTCCACGTGAAAGGAGGAATTATTGAATCTGAATAAAAAACTTTGAGAGCTAATCTTAAAGATTTGGTAAGTCTAAACTTCCCTCAAAAACCCTGACAGCTGGACCGATCAGGTGAATGTTGTCAAATCCGGCCGGCGTTTCTTCAAAATCTACTTTTAAAGTCCCGCCGATTGTTTCAATGGTGATAGGGCCGTTCCAGCCTTCGCGTAAATGTGCAGATAGTGCGCAGGCAGTTACACCCGTTCCACATGAGTATGTTTCATCTTCGACGCCCCGCTCATACGTTCTGACGCTCAGATGATTGTCTTCGATCAACTCGACGAAATTAACATTTGTGCCGCCTTTTGGCCCATATACCGAACCATAACGGATCTCACTTCCAATACTGAAAACGTCAGTTTCGGCAACCTGATCTACGTAAGTGACATAGTGCGGCGAACCTGTGTTCATGAAATCGAATTCCGGATAACGCTCCACGTCAGCGACCGCGGACATTTTCAAGCTGATCACCTCTCCTGACACAGTCGCCTCGTGCAAACCATCGACTGCTATGAAAGTTGTTGAGTCCTCAAAAAGACCTAAATCATGCGCAAAACGGACGACACAACGTCCTCCATTCCCGCACATGCTGCCTTCCCCGCCATCCGCATTGAAATAAACCATCCGAAAATCGTAACCAGGCTCATTCTGCAACAGAATTAAACCGTCGGAACCAATCCCGAACCTGCGATGGCAAATTGAGGCGATCAATTCTTTTGAAACCGGAAATGTTTTGTCGCGATCATCGATCATGACGAAGTCGTTTCCTGTTCCCTGATATTTAAAAAATGAAATCTGCATGTCAGCTTGATGTAAGAAGTGCGGCGTGGCTAGTCCGCTTTAAAACAACAAAACCCTGCAAGAAATAATCACCTGCAGGGTTTAAAATTTTTGTCCGAAGAAAATTTATATTACTTCGATACTTTAAGCTCTTTAATACGAGCGGCTTTACCCTGACGGCCACGTAAGAAGAACAGACGTGCACGACGCACCTTACCGCGGCGAATCAATTCGATTTTAGCGATACTAGGTGAAAGAATTGGGAAAACACGTTCTACGGCAATGCCGTTTGAGATTTTACGCACTGTGAAAGTTTCACCGCTAGCGCTCAGGTTCCGACGTTGCATAACTGTGCCCTGAAACTGCTGGACACGCTCTTTGTTACCTTCACGGATCTTAACGTGTACGTTGATCGTGTCGCCTGAAGTAAATTCAGGATACTCGGATTTACGATTTTCGATCGTAGCTTCTACGAGTTTAATAAGTTCGCTCATGACGAATGCTTTTTGGATTTAAAATGATAGCTTGCTTCCAGCGGATGAGGTGACGCCCCTTCATTCAAAACAGCTCTTGCGAAAACGAGTGCAAAGCTAATATTTTTTCTTTGTTTGTAAAAGCATTTGAGATGAAAATACTGAATGTAAAACAGATTCGCGCACTGGATGCATATACAATTGAAAATGAACCCGTTTCTTCGCTAGATTTAATGGAACGCGCATCAAAAGCGTTCGTCAGATGGTTCTGCAACCAATTCGTAAATACCCGGCCGGTTGCTGTTTTTTGTGGAAAAGGAAATAATGGTGGGGACGGGCTGGCCATTGCGCGTATTTTGAGTACACACAGTTATGATGTTCAGGTTTTTGTTATTGAATATACAGAAAATGCTTCCGCAGATTTCCAGAGCAACTTCACGAGGTTAAGAGATCATTTACAGCCTGTTAGTATTTCTGCAGATAGTGCATTTCCAACGTTGGCAGCAAACGTAATTTGCATTGATGCATTGTTAGGATCGGGATTATCAAGACCTGCTGAGGGACTTTTGGCGAACATTATTCATTCTCTGAATGCTTTACCGAATAAGATCGTGTCCGTTGACATTGCGAGCGGTTTGTACGCCGACCAAGCCAATCAAAAAGGTGATCCGATCATAGAGCCCAATTTCACGGTGTCATTCCAACTGCCCAAACTAGCATTCATGATGCCGCAAAATGCCAAATTTGTTGGTTCCTGGCATATTGTAGACATTGGTTTAAATGAAGATTTTATCAATGCAACCGATACACCTTACCATTATACCGACAAACTAACGGCCGAAAAGCTGATCAAGCCGCGTGACAAATTCTCCCACAAAGGCACGTTCGGTCATGCGCTGCTGATGGCTGGCAGTTACGGGAAAATGGGCGCTGCGGTTTTATCTGGGAAAGCGTGTTTAAGATCGGGAGTCGGCCTGTTAACCATGCACATTCCTGTTTGCGGATATGATATTATTCAAATTTCGCTACCCGAGGCGATGGCTGTCACGGATCAGGATGAGAAACATTTAAGTGCACTAACTGATCTTGGATCCTACTCGGCCATCGGAATTGGTCCCGGACTTGGCAAAGAGCCGGTGACAGTGAATGTTGTGGAAAAATTGTTGGATTTTGTAAACGCGAATAGCGGAAAAGCCAAACTGATTATCGATGCGGACGCCCTAAACATCATTTCAGAAAACAGGGATCTTCTGAACAAATTACCTGAAAACACAGTCTTAACCCCGCATCCAAAAGAATTCCAACGGCTGGCCGGAGATAGCAAAGACGAATTTGAAAGGCTTCAAAGCGGCATTGATTTCGCCAAAAAATACAAAGTAATTATCTGCCTGAAAGGCGCCAACACAGCCGTAATCCTCGCAAATGGCGAAGTACATTTCAACTCAACAGGCAACCCCGGCATGGCCACAGGGGGCACCGGCGACGTGCTTACAGGAATTGTAACCAGCCTCCTAGCCCAAAAATATGAGCCTGCGGAAGCAGCAATCCTGGCTGTTTATCAGCATGGGCTGGCCGGAGATCGGGCCGCAGAAGTAAAAGGCCAAAGTGCGTTGATTGCTTCGGATTTGGTTGATAGTTTGGGTTGGTGAAGCCGTTTAAGCCGATCTGCAATGACAACTAAACAAAAAATGTTAAATTTGGTTATATAACGAGAATGCTATGCAATACCTTGAAAGAATAACAATTGATCCTGCAATCTGCCATGGTAAGCCGTGCGTGAGAGGCATGCGTTGGCCTGTTGAAGTGGTTATAGATATGCTTGGTTCTGGCATGTCAATCAATGAAATATTAGCTGATCATTCAGAACTGGAAAGAGAAGATATCTTTGCTTGCCTTAACTATGCGAAGCTTTTGGTTTCTGGCCGGTTAATTAACGAAGCAGCTTGATGCATTTTCTTTGCGACGTCCATATTTCAATCATGGTTGTCAAGTACTTAGCAATCCAGGGACATTCAGCAATTCATGCCAATCATTTACCATCCAAATCGTTTTCAACAGACGCAGAAATTTGTTTGCATGCCGACCGTCACGAGATGATCGTGATAACGAAAGACGAGGATTTCCGAAACTCTTTTTTACTTCGACAAACGCCAAAAAAGCTCGTCCGGATTACACTGGGAAACATCTCAAACCAAACCCTAATTGAATTGCTTGAAAGGAACCTTCCGTTAATAGCGCAACTAGACAGTGAGAAAGGATTTTACCTGGAACTTAGCGGCGATGCGGTAGTTTATACATTATAGACTGCATCAACTCAAAACCTGATAAACCACAAACGCCGACACATATGCCAGCACCATTAAATAGGCCAGCTGGATCAGGGGCCATTTCCAGCCGTGGGTTTCGCGTTGGACTACGGCGATGGTGCTCATACACATCATCGCGAAGACGTAAAATATAAGCAGTGAATAACTGACGGCCGGGGTGAACATGGCTCCGCCAGTTTCAGGATTTTTTTCCTTAATTAACCTCTCTTTTACAGTCGGGACATCTTCGAAATCACCGCTGATGCTATAAATGGTTGCCATGGTTCCCACAAAAACTTCCCTCGCAGCAAAGGACGCCAGCAACGCGATTCCGATCTTCCAATCATATCCCAGCGGCTTAATTGCAGGTTCAATAAAATGTCCAAAGTGCCCTGCATAAGAATTTTCCAGGCGAACTGAAGAAACGGCTGCATTGATCTGCTCTTCCGACGCCTGGGGCATTGACGCAGTCACTGCTGCTTCCGCTTTTTCCATTTTATCGCCGGGCCCATAGGAAGATAACACCCAAAGAATGATAGAAATGGCCATAATGACTTTACCCGCTTCGAAAACAAAAGATTTTACGCTGTCATACATTGTGAATGCCACATGTCCCCAACGCGGCAACTTGTAAGATGGCATTTCAAGCATAAAATAGCCTGGTTCCTTTCTCGGAATAAATAATGACAGAATCCAGGCTGTGGCCAGAGCGCCGATTAGTCCTAATAAATACAAACCGAATAGAACCAAGCCTTGAATATTCAAGAAGCCGAGCACTTTCGTAGGGGGCACAACCAATGCAATCAGGATGGTATAAATGGGCAAACGAGCGGAACAGCTCATTAATGGCGTTACCAATATGGTCAACAGCCGTTCATAGCGGCTGCTGATGCTGCGGGTGGTCATGATAGCGGGCACTGCACAAGCTACACCCGAAATTAAGGGGACAACGCTTCGGCCATTCAGACCGAATTTGCGCATTAATTTATCCATAATCACCATCACACGCGCCATATAACCCGATTCTTCAAGGATAGAAACGAGCGCAAAAAGAATGGCGATCGGCGGAATAAACACCAAGATCCCGCCAAGACCGGCCATGATGCCGTCGGTGATCAGGTCATTTAAAAAACCTTCTGGTAAAACACCTTTTGTCCATTCGATTGTTGCTGCTATGCCTGCGTCCAGCAAATCGCTGGGATAGGTTGCCCAGGAAAAAATAGCTTGGAAAATCAGGATCAGAACGGCCGCAAAGGTCACATATCCCCAGAATGGATGCAGCAGGACGCTGTCCAGCTTCCGCGTCCAGTAGGGTTGCTCAGTAACTCCGGCTGATTTTACCGATTTGCTGACAATAGGCTTAATTTTTTCATAACGAGCCACCGTCTCAGCCGCCAGAAAATCATTTTCATCAAAATCATGCTTTTCTATCAGTTTGTCCAATGCCACTCGCGCGGGCGTTTCCAGGAAGGAGAAGTTGTCGTGCTGGCAAACATATTGTAATGCAACGTAATCATTATCAAGCGCATAAATCTTCTTCACATCGGCAATGAGCTCGATTTCGTTGTCCTTGGGTTCATAGAAATAAGCCAGCGCAGGTTTTTCAATGCGCTCGGCCATTTGCATGACTGCTTCCTTTAAACCACTTAACCCCTCTCCTGTCCGCGCATTGATCCGCACAACAGGCACATTCAATTTCATGGCAAGCTGCACCGCATTGACAGTCAGGTTCATACTGGCTGCAACGTCGAGCATATTGAGCGCCAAAACGCAAGGCAAGCCCAGGTCACTGATTTCAGTAAATAACAGCAGGTTTCGTTGGAGATTGGACGCGTCGACGACTACCACTACAACATCGGGAAAATCAGGGTGCGCAGGATTGGCGAGAATGTCCATCACCACCGTTTCATCCCTTGATTTGGGATAAATACTATATGTACCAGGTAAATCAACGATAATAGCGGCCGTCTCAGGCTGCCCGGACCGGCCCGGAAGCTTGAATGTCCCTGATTTTTTTTCGACTGTAACGCCCGGAAAATTCCCGGTTTTTTGGCGCAAACCGGTCAATGCATTAAACAATGTAGACTTGCCAGCATTGGGGTTACCAACCAGCGCAACTTTTATATTCCCTTGTTTCAATGGAGAGGCTTATAAACGGAACGTATGTTGTTATTCGAGCTCTATCACCGCAGCTTCATTCAATCTCAGAGAAAGGCAATACGAACCGCCAACATTGATACAGATCGGATCACCAAATGGCGCAATTGCATCCAGGCGCACTTCGCACCCTGGCAAGCAGCCCATTTCCAGCAATTTCAACGACATCGCCCGATCTGTAAAAGATTTTATGACCCCCTTTTCGCCCTTTCGAAGATGACTGACCGTACGAGCTGACATACACTCCTTATTTAGATTCATTTTATTTAAAGTGCAAATAAAGCACTATCACACCGTAATTCAAACATAACTTTTGCAATTGTGCCAGCACCCGCACAAATCATGGAAAATCATGATCGATTTATTATTTCCCTCAGCCTTTATGTAGTACTTTTGCAGCGCAAAGAGTAAATGAGCAGCGGAATTTTGAACGAGATTAAAACCCTTATCTGGAAAGAAGTTACACTCGAATGGCGACAAAAGTATGCGCTGAGCGGCATGTTACTTTATGTGATCAGTACAGTTTTCGTCTGCTATCTTAGCTTTAATCTCAGAAGAAATCAACTCACTCCTATTGTCTGGAACACACTATTCTGGATAATCATTCTGTTTACTGCGGTGAATGCAATCGCCAAAAGTTTCTCTCAGGAGCGCTATGGCCGACTGCTTTATTATTACAGCCTTTGCAGTCCACAGTCAATTATTATTTCCAAAATAATTTACAACTCACTGATAATGTTATTATTATCGGGAATGGGGTTTGTATTTTATTCGTTTGTAATGGGCAATGCAATCGGGGATATGGGACTTTTTGTCCTGTGCCTGTTTCTTGCCGCCATCGGTTTTGCTTCGGTACTAACGCTTGTGGCGGGGATTGCTTCCAAAGCGGACAACAGCGCAACATTAATGGCTGTTTTGAGCTTTCCGATCATATTACCGATGCTGCTCATGACCATTAAGCTTGCCAAAAACGCTATGGACGGTTTGGATTGGTCGGTCAGCACGGACGAAATCAGCACACTGTTATCAATTGATCTCATAGTAATTACGCTCAGTTATCTGCTTTTTCCTTATCTATGGAGAAGCTGATTGACGGGCGAAGTATAGCATTAAAGTAAAAGAGTAAAATGAGAAAGATCTGGTGGAAAATCCTCTGCATAGTAATCATATTCTATGTCATTGTTATGGGTCTGATGGGGCCTGTTCCGCACCTTGCCATCATCAATGAAAGCATTCGCAACACCTATTTCCACGTAGCGCTCTGGCTTGCCATGACCACGCTGCTTTTTGCGTCCATGATTTTTTCAATCCGCTATCTTAACAAAGGCCGCATTGGAGACGATGACATTGCAAGCGAATTGGCAAAATCAGCCATTTTCTTCGGTATTCTGGGTTGTTTAACCGGCTCAATTTGGGCTAACTACACCTGGGGCGATCCCTGGCCGAATGATCCGAAACTGAATGGTGCGGCCGTTGGCATTTTGATTTACCTTGCCTACTTATTATTAAGAAGTTCATTCGAGGACGAGCAGCGCAAGGCCCGGATTTCATCTGTTTACAACATTTTTGCATTCGCCGTTTTTATTCCAATCATCTATATCCTTCCCAGGCTAACGGATTCGTTGCACCCGGGCAGCGGCGGAAACAGCACATTTGGCTCATACGATTTCAATAGCGATATCAGAAAAGTATTTTATCCGGCTATTATCGGCTACATCCTGTTGGGATTATGGCTGGCTGAGCTCCGGATCCGGATCAAGGTGATTAACCGGGTGAGGGATGAGGCGCTGGTCACATCTGCCAAAGTTTCCTGAAACACGCACTAATTTCATCGATCACAAACATTTTAAATCAAATTTTCGTTAAGATTTTAGACCGTTACTCATACAATGAAAAAAGTCTCCCTCTTACTCCTGACCCTGCTTTTGATTTCAGGAAATTTGTTTGCGCAAGCCGTTGACAATGGCGTGCCTATGGCCGACAAGCTTCGTGAAGACGGTAAGATTTGGGTCGTGGTGGCCGTGATTGCCGCTATTTTCGCGGGAATTGCAATCAATATGCTTCGGATAGATTCCAAAGTGAGCAAAATCGAAAAGGAATTAAATATCAAGTAAAATTTCATGAAAAAGATACAAATATTCGGTTTGATCATCATTGCTGTGGCCATTGGCATCATTGTGTCAACAGCGGGCGATGCGAGCACATATGTCGATTTTACAAAAGCAAAAGAAATGGCTCAGGAAGGTGATGCGGAGAGCATTCACGTGGTGGGCAAGCTTAAAAAAGATGCATCCGGGCACATTATAGGCATGGAATATCAGCCGCAGCTCGATCCTAATTATTTTGCTTTTACATTAATTGACAATAATCAGGTTGAACAGAGAGTCGTTTATAAAAACTCGAAACCACAGGATTTTGATAAATCAGAACAGGTTGTGGTCGTGGGTAAAATGGTAAACGGCCAATTTTCAGCTGAAAAGATATTGATGAAATGCCCATCGAAATACGAGAACGGCAAAATGGAAACTACTGAACATACAGCAGAACAATCATGATTCACAGCACAATTGGAAGTGCAGGTCACCTGCTGGTAATTATTGCTTTTGTAACTGCGCTCGTAGCCACATTCGCCTATTTCAAGGCAGGCATGTCGGGGATCAATATAGAGGACGCCAAGGTTTGGAAAAAATTTGGCCGCGCCGTATTCTATTTTCACGTTGCGGCGGTGATAGGCGTGGTTTTCTCCCTCTATTGGATCATTGGAAATCATTATTTTGAATATCATTACGCCTGGAAAAACTCGTCCTTATCGTTGCCAACTGGTTACACGATTTCTAGCTTCTGGCAGGACCAGGAAGGAAGTTTTCTTTTATGGATCTTCTGGAATGTAGTTCTGGGCTGCGTGCTTATTTTCACAAACCGTTCGTGGGAAGCGCCCGTAATGACTGTTTTTGCATTGGTGCAGGCGTTTTTGACGTCGATGATCTTAGGTGTTGTTATTCCTGGGCTGGACGTTAAAATTGGCTCAACACCATTCTTGCTGCTTAAAGAAGTAATGCCGGATTTGCCTGTTTACAAGATGGATCCCAACTTCATTCCGAAAGACGGAAATGGCTTAAATCCCCTTTTGCAGAACTATTGGATGGTAATTCACCCTCCTACCCTGTTTTTAGGCTTTGCCACAACATTGATTCCATTCTCGTTTGCTATCGCAGGTTTATGGACTAAAAAAATTCAGGAATGGATCCGACCAGCATTGCCTTGGGCGTTGTTTTCGGCCATGATCCTTTGCATTGGGATTTTAATGGGTGCTTACTGGGCTTATGAAACGCTGAATTTTGGTGGTTACTGGAACTGGGATCCTGTTGAAAACTCGTCTATCGTGCCCTGGCTCATTTTGGTTGCTGCTGTACACACGATGATCATCGGCCGTAAAAATGCGACTGCGCTGAAAACTTCGTTTATCCTTACGATAGCCACATTTATTCTTATCCTGTATTCCACATTCATGACGCGCAGCGGCGTTTTGGGCAATGCTTCGGTTCACTCATTTACGGATTTGGGACTTTCCGGTCAGTTGCTGATTTATTTGTTGACATTCACAGTTGTAGCAATCGGCCTGCTGGTTTATCGCTGGAAAGATTTGCCAAGTGACGAAGAAGAAGTTTCATCTTATTCTCAGGAATTCTGGATTTTCATTGGTGCAACATTGCTTTGTTTGTCTGGTTTCCAGATCCTTGCAACGACTTCCATTCCGGTATATAACAAGATTGCGGAAGCATTCGGAACTGTGCTCAATATGGCGCTTCCTGCAGATCAGATCGGGCATTATAACAAATTCCAACTTTGGTTCTTCTCGCTGATCGTCATTCTAACGGGTGTCGGACAGTTTTTCTGGTGGAAAAGAGTGGGGCAAAACAAGTTGCAGGCCCTTTATACTCCTTTGCTTATTTCCCTGCTCATTAGTGCGGCAATTATCACCATTCAAGGTGTCAAAGAAATTCAATATATCGTTCTTTTAACATCGGCTGTTTTCGCTATTGTAGCAAACGGAACCATTCTATTGAACATTATCCGCGGAAATTATAACCTTTCGGGCGGGGCTATCACGCACATTGGTGTGGCCTTAATGCTGATCGGGATTTTGTTTTCCTCTGCTTATACCAAAGTCGTTTCGATCAACAATTCGGGCTTAATGATCTCCCGGAGCGAGGAATTTACAAACAACGATAATAAAGAAAACAAGGAGAACATTACGCTCTGGCTTAACAAGCCCGAAAAAATGGGCGACTACATGCTTACCTGGCGCGACGTTCGCGTAGAACCGCGTAAGATCCCGGGATATATTCCAAAAAGTTGGGTGGATATCATTGAAGGTGATTTTCACGCCGTTGCGTTGAGGGACATTGTTGTCGACGGGAAAAAGTATAATGTCAAAGGCGACACCATTGAGCTTTTCCCTGAAAACTTCTACTACGAAATCGAGTATCGTGAACCTTCAGGCAGAATTTTCAGCTTGTTCCCAAGGGTGCAGATCAATCCGAGGATGGGTGGCATTGTATCTTCTCCCGACATTCAGCGGAAGATTGATAAAGACCTTTATACGCACGTAAATATGGTTACGAACCCAACTGCGGAGCCGGTTTGGAGCCAGACGGAGAATTTTACGATCAGCTTGCGTGACACATTCTTTGTGAATGATTACGTCGCGATCCTGGATAACGTTGTGCGTACAGAGCAGGTTGAAGGCGTTAAATTAGGCGATGGCGATGCGGCTGTAAAAGCGATCATCCGCGTGCTGGATAAAGACAAAGAATATGTGGTAACACCTTCTTTCGTGATCCGCGACCGTATGGTGGCGCGCAAGCCTGAGGTGAACAACGATCTGGGCATGCGTATCCAGTTCCAGGAGATCAACCCGCAAACGGGACAGTTCTCATTCGCCGTGAACACAACCCAGCGCGACTTCATCGTGATGAAAGCCATTGAAAAACCGTTGATCAACATTCTTTGGCTGGGCACATTTGTATTGATGATCGGCTTCCTGATGGCGACGATCCGCCGGTTCAAGGATTTTATCAAAATGAGAGACAAAGAAAATCAGTCGGCCGACAAAAAACCGAAAATCAAGGTTCAGGCTGTATAAAAATATAGGGAGAATAAAGGGTGCATTGCGTTGGCAGTGCACCCTTTTATTATTCGTATCAGATCAATTAAAACCTGAAACCAAGTCTGGTGAAGAAAAATGCACCATTGCTGCCCATTTGAACCGGATCCCAACCGCCACCCGATTCCGTTAACGCCGGCAGTGACATATCCGGATAAATATCCAGAATGTTGCTTCCACCAATGGAAATTGAGAAGTTCTTGTTGAGCTTATAATTTGCCGTCACATCGGTCTGGACTTTTCCTTTATAAGTGTCAAGTTCATAATCCCAGTTTGCCAGCTTCACCTCCCCAAAACGGACAAAACGCAACATAAAACTCAGCTTATCAATCGCATAGTCGAATGTTAAGTTAATTTTTGAAGGCGGCGCAGAAGCAAGCACGAAGCGCCGCTCCCGCTCATCGAAATACGTATCTTCCTTTCCCCTCAATCTCGGAACCGTGTTAACCGGCCCAAGGTCCATTTGATTAAAGTTAGCTGCTAATGTCGTGCTCAACCGCCCGGTTCCCAGCGCAGCCGAATGCGCCACGATCAGATCAATCCCTTTCGTTGTGGTGTAAGAAAGCGCATTGGTAAAAAACTGCGCCTTCCCGACTCGCAAGGCTCTCAGTAAATTGCCGATATCTTCGTCCTCATCGCTAAACTGGCCTGTAAGCACGACGCGGTCTTTCACTTTTACATAATAACCATCGATGGTGACCGAAAGTCCGGGAGCAGGATTCAATGCAAGTCCTATGCTCGCATTTTCCGAAGTTTCTTCTTTCAGCCTCGGAATGCCAAGTGCCCTAGTAACCTCGCTGTTGTTGTTAGCCAGCAGCACGTCCACAGCTTCGCCATTGACAAAATTGGTAAATGTAGAATTGAAATATTTCTGAGCCAGTGACGGCGCACGAAAACCGGTGCTTACCGATCCACGCAAAGCAATGGAATTGGTGATTTTGTAACGCAGACCCACTTTCCCGTTCAATGTAGTTCCGAAGTCGCTGTAACTTTCAAAGCGGACTGCTGCATCGATTAGTAATTTTTTGGTCAAATCGGCTTCAATATCGAGATATGCGCCTGCATTTGAGCGGCTGTTGTCAGTCACATCGGCAGGACTGTAACCCGGAAAACCTTGTGATCCGCCTGCTAATGTGGGATCATAATTGTAGTAGGAACCCCGCTCACCTGCGAAAATTTTGTAGCGCTCAGTCCGGAATTCACCTCCGAATGCAATGTTAAGCCCTTGCAAAACCGTTTTAAAATAGCGCGTAATGTTCAGGTTAGTCACATTTTGCGCCAATTGGAAGCCGCCCGCGTCAAACTCGGTCTGCGAACCTTCACCCAGCGACGTGTTGATCGTATTCCTTACATCAAACTGGAATTTGTTAAAGCCATAAGTGTTGCTCAAATCAATGTCCCACGACTTCCATACGCCACGAACGCCACCTGTAACAGCCCTGTCATCAATTGTGCTGGCTATAATCGGGTCAAATCCATTGGGATAAACCGACGGCACATTCCGGTCATCGTCCGCAAACCGCGTCCAGGCGTAAGCATCGCCTTTGCGCTTGTTAATGCCCCCAAAACTGTAAACCTGAACATTCTGGCCGACGGGAACCTTCGCATTATAATACAACGCAGCATTATTGATCTTCGGGTCGCCATATTGTCTTCTGGCGAGATCCGCTTCATCGGAAACAGTGTTCGCACGGTTGGTATGATCGCGGAAATTATAATCGGCTGTCACATTCAAAAAGCCTTTCTCAGCAAGTTTAAAGCCATAATTAAGATTCACATTGTAATTGAGGCCATCGAAGCTCTTGTCGTCAAAACGATAGTTTGCTTTATAAATCCCCGCATTTACATTTGCAGCAAGCTGGTTAACAGTTTCCTTCAAAACAATGTTGATCACGCCCGCGATCGCATCCGAACCATATTGGGCTGCGGCACCGTCCCTCAAAATTTCAATGCGCTCAATGGCGGCTGCCGGAATTGCATTTAAATCAGTCCCTGTATTTCCACGACCTCGTGAGCCAAATAGATTGACCAATGCGGACTGATGACGCCTTTTTCCATTAATTAGAACCAATGTCTGATCCGGCCCAAGTCCGCGAAGGGAAGCAGGATCCACGTGATCGGCCCCATCGGAGCCGGTTTGCCTGTTGGAATTAAAAGAAGGAGCAGCAAATTGAAGCAGCTGATTCACATCCAGCTGACCTTGTTTCGTCGTAATCTCCCGAATATCAATCACATCCACAGGCGATGGCGTATCCGTGGACGAGCGGTTACCGTTGCGCGAACCAACAATGGTCACCTGGTTCAAGATGGATGCATCTGCCAATGTGAAATTCTGGACCGCATTCGCCGCAACTTCCCGCTCTACAATGTTGTAACCAACAAACGTAACAACAATCACTGCATTTGACCGGGAAACAGAAAGCGTGTAGGCTCCGCTCCCATTCGTTATAGTGCCATTATTGGTGCCTTTTTCCAAAACCGAGGCGCCAACCAGCGGCTCTCCCTGCGCATCCCGAACGTTCCCGGACACCTTAAAGCCCTGCGCCATTGAATAAAAACCCGCAAGCGCGAGCAGACATGTAAAAATTGATTTTGTCATAAACGTTGATGTTTGAATTTTAGTTATTCCTGCCTTTCCAAAGCTTTTGAAGCGTATATTTACAATTCTATTTTTACGCTTACTGTCAATTAAATATGATCTCCACGCTGATTAAGTCTGCCCTGGGCCGCCTTCGGATAGTTGCATTTCTCGAAGGGATTTCTTACCTCGTTTTGCTTGGCATTGCTATGCCGCTAAAATATATCGCAGGACTTCCACAAGCTGTCCGAGTAGTGGGCATGGCTCACGGCGTTCTTTTCGTCCTTTTTGTTGTTTTGTTAATCCAGGTTGCCACGGAAAGAAGCTGGACTTTCAAAAAATCCTTGCTGTCATTCATTTCTTCGCTGGTGCCTTTTGGTACATTTTATGCGGATGCAAAGTGGTTTAGAGAGTAAAAAAAGCATTTAAGCCTACATTCCATACATTCCTACACCCCGATCAAGTGCGAAAAATTTCTATCCTAATCCTTATTTTTTTCTGTTTAATCATTTCCAAAAGCATTGCTCAGAAACCCAATGAAAAATATCAATACAATATTCATTCCGCAACGTCTTCCCTGAACATTGACGGCGTGGCCGACGATCTCGCATGGGAATCCGCTGAGGTCGCTAACAATTTTTTCATGATCACGCCCATGGACACCAGTTTTTCCAGGGCGCTTACAGACGTGAAAATGTGTTATGATAAGGATAACCTCTACATTCTGGTTATTAATTACAAACCAATTAAAGGCTCCATCATTGTCGAATCGCTGAAAAGGGACTTTTCTTTCGGGAAAAATGATAATTTCCTGCTCTTCATGGACACATTTGACGACAAAACCAACGGGTTTTCATTTGGCGCCAATGCTGCGGGCGCTCCATGGGATGGCCAGCAGGGAGACGGAGGAACCGTCGATCTGAGTTGGGACAATAAATGGGTGAGCGCTGTAAAAAATGATGATGATAAGTGGGTGTGGGAAGCTGCGATTCCTTTTAAAAGCATTCGCTACAAACCAGGGATCACAAAATGGGGCATTAATTTCAGCCGTCAGGACCTGACCATTTCAGAAAAATCGGCCTGGGCGCCTGTCCCACGCCAGTTTCCTTCCGCTTCGCTTGCCTATACGGGCGTGCTCGCGTGGGACGTGCCGCCGCCCAATCCTGGCCCGAACATTTCCGTTATTCCCTATTTTGCAAATCGTTTGACCAAAGATTTCCAAAAAGACACGCCCAATAAATACAAACCAACAGTCGGAGGAGATGTCAAAATCGGCCTCACACCCTCCCTTAACCTGGATTTGACGGTTAACCCCGACTTTTCGCAAGTGGATGTGGACGTGCAGCAGACCAATTTGGACCGTTTCGAGCTCTTTTTCCCGGAACGCCGCCAGTTCTTCCTGGAAAACGCTGACCTTTTCGCCAACTTCGGGTACGCTACCATTCGGCCTTTTTTCTCCCGGCGCATAGGATTGGGCGTCCCCATCCAGTTTGGGGCGCGTATGAGCGGAAAGATCAACAAGAATTGGCGGATAGGCGTTCTGGATGTGCAAACGGGTTCATCTGACAGCCTTACCCCCAGAAATAACTACGCGGTTTTTGCATTGCAAAGACAGCTGCTGGCGCGTTCCAACGTGCGTTTTATTTTTGTAAACAAAGATGCCACCAACTATAATTTGGAGCAGCATAGCGCCACAAACCGCTATAACCGTAACATTGGAGCTGAATTTAACCTTGCGAGCGCCAAAAATCTCTGGACTGGAAAAGTGATGGTGCTCAAATCTTTTACGCCCGGAAAGTCAACGGATGATTTTACGCATGCGGCTGATTTAAAATTCAATAAGGCCAATTTCTTCTGGCAATGGCAGCATGAATATGTGGGCAAAAATTTTAATGCAGAAGTAGGTTACGTGCCCAACGCGGTACGAATGGGTTATTATAAGATCAGCCCGAACATTGGTTACCTGTTTTTTATAAAAAATCCTAAAATCATCAGCCACGGCCCCAAGCTGATCAGCAATGTTTTCTGGGACAAAAAATTCAGCCTCAGCGACAGGGAATTTATCCTTTCCTACAATCTTAACTTCATCAACCGTGCCACGGTGGCAGTCTGGGGTTCAAGCAATTATGTGCGGTTATTAAGACCTTTTGACCCTACTAACCTGGGTGTAGGAACTTTACCGACCGGCAGCGAGCACAATTGGAAAGCCACCGGTTTCGATATTGTTTCCGGCCCGCAAAACCGCCTTACTTTTGCCGCTTCGGGTATTTTTGGCGGTTATTATCAAAACGGCCACCGCAACAACCTGCGCGCCGAGCTAGGCTATCGCGTGCAGCCTTACGTCGCTATCACAATGGCCGGGAATTACAACGATATTCGCCTGCCCGAGCCGTGGAAAAGAACACAATTGTGGCTGGTAGGGCCGCGGTTGGACTTTACATTCACCAACAACCTGTTCTTTACTACATTCATGCAGTATAACAACCAGGCGGACAACATCAACCTCAATGCACGTTTGCAATGGCGCTATAAGCCCGCGTCAGATCTTTTTATCGTTTATACGGACAATTATCTGCCCGAAAATTTCCGGGTTAAGAACCGCGCCGTTGTGTTGAAATTCACTTACTGGTGGAATTGGTAGATTAATAAAACACTTCAATGTTCTTGCTTTTTAGCTGCCCGAGCTGTCTGCTGTATTTTTTCTCAGCATCTTCTTTGACAAACGGGTTACCCCGGAGATAGAGCTTTTCCAATTGCTTTATCTCCAAAAGCTGTTCGGGGAAATCGGGAAAGTTGTTGGAAGAAAGGTCCAGTTCCTCCAGTTTCACAAAAGCTGTAAGTTCCGCAGGGAAATTTGTAAACCAGTTAAATCCCAGATCAAGAATTTTCAGATTTTGCATTCTGGTAATGCTGGGTGGCAGTTTGCTCAAACGGTTATGATGCGCATACAGCGTGTGAATCTTGCTCAGTTTATCAATGCGCTCGGGTAATGCTTTGATCTGGTTGTAGGAAACGGCAAGATGTGTTAACCTTTTCAGTTTGGTAATGCTGTTCGGCAGCGTTTCCAGTTTGTTATAATACAAATCCAAAACTTCCAGGTTCTTCATCTTTTTAATTCCTTTTGGCAAAATAGAAATGTCGGACTTGTAAAAATTAAGATCGTGCACTTGCTTCAACTTTCTGAAACTGCGATTGGATAAGGCAGTAAGTTCATTTCCGCCAAGCCACAGTGTTGTAAGCTTTTTTGATTTGGAGACGGCGCCTGGAATGTCCTTGAATTTATTTTCCTTTAAATTCAGCAATGTTAATGTCTTGTTGGAAGAAAGCTCAAAACCGTTATTGCTTAGTTGATTTTTTTGCAAATGAAGCTGTTTGAGTCTGGGAAGCCGCTCCATGTTAATGTTCAGCGTTTGTAACTCATTATCTCCGGCATACAACTCTTCCAAGTTGGGAAAGCGGTAAATAACATCCGGCAATGTCTTCAATTCCAATTGATTCAAATAGAGCCGTTTAATTTTTAATGTATCCTTAAAAACCAGCGCCGTTTTCAGATCAACCACCGAACTATCCCCGCGCCTCACTTCGCGGACAACAGGCTGTTTCCCGACAGTCCTGATCGCTACAACGGAGAATTTTTTACCGGGTTTGGAAACCTTCCAACCGTCGAATCCGGTTACGAACGCGTATTTAGTATGTTCGTCGAGAGAATCTTTATTGTATCCTTCTCCCGTTTGAATATCGAAAATGAGATAGTCCAGGCTTCCTGACTCGTTGACATAAATTTGTGTGAACACACTGATCCCGGGATTTGGGTTTTCAGGAAATGCAGATGCAATGATCAGGCTTGTCTTTTTCATGACCTCTGTTAGCAATGCGGGTTCGGCATTGTTATATTCATTGGCCAGTTTAATGTTGTCTACACCTTCTTTTGCAACGTTTTTCGCGGATATGACCTTGGTTTGTGCATATGCGGTTTGCACGCACAAAAAGATCAATGCAGATAAAATAGCTTTCATGACAAAAAGGTTTTTTATGGAAGTGCTAACATAACTAAAAGTTTAGTCATATTATTATAGTTACTTACATATTTTCCTTTTCAACCTTCAAGCAAATAGCTAATTTATTATTAATCAACTACTTACTTCTTTCAATTGTATATTGAACGAGCTGTTCGAGTGAATGCCGGTGTGGGGAGTCTGCAAATTCGTGCAATAGTGCCCGGGCTTCCTCCACATAGCGTTGCATAACCTGCTGCGCATAACCAAGGCCGCCGGAGTCTTTAACGAACGCGATTACTTCGCTTACTTTCTTGGGTTTGTGGCTTTCGTTGCGGATAATGTTAATGATCTTTCTCTTCTCCAGCCAGGTTGCCTTATTCAGCGCGTAAATGAGCGGGAGCGTCATTTTCTTCTCCTTAATGTCGATGCCCAGCGGTTTCCCGATCTCATCCTCGCCGTAATCAAAAAGATCGTCTTTGATTTGAAACGCCATTCCCACTTTTTCTCCAAAAGCATGCATACGCTTCACAATGTCCGTCGTTGCACCCACAGAACTGGCGCCTACCGCGCAGCAGGACGCGATGAGCGAGGCTGTTTTTTGTTTAATGATCTGATAGTAAACTTCCTCGTTAATGTCCAGCCTGCGTGCCTTTTCAATTTGCAGCAACTCGCCTTCACTGAGTTCCCTCACCGCTGTGGAAACGATTTTGAGGATATCAAATTCTCCATGATCGACGGATAAAAGCAATCCGCGCGAAAGCAGATAATCGCCCACAAGCACGGCTATTTTATTCTTCCACAATGCATTGACAGAGAAAAACCCGCGGCGGTAATTGGAATCGTCCACAACATCATCGTGAACGAGCGTGGCCGTATGGAGCAGTTCGATCAATGCACCGCCCCGGTAAGTCGATTCGGAGATCTGGCCGCAGACACCGGCTGAAAGAAACACAAACATGGGTCGGAGCTGCTTGCCTTTGCGGCGGACGATGTAATTCATGATCTGGTCCAGCAGCATTACATCACTCTTCATAAACTGACGAAACTTGTGCTCAAAAGCCTTCATTTCATCTGCAACCGGAACCTGAATTTCCTTTATTGAAAGGGTCATATTAATGGACGAGGGCTTCAACAGTCCCTCCTGATAAAAAAGGCGCTGAACAGAAGCGAAAGTATATTTTTTTGGTTTTCCTGCTTCTGAACTCTAATCTTCAAATTTGGAATAAAATCTTCTGTTTATACCAATTTTATTTTGAAAATGTTTAGAATTGAAAAAATAAGATATCACATGAAAGCACTGGTGTTGGGAGGAGGATCAATGAAAGGGGCATTTCAGGTCGGTGTGATACAGGCTGTGCTGGAAAATGGTTTTGAACCTGAAATGATCTATGGCATTTCTGTTGGTGCATTAAACGCGACATTTCTGGTGAATGAAGCGGGCAAACAGCTGCACGAAAAGAAGCAAATCCAATGGCCTGTTGCCGGAAGAAAACTGCTGGAATTCTGGATCAAGAACATTACGCAGCCGCAGGACATTTCCATGCTCCGCTCCCGGGTCATGCTGGGTATGAACACATTAATGAGCCGTTTCGACGGGATTGTTGACCCTTTGCCCCTGCATTCACTCATACGCAAGCACGTGAACGACGCGTTTATTCATAATAATCCGGTTAAGCTTAAAGTAGGCGCGGTGAACATTGGCAGCGGGGAAATTAAATATGCTTCACCGGATCATGCGCATTTTTTGAGTTACGTGTATGCAAGTTCCTCCATTCCTATGCTGATGCCTGCGGTTGAAATCGAGCAGCAGCTTTACCTGGATGGCGGTTTACGCGAGGTGGCGCCAATCCGGCAAGCCATTGAAGACGGCGCAACGGAGATTGTGCTTATAGCGTGCCATTCGCCACTGCTATATCAACCGGAAGACATGAATTCACGCAACCTGATCACATTAATTGAGCGTGTAAGAGACATTACCGTCAATCAGATCGTGAACAGCAATATTTCCTGGGCTGAATCTTTCGTGGACCGTTCCAATTTGAGGGGTAAGCCACTGAAACTAACGGTTGTGCGTCCGGTTGCACCGCTTTTTCTGGATCTACAACATTTCAATTCGGATGATATTTCCCGCCTGATCATAGAAGGTTATCGCGCAGGAGTTGAGTCGATCATGGCGAAGGCCGAAAAAGAACAGAAGTAAAATTCAGACTTATATTCAACAAAAATGCCTGTCCCAAACCGGAACAGGCATTTTTGCTATTTGGTGAATGGATTACCGATCATTAGTTAAAAATGTAGCGGATACCAATTTGTGCCTGCCAAACATCATTGATCGTACGACCTTTCACAAAAGCATCGCGAACCAAAACTGTCTCACCAGCAATTACTTGCGTTCCCATTCTGTATGACGGAACGCCATCAGCGGAAACACTTGCAAAGTTGAGCGGGTTAGACTGTGTTGAGTTTGAAGAAACAGTAACCTGATTTCCTACGCCCCATTTGTTGTTGATCATGTTTCCGATATTGAAAACGTCGGCACGAAGACGGATAATGTTCTTCTTGTCCTTCGCTCCCACTTTTACATAAAAATCCTGCTCAACTGTTAGGTCAAAACGCGTCAACCAGGGATAAGCTCCGCCATTACGCTCTGTGTATTGCCCTTTTTTCTTCGACAAATAAGGATGGCTGTCAATGTAGCTCTGGAAAGCCGCTGCCTGCTCCTCTGGTGAGAATGTATAAGTTTTGCCATTCACGGTCGTAGTTGAAGTGACAAAATTGACTTCGGACGCGCTATTCGGCACATACAGCAAATCATTATTCTGACCGTCACCATTCATGTCCGTCGAGCTGATGTAAGAAAGCTTCGATCCGCTGTTGGAAACGCCTCCCAATGTGATCATCGTTGCACCGCCAATTTTGCCGCCATATTCTTTTCTGTAAGAAACATAACCTACAAAACGGTGACGCAGATCGTTACCAGACCACGCAAGATCCAGATTATTCAGACCATTGATCCCTGGAACGTTACCTTCAACTGTACTGGAAACAGATGCAACATCTTTTGCCTGTCCATAAGTATAACCCACCATTCCGCCAAAGCCGCGTGTTGTCGCTTTTTCCAGTTTACCGGTGATAGAGTACGAATATCCTTTATTTGTGTTGGTTAAAACATAAACATTGGAAACGTCTCCGTTAATCAAACGCGCCGCTGTTGCAGCTTGTCCGGCGAGCCCGGATGCAGGGAAACGGTCACGGTTGTCGCTGCCAGCGAATTCTGCGGATGCAGGTTTCAGGTTCACATCGATGTAACGGAGTGCGTTGTAGTTTTTATTAAAAATACCTTCTACGGTTGCAATTACACCCCAGCCCAGTTGCTGATCGATACCAATGTTGCTTTTCCAAACCTGTGGGAATTTAAGATTCTCATCAGAAGCATTCACCTGATAGCCAGTCAGCTTTTTAGTGTCTTTCGGATTGTATCTTGAAGGGTCCAATGTAAATGGATAGTCCACTGTGTTGCTAAATCCAAGTGTAGCAGAGTTCACACCATTGTTACCCAACTGATTTGAAATCAATACATAAGGAATTCTTGACAGGAACAAACCTGTTCCTCCGCGAACCTGTGTAGTTCTGTTTCCGTTAACATCCCAGTTGAAACCCAAACGAGGTGAAAGGTAAACACGTGCTTTTGGAACATTTCCTGTGTTTACTTTATAATCCTTATTTTCGTTGTCTTTGAATGTTAATGCTGCTACGTCCGCATTGTAATATTGTTTCGATGTGTTCGGAATGGTGATATAATCTCCGCGAAGACCGGCCGTAACCTTGAAGTTTGGCGCAACCTGATATTCGTCCTGCACATAAAGACTGATTGTCTGTGTCTTAAACTCCTGCCAAGGTGGTGCCTGGCCCGGAAGCAATGAGTAACGATAGTTGAAACGAACCAATGTGTCCGGAGCCACTGTCAAATTAGGATTAGCGAGATACGCATTGGCTGCATTTTTGAAATCCTGGATCGATTTGAACACGTAAACCCCGTTTGAAGTCGGAAAGAACAGGTTGTTCGATTTGAAATACTCGTAAGATGCACCGGCTGTTAATGTGTGCTTTCCAGCGAAATACGTAAGGTTATCGGTGATATTCAGTGTCGAGTAATCCAGACGGTTGTTAGGCGTAAATGGATCGGAACCAATGGTCGTGTAAGTTGATCCGTCTTTCTGAATTTCCACCGTCGGGAAAATAGGCGCTTTGTATTTCCTGTCTTCGATCTGCTTGTTGAATGTTCCGATCAGGTTGTTTGCGAATTTGCCGCCGAAGTTGGAGTTTAGTTCCGCTACAAACGAGCGTGTGTTATCCTGGATAATGTATCCTGTATTTTCAGGAGAGATCGCCGATAATGAGTTGGTGCGGTTACCAAAGCCTGCTGTGTTGCTGCTGTTGCTCTGGCTGATCAACACATCAGAATCCGAATCGTGGTGCGAGTAACGCAATGTCAGTTTATGTGCGTCGCTGATGTTGTAGTCAATACGTGCAAGAAATTTTTTACTCGTGTTTTCGTTATTGAACCCGTCAATTGCGCCAATGTTGTAGTCAAATTTCTCTCTCATAAAATTGCCCAGATCTTCCATATCGGCGGCAGTTGTGCGGGACACATTGCCATTGTCGCCCGTCTGGCCACGGTTCAGTACAAAATCCAGTGCCGGGCTCGAACGTTTCACGAACTCTCCGTTAACAAAGAAGAAAAGCTTGTTTTTAATGATCGGCCCGCCCAAACGGAACCCTGTTGTCTTTTCGTTGAACTCGGTAATATTAATTTTACTACCGTTCGCTTTTTCACCTGCCAGGCTTTTGTTCTTGAAAAAATGGAATACAGAACCTGAGAATTCGTTTGTACCGGAGCGGGTTACCGCGTTAATGCCCGCGCCTGCAAACCCTGACTGGCGAATGTCATAAGGAGCAATGTTGATCTGAACCTCTTCAATCGCATCCAGCGAGATCGCGGAAGAACCTGTCCGGCCACCTGCCGCAGCTTCGTTACCCAACCCGAAACCATTGTTAAAAACAGAACCGTCAATGGTGAAGTTATTGTAACGGCTGTCCTGGCCTCCAAAAGAGCGTCCGTTGCCGTATGCATTGTATTTGGTAATGTCGTTCAGTGTTCTTCCCAATGTTGGCAGGCTGGTTAGCAAGCCTTTATTGAAGGTTGTAGCAGCTCCCGTGCGGTCCGAACTAAAAATATCGCTTCCGGCTCCCGTTACAATAACTTCACTTAACTCCGTAGAACCGTCCTGTAAATCAAAGTTTACATTCGCGGCTGTTCCCAGGTTTGCAAAGATGTTGTCTTGCGATTTATCGCTGAAACCAACGAATGAAACGGTCACCGTATAAGGGCCGCCAACGCGAACTGCAGGGATCGTGTAAAGTCCCTGATCATTTGTAACAGAACCATACTTGCTTCCGGATGGAACGTGAATGGCTACTACGGTCGCTCCCGGCAGCACATCTCCTTTGCTGTCCGCTACACGACCCGTAATTGCTGATGAAGTTACCTGCGCCCGGACATCGGGACTAAACAGGGATAATAGGAAGACAACCAGCGCTAGGCTCGCTGCCCTGAAAAGTAAACTTTTCCCGTTCATAAATTTGGTTGATTTGGTTTGTTATATGGGAAGCTTCACCGAGAGCGATGAGCTACATTTACCGTAAAATAAATTCTTTTTTATTTTAATAACAAAATTGTAAATCCTACTAAAATGCAATACTAATAAACGTAACTGCCTGATTTGTTGGAATAATGCATAAATCTGTAACAATACTTCAATATTTTTTGCATTAACAAATTGTTAAGAATAGTAAGGATGCGTCCCTGCGCTTTTAAAGCAATTTTTGATGTCCCGACAGGTTTTTTTAGCGACTTTTGCAATTCATGCTTTTGGGATTGAAATAAAGTAGTTAGTATTATTTCTACTCAGGCAAAAACCATTTAACCAGCATTTTCATGCAACTCAATTATAAACAAATTGGAGATAGCGGAAGGCCGCTGATCATTCTTCACGGCGTTTTTGGCTTCCTCGACAACTGGCTTACTATCGGCAAAAACATTTCCGAACGTGGCTTCAAAGTTTTCCTTGTAGACCAGCGTCACCACGGACGTTCTCCGCAGGAAGGCCCGCTTGATTTCCCGACATTGGCAGCCGATCTAAAAGGTTTTTTGGACGAACATCAAATTACGGATCCTATCCTCATCGGACATTCGATGGGCGGAAAGACGGTGATGGAATATGCAGTGACTTATCCCGAAAGCATTAAGGAGCTCGTGGTTGTGGATATCGGCCCAAAAGCCTATCCGATTCATCATAAAAGGATTCTGGAAGGACTGAATGCGATTCCTATCAATGAAATAGAAAGCAGAAATGAGGCGGATGAAGCCCTCAGCGAATACGAACCCATTTTAGCAGTGCGCCAATTTCTGCTGAAAAACCTGTATCGAAAAGAAGAAGGCGGCTTCGGCTGGCGTTTCAACCTGCCCGTCCTGACCTCGGACATGAGCAAAGTAGGCGCGGAAATTGTGTCAAAACAAAAAATTGAAGCTCCCACCCTGTTTATCAAAGGCGGGAACTCCAAATACATTGTTGATGAAGACTGGGAAGGGATACTAAAAATATTCCCGAATGCGCGACTCGAAACCATTGCGGATGCCGGGCACTGGGTGCAGGCGGAGCAACCGAAAGCCTTTGTTGCGGCGCTTTTAAAATTCCTGGATGAGACTACCTGACAAATTTAAGCCTTGGATTGTTGCAGGGCTTCACGATCATTTCACTGCCAGACAGTTGAATTTCCCAACTCGGGCAGTTCCCGCAATTGACAAGCGCGCATAACGGGTTTGCCGGAAGGGCTATCTGAGGCTTTACATCCATGACCACACCATTAATGATGAGTATTCCGGGAGCGCAGCAGGCAGGCTTTCCGTCCGGATCCAGGATTACGCCATCGGATCGAAAGACCAATGTGTCGGCTTTGCTGGGTTCAATGGGTTCCCACACGTTTTTCGTGCCATTGATCGCGTTTTTTTCAGTTGCCGACAAATACCATTTGCCCTGAATAGATAAAAAGTCGGCGGCGCTTAAAGTATCCATGGAGTCTTTTTTGCACGACAACATGAGCATGATACAGAAGGGTATGTATAGTAACCGTTTCATTGTTTTTAACTTTGTTCTTTCATATATGATACAAATCGTATGAATAAGGTTGGAAGAAAATTTAAATTTCACATTAACTTATGAATCAGCCCCATACAAAGCTTTACCTTATTCCTACGGTTCTTGCAGATGGTACTCAGCAGCAAGTGCTAAGCCCCCAGATCCTTAGCACGATCCAAAATTTGAATGTCTTTTTTGTGGAGAATGTCCGGACTTCCAGGCGCTTCATCAGCAGTTTGAAACTAGGTAAGGTGATCGATGAGCTTACCTTCATTGAATTGCATAAGGATACGCCTGAGCACGTCACAGTGGAGCATATGCGGAGGCTTACCGAGGATGCCGGTGTGCTCTCGGAAGCAGGATGTCCCGGCGTTGCGGATCCTGGTGCCGTGGCCGTTGGGATTGCGCACAGACTGAATATCCAGGTCGTGCCGCTGGTGGGGCCGTCGTCCATTTTGCTGGCCTTAATGTCGTCCGGGTTAAGCGGGCAGTCCTTTGCTTTCCACGGCTATTTGCCCATTGATAAGTCCGAAAGAAAAAAAGCCTTACAACAGCTGGAACGGGACGCCCGGCAAAGCGGTCAGACGCAGATTTTCATGGAAACTCCCTTTCGCAATGATTCGTTTTTAGATGCGATCCTTGAAACTTGTGCAACGGATACAATGCTGTGTATTGCTGCTAATGTGACTGCTGAGGATGAGTTCATTAAAACAATGTCTGTGAAAAACTGGAAGGCAAACAAACCCGATCTGCACAAGAAGCCTGCAATTTTTCTGATTGGGTAAGGAACAAAAAATTATACGATCTTTCCAACCATGTGCGGGGTGAACTGATCTTAATGGTCATTGAAGTCAATAACTCAACTACAAAAACTTTACTTCGCCATGAAAAAATGGATTTTATTTTCGGCCTTGTCACTGACTGGATTGATGTCAGCCTGCAATGATGATGACTCGCTGAATCCGGTATTTATTTCAGATTCGGCTTTTGAGACGGCAGCGGATGGCTGGGTCGCACAATTCTCGGAATACTCGACCGAAACCGATTCCACTACATTTGAAATGAGTGCATCACGGACACGTTTGCCGTTCGGATTGGATACGAGCAAGTATGCATACAGAATGCAAAGTCATAACCGGGCCGACGATATGTTTATGTATCTCAAAAAGAAGGTGACGGGCTTTGATCCTAACAAGATCTACAATGTAACATTCGAGGTGACTTTGGGAACAAATTATCCTGAAAACAGCGTGGGGATCGGTGGCTCACCGGGAAGCTCGGTATATCTCAAAGCCGGCGCATCCAGTGTGCAGCCGACCCGGCAGATTAAAGACAAAATGTATGAGTTTAACCTGGACAAAGGTGCGCAATCTCAGGAGGGTGCAGACGCGATTATCTTAGGAAACGTTTCCAACGGCGACGACAAGACAGTTTACAAGCTGGCTCAAAAGAATTCAGGCAGTAAAACGATTGCCGTCAAACCGAACGAAGCTGGCGAAATATGGCTTTTTGTCGGCACCGATTCCGGGTTTGAAGGACTTACAATATTGTATTACGACCGCATTAAGGTCTTTCTTACGGCTCAATGAGGTTTTGCTTTTGAACATAACGCAGTCCTGGGCGCCATCGCATTTGAAATGCGGTGGCGCTTTTGTTTTTGGCTCCCTAACGGCTTCTTTCACGATGGTTTTGTAACTTCGCCGCATCTTAACCGCTTTTTCGAACTTAGAATGATCACAGTCCAGACATTTACATTTAACCCGTTTCAGGAAAATACTTATGTGCTTTATGACGAAACGGGTGAAGCGGTCATTATTGATCCGGGCTGTGTAGAGAAAGATGAGTACCAGGAATTGTATGATTTTATTGAAGCCAAAGGCCTGAAACCCGTCGAAATTATCAACACGCATGCACACATTGACCACGTTCTGGGCGTTGCGGCGTTAAAGCGGAAGTATAACATTCCGTTCGCGCTGCACCAAATCGATGAGCCTTATTTAAAAGCAGTAAAAACCTATTCGTCTAATTACGGTTTTTACCAGTTTGATGAGCCCGAAATTGATCGTTACCTGAAAGAAGGAGAAATCGTAAAGTTTGGAAACTCAGAGCTGGAAATCATTTTTGTCCCCGGTCACGCGCCGGGTCACGTCGCGTTTGTGAGCCATGCCGATCATTTCGTGATCGGCGGTGATGTGCTGTTTTATATGAGCATAGGCCGCTCCGATCTGCCGGGGGGAAATCATGAAACATTATTAAAAAGCATTCGTACCCAAATGTTTACATTGCCGGACGATTACAAAGTTTACGCCGGACATATGCAAGCCACTACGATCGGTTTCGAAAAGAAAAACAATCCTTTTTTCAGATAATATGATCCGCCGCAACCTTCCCAACGCCCTTACCTGTGGAAATCTTCTGTGCGGATGCATAGGAGTTGTAGAAGCGTTTCATAACAATCTCGTCATTTCCTGTATTCTGATTGGCGTAGCACTTGTTTTTGACTTTTTTGACGGCTTCCTGGCCAGATTACTGAAAGTGAGTTCAGCCATCGGAAAGGATCTTGATTCACTGGCTGACATGGTAACATTCGGCTTGCTGCCTTCCATTATCGTTTACCAGCTGCTCATGCAAAGCATTCCAGACCTGTTCGGCATCTGGAAGGCATACCCTGCCTTTATAATCGCCATTTTCTCTGCGATCAGGCTGGCGAAATTCAATAATGATCCGCGTCAATCCGATTCGTTTATTGGCGTGCCCACACCCGCCAACGCAATGCTGGTCGCGTCCTTGCCTATTATCATTCTGACCGAGGATCCATTTTGGAAAGAAATTATTGTCAACACGACCAATCTGCTGATACTTTCGGTGGTAATGTCTTTCATGCTTGTGATGGAAATGCCGCTCATTGCATTGAAATTCAAACATTTCGGATGGAAAGGGAACGAATTCCGATTTCTGTTGATCGCACTTACAGTCGTTTTGATCCTGACGCTCAAAATCCTCGCCGTTCCTGCCATTATCATTCTTTATGTCATTCTTTCCGTTGTGGATAACGTTACTAAAAAGAATAGATCGATTGGTAACATTTAGTTTTTATTGCAACTTTGCCCCTGTATTTCACGTAAATTTTCTGTAAAAAAATATGGCTTTCTCTAGAATTACTGGTCTTGGATATTATGTTCCTGATAACGTTATCACGAATAATGACCTGACCAAATGGATGGAGACATCGGATGAATGGATTCAGGAAAGGACCGGAATTCGGGAACGCCGCTATTTCGAGCACGGGAAAGATACCAATTACAGCATGGCTGCCGCAGCATCCCGGCAAGCTTTGGAACGCGCAGGTTTGGAGCCTAATGATATCGATGTTATTATATATGCCACCATTACTCCCGATTATTTCTTTCCCGGATCCGCGTTTTTAATGCAGCGTGAGCTGGGCATGGATGGAAAGCCCGTAATCGACATTCGCCAGCAATGTTCAGGGTTTGTATATGCGCTTTCCATTGCAGACCAATTCATTAAGTCCGGCATGTACAAGACAGCGCTGGTTATCGGCAGCGAGATCCAGTCGTCCTGGATCGACAAGTCCACTGCGGGCAGAAATACGGCTGTAATCTTTGGAGACGGTGCAGGAGCAGCGGTTCTTACCGCCACTGAAGATCCCCAACATTGTATATTATCTACACACCTTCACGCAGACGGACGTTTTGCAGAGGATCTTTTTGTAAAAGAACCAGGTAGCAGCAGGCCCGGCCGGGCAGCAACAAAAGAGATGCTGGATGAAGGCGGTTTCAACGTGCATATGAATGGAAATGCCGTCTTCAAACACGCTATAGTCCGTTTCGGGGAGGTTATTAATGAAGCTCTGGAAGCCAACGGTTTCCAGCAAAGCGACCTGGATTTACTGGTTCCACATCAGGCAAATATCCGCATCAGTGACTATGTCCGCCAGCAATTAGGACTCGATGAGGCACAAGTCGTTAACAACATTCAACGTTTTGGCAATACTACTG